>NZ_CP145335.1:1574166-1948333 GCF_049568105.1 Salinisphaera sp. SPP-AMP-43
ATGTGCTGCAGTCACAGGCCCGCTCGGAAGTCTTCGATACGGTCGAGACCCTGCGGCGCGGATTCATTTCGCTGCGCGAAGCCGACGACGACCAGCAGCGCGCCCACCTGATGTCGGTGATCGATTCGCTATCGGCGGAAACGATGACCGAGGTCACCCGTGCCTTCACGATTTATTTCAACCTCGCCAATCTGCTCGAAGAGCTGCATGCGCATCGGACGCGGCGCCGGCTGGCGGCAGACGGCAATCCACAGTGGCTGGGTTCGTTCAACCGGACTTTCGCCGATATGGCCGCCCGGGGGGTATCGCTGGACGAGGCGATGGCCAGTCTCGAAGAGCTGGCGTTCATCCCAGTGTTTACGGCCCACCCGACCGAGGCCAAGCCGCGTGCGGTGCTCGATGCGCTGCGACGTATCTTCGAGTGGTTCCACGAACTCGCCTTCGGCCATCCCGACGAGCTCAAGCGCAGCGAGATCGAAGAACATATTCGTCAGAATATCCAGGTGCTCTGGAAAACCGAGGAGCTACGGGGCTCACGGCCGACTGTCGAAGACGAGATTCGCAACGGGCTGTACTATTTCCGGGCCTCGCTGTTCACCAGCGTGCCGCAGATCTATCGCAACCTCGAAAAAGCGATCGCCAACAGCTACGGCGAGAAAGTCGATGTGCCGCCGGTGCTGACCTTCGGCTCCTGGATCGGCGGCGATCGCGACGGCAACCCGTATGTGACCGCCCGCGAAACCCGCTATGCGCTGCGTCTGCAGTCGCGCGAGATTCTGTCGGAATATCTGCGGCGGATCGACGAACTGTCCAGCCGGCTGGCGTTCTCAGCGCGCTGGTGCCAGCCCAGCGACGAGTTCTGGGCATCGCTGGAAGCCGATGAACAACGCATCGCCGCGCATACCGGCATGCGCCCAGAGCGCTATGCGGCCGAGCCGTATCGCCGCAAGCTTTATCTTATGCGCCGGCGAATTTCGGCGATGGTCGACCAGATCCAGACTGAGCTGCGGCTACGTGCCGAGCGCAGCGAACGGCCGCCGCTGGCTTATATCTCGGCCGCCGATCTGATCGACGATATCCGCATCATGCGGGAGTCGATGATCGAGCACGGCGATGAGGCGATCGCCAACGACCACATCAAGGATTGGCAGCGTCTGGTCGAGACCTTCGGCTTCCATCTGGCGCGGCTGGATCTACGCGAGGAATCGACCCGCCATACCCAGTGCCTCCAGGAGCTGATGTCGGCGCTCGACATCGAGGCCGACTACGCATCGCTGGATGAAGCCGGCCGGATCGAAGTGCTCAACCGCGAACTGTCGCGCGAGCATATGCCCGAAATCGGGCGCGTGGATGTGTCTTCTGAAGTCGAAGATACGCTGGAAAGTTTGTCCGTGGTTCGCGAGTTCACGCGTACCCTCGGCAACACTGCCTTCGGCAGCTATGTGATCTCGATGACCCATAGTGCGTCGGACGTGTTGGCCCTGGTCTGGCTGATGCGCATGACCGGGGTCTACGACCCGGCCGGCGAGGCGCCGCCGCTGGCGATTGCGCCCCTGTTCGAGACCGTGGCTGATCTGGAACACATCGAACCGGTGCTGGACAAGCTACTGGCCAACGACCACTACCGCGCCTTCGTCGAGGCCGGGGGCGCCGATGGCCGGCTGCGCCAGGAAGTCATGCTCGGCTATTCCGACTCCTGCAAGGATGGCGGCATCATGACCTCGCGTTGGCAGCTGTACCGCGCCCAGCAGGAAGCGGTGGCCCTGTGCGAGCGCCACGGCGTGGACTGCGTGCTGTTCCATGGCCGTGGCGGCACCGTTGGCCGCGGCGGCGGCCCGACCCATCAGGCGATTCTGAGCCAGCCGCCGGGCACAGTGCGGTCGAAGACCAAGTTCACCGAGCAGGGTGAGATGATCTTCGCCAAGTACAGCAATCCGGAAACCGCGGTGCACGAGCTCACCCTGGGGGTGACCGGTACCCTCAAGGCCAGCGGCACCCAGGCCTCGGATGCCGATTTTTCAGAGGTGGCCGGGCGGCTGTCCGACAGCGGCGAGAGTTTCTATCGCGACCTGACCGAGAATACCGAAGGCTTTTTCGATTACTTCCAGGCGGCGACACCGACCGCCGAGATCGGCGCGCTTAATATCGGTTCGCGGCCGGGCTCGCGCCCGTCCCAGGCCAAGCTGGATAAATCCTCGATTCGGGCGATCTCCTGGGTGTTCGCCTGGGCCCAGTCGCGGCATACGCTGCCCGGCTGGCTCGGCCTGGGCACGGCGCTGACCGAATCCGGGGTAGAGACCGAAGAGTTGCAGCGGCTGTATCGCGAATGGCCGTATTTCCGCACCATCATCGACAACGTGCAGATGTCGCTGGCCAAGGCCGATATGCCGATCGCCGCAGAATATGCCCGCCTGGCTGACGAGCATGCCCATGTCTTTGACTATATTCACGCCGAATACAATCGGGCTGTGAAGGGGCTGCTGGCGATCACCGGCGAACCCAAGCTGCTCGATGACGATCCGGTGTTGCAGACCTCGCTGGATCGGCGCCGGCCGTATCTGGATCCGCTCAACCATATCCAGATCGCAGCCCTTACGCGCTATCGTGAAGCCGGCGATCGCGTCTGGCTGGATCCGGTGCTGCGCTCGATCAACGCGATCGCAGCCGGCATGCGCAATACCGGCTAGCGCATCGCATGGTGGTTCGAGGGCTATGGTCTGGCGCAGCTGTTGCAATGACGGTTGTGCTGGCGCTTGTTGTCGGTGCGGCGGGTGCTGCACCGGCCGCCGAAGACACGACGGGCGATATCTCTCGGCCGTTGTATCTGGAGATCAGGGGCACAGCCGAAAGCCAGGCCGTATTGCCGGATGATCTGATCGAGGCGATGGCCCGGGAAGTGATTTCGCCCACCGGCCGCGCCGTGCTGACCACCGACGACGATGCGTTGCCGGCCGGCGTGCAGGTGTTGCGCCTGATGGTGCTGGTCAGCCAGCAGAGCGACGAGGCCGGTGCTGCGATGTCCGCGGCTGCCACGACCAGTCTGCTGGTCATGCCGGCCGAGGGCGGTTCGGCCCGGCTGGTCTATCAGGGCATGCAGCAGGAGTTGGCGACCGGGCCTAGCCGGCAGGTGGCCGCGCACACGCTGCGCGACCACTTCAAGCAGGCGTTGCAGCAGCGGGTACGGGCTGCACTGGATTCGGGCCGCTGACAGCAACGCATACAAGCCCGCCATTGCGGTCAGCGTCGCTGTTATCCTTGGTCACCAGTTTTAAGAGACAAGGAAGAATGACCATGGCTGAAAACATGCCCGAAATCCAGATCGATGCCGACAACATGTTCCGCGAAGAATCCTATACGGATCTCAAGGTGGGCAGCATCCGCAAGCTGATTCCGGTGACCCGCGAGGGCGAAGACGACGACTCGCGCGACGTGCGCTATGAAGGTTCGGCGAGCCTGATGACGCCAGCCGGCAGCCTGCCGCTGTCCTTCGATCTGGAAGCGGAAAATTTGTCGGCCGCGATCGACAAATTCCCGGATGCCGTCAATAGCGCAGCTGAAAAGGCGATCGACGAGCTCAAAGAAATGCAGCGTCAGCAGAGCCAGAAGATCCAGGTCCCTGGCCAAGGCGGTGGCCAGGGCGGCTTTGGCGGCGGCGGCCAGGGCGGCGGTCGCATCCAGCTCTAGTGACTGCTCCGAGGTTCGGCCTGTGGGCTGCCACAGGCCGGGCTCTCAGTAATGCGGCGGCGCCTGATCGGCGCTTTCGGACTCGCCCTCGGCCAGTCGCTGGACCCGCTGTTCGAGTTGATGACAGCGTTCGGCCAGCCGTTCGATCTGGCGTGCCTGCTCGTAGAGCTGCTGGCTAAGCTGTTCGATCGTATGGTCCTGATAGGCGATCCGGACCTCGAGTTCGTCGTGTGATTCGTGGGTCATGTTCAATCCGAGTAGGGCACGAGATTCAGGTGCTGTCCGAGTGCCGCACGGATGGCCTCGATCGTGGCGGTCTCGTAAGCGGGGCCGTCGGCGGGCAGGCGCCCCCAGACCGGCGCTGGCCAGCAGGCATCGCTGCGATGCCGGGCGATGATATGGATATGCATCTGGGCGACTTCATTGCCCAGCGTTGCCACATTCATCTTGTCGGCCGAAAACCATTCAGCAGCCCAGCCGCATAATTCCCGAATTTGATCGTTGACGCGCTGGTATTCGGCATCGTCGAGTTCGTGCCAATCGAGCGCATCGGTGTCGGGGACCAGAATCAGCCAGCCGACCGCTGCCTGACGATGCAGCAACACGCTCGCGCGATCCATCGCGCCGAGCCGATGACAATCCGAATCGAGACGGCTGTCGATCGTCATCTGCGGTTTTCGGGGCCGGGCGCGGCCGCTATCGGAGGCGCTATCGGATGACGCTGTTGCAGAGCTATGAGCCATAGTATTGAACGAGCAGGTTCGTGGAACGGGGAAACACCGGTCTGAGACACCCAATCGCCGACCGGATTCCTCGGATCGCTATGAGCCGGTGTGGCCAGCGCAACGGTTACCGAGCGGGGCGATAGGCGCTCCGAGTCTGCGCTGGGTCGTCTAGGCAGTCTGGAAAACTTCAGATGGGATAGGCAGGACCTGTCGATGCGCAGACTACGAACCACATGTCGATTCGTCCAGTCCGCAGTGCGCTCAAATAAACCCGGGCCCCAGGGCCAGCCGTCGGACTCGGTTAGCGGCATACGAGCGCGACTCTAGCAGCCCGATGTGCGGTTCGGGTCGGTTGCGCCTTGACGCTCGGCCAGGGCGAACGAACGCCTTGGCCTGGGGCAAAGCCAAGCTGGTCCGTCGCGCAAGCAGGTACGCCAGGCTGTCGCTGGGCTCAACGCCCACTCAGCCGGCGGCGTTCGGCCAGCTCAAGAACCATCTCGGCGCTCGGTTCAAAACCGATGCGTTCATATATCGCCCGGCCGTAATCCGAGGCCAGCAGGCGCACTTTTTCGATCGGCTGGGTTTGCAGCCAGTCGAGGGCAGCGTCGACGAGAGCCGAGGAAAGGCCGCGGTGGCGATAGGCCGGCAGCGTATAGACATCGCCGATAAAGCCGTAGCGGGATTCGCGGAAATAGCGATAGGGCAGGTCGGACTTCATGAACGCGCCTGCCATGGCAGTGATCGTGCCGTGCTGGCGGGTAATGCAGTGTACGGCGTCGCCGCGCTGATAAAGCTGCGCGTAATCGGCGACCACGAGAGCCTGTATATCGTCGTGCAGCCAGTGGCCATGCCCGTTTTCTTCGAACATCGCGACTTTGAGGCGGGCGATTTCCGGTAGATCCTGTGGTGTGGCGGACTGAATGTCATCCGGCATGCAAAACTCCTCGAAACTCACGCTGCGATGCGGTGCCAGGTGATCGGCGCGGCGATACGCGGCCGCTGGAATAGCATGCCGTCGATCGGGTTGAGATGGCCTGCCCGATTCAAAACAGCGTGCGTTCGGCGGCTTGCGCTGGCAGACAGAACGCCGTTGTCGGAACAGCCGCTGGCTGTATCGCACCGCACGACTCGCGCGGGTCAAAAAAAAGCCCGACATGCCGAGGCATGCGGGCTTTTCATGTCTGTGCATATCCCTGATAAAAGGGATGGTGCCCGGGGCGAGACTCGAACTCGCACTCTGTCACCAGAATCGGATTTTGAGTCCGACGCGTCTACCAGTTCCGCCACCCGGGCACGGCGACGTGCGGAGTATACCTGCGACCGGCCATTCGGCGAAAGACTCGATTTTGCTCGGCTGCTCGGAACGGTGCCAGCGAGCCGATCAGCAACCCGGGCACCGGCCGGCCTGGACTAGGCTGGTCGCGCGCTGGGCAGGCTGTACCCCAGGTAAGTGACACGCCAGTCGATCAATAATTTGCCAGGATCGCTTCGAGATCGTTCTGGTAGGCCGTAACGGTTTGATGATAGGACAGGTGCCGGTTGCGCTTGGTGCCGTTGATGATGATGCCGTAGGCCGCAAAGCCGCCGTCCGAGAGCCGGAAATAACCGGCCAGGGCACGCACGGTCACCGGCTGGCTGAGGGTGCCGGTCTTGGCCACGAGACGCGTTTCGAAATCGAAGTTGCCACGTTTGAGCGTGCGCGACGGGGCCGAGACCGGCACCGGCAGGCTGCCGTAGAAGGCCGGGAACAACGCATTCTGGTGGAACATATAGGCCAACAACGACACCAAATCCCGGCTCGAAACACTATTGCCCAACGACAATCCACTGCCACTATCGAAGCGGGCGTTGCCCAGCGACTGGCCTGCATAGGCGGATTCATTGGCCCGTTCGGATAGCGACTCGAGTGCCTGGGCCGCACGCGGCAGTGTCAAGGGCCGGTTGTAACCGCTATTGGCTGCGACGTCGAGCGTGAGCGTGTCGGCCATGTAATTGTTCGAATAAGCCATCATCGGGATGAGCTGTTCGGCCAGAGATTCGCTTTTGACCTGGGCCAATGTACGCCCGGCAGCATCGATGTTGCCGCTGCGGGTGCTGACCTTGCCTGCAACGTGAATGCCGGCATTGGCCAGCATGGCCGACAACACGCGAGCAGTTTCCTCGGAGGCACCGGTCACGGCGCGCTGGACATCGTAAGGGTCGTGGTCGACCGGCAGCGAACCGCGCAGATGCAGGGTAGAGCGGCCGCTGTCGTAGGTCCGCCAGACCGCCAGCCCGGCTTTGGCGCCTGGGGCGACGGTATCCACGCCGTTGTCTACCGAATAGCCGGGCAGGTCGTTCGGGTGCAGTACCACGCGTGAGGCATGGCCGGCTTGGTCGGCGGGATAAACCGTGGCGCCGACCGTGCCGAAGTTCACGCCGGCCGCAGACAGCGGCGCGCTATAGGCATGCGAGGCGCGATGCTTGGCACTACAGCGGTCTTGGGTCAGACAGGGCACATCGCCCCAGAGCCCGTCGTCGACGACCAGATCGCCGGTGACCTGGTCGACCCCCCGAGCCTTTAAGCGGGTGATCAGCTGGTGCAGATGCCGATTGTCCAGCGACGGGTCGCCGCCACCGACGAAGATCAGATCCCCATGTAGCGTGCCATTGCGAATCGTCCCAGTACTGGCTAGACGCGAGGTGAAACGGTGGTCTGGGCCAAACTGCTGCAATGCCGCCGAGGCCGCAAACAGTTTGCTCACCGACGCTGGGCGCAGCCGCTGGTCGGGGCTGATGGCAGCGATGGTGTGCATATCGCGCAGCCGAACCACCAGGGCGGTCACCTGGGCCTGTTTCGCTAGGGCGCGCAGGCGCGGTAGATCCGCGCTTGCAGCATGGGCTGCGCCTGCTGTGTTCGCTGCCAACAACGAAACAATGACGAATAGACCGAGGCAACGAGC
Organism: Salinisphaera sp. SPP-AMP-43; assembly: GCF_049568105.1. Classification (GTDB taxonomy): domain Bacteria; phylum Pseudomonadota; class Gammaproteobacteria; order Nevskiales; family Salinisphaeraceae; genus Salinisphaera. The sequence goes on from NZ_CP145335.1 coordinate 1,581,518, forward strand.
GAGTCGCGGCATGAAGCGGATCCGGCGGAATAGGGTGGGGTGCACGTTTAGTCTAGCCATAGGATTGTGAACGACTCAATCACGTCCATCGACGCGAGCGGTCTGCGCGTCTAGACTGCGCCGCCATGATTTACGAACCTCTGGGCCGCGCCGGCGAGGCACGCCGCGGCCGACTCCATCTGCCCCATGGCACGGTCGAGACCCCGGCGTTCATGCCGGTGGGGACTTACGGCAGCGTCAAAGGCATGACCCCCGAGGAATTGACCGACCTCGGTGCGGAAATCGTGCTCGGTAACACCTATCATCTGATGCTGCGCCCGGGCACCGAGATCGTTTCGGCTCATGGCGGCCTGCACGACTTCATGTACTGGGAGCGGCCAATCCTGACCGATTCCGGCGGCTTCCAGGTTTGGTCGCTGGCCGAGATGCGCAAGCTGACCGAGGACGGGGTTGCCTTTCGTTCGCCGCTGGACGGCTCCCGCCAATACTTGTCGCCCGAGCGTTCGATCGAAGTCCAGCATGCGCTGAACTCCGACATCGTCATGTGCCTGGATGAATGCACCGACTACCCGGTGTCGAAAGACGATGCCGCCAGTTCGATGCGACTGTCGATGCGCTGGGCAGCCCGTTGTCGAGCTGCCCATGGCGATTCCGACAACAAGCTATTCGGCATTAACCAAGGCAGTGTGTTTGCCGATCTGCGGGCCGAGTCCATGGCGGCGCTGGTCGAGATCGGTTTCGATGGCTATGCGATCGGCGGAGTCTCGGTGGGCGAAGGCTGGGAGGACAAGGCCGCGGTACTCGATGGGGTGCTGCCGTTGGCGCCGGCGGATGCGCCGCGCTACCTGATGGGGGTGGGCACGCCAGCCGATCTGGTGGCCGCAGTGGCCTACGGGGTGGATATGTTCGACTGCGTCATGCCCACCCGCAACGCCCGCAACGGCTATCTGTTCACCCACGACGGGGTGGTCAAGATCAAAAACGCGACCCACAAGCACGATACGTCGCCGCTCGATCCGGCCTGCGATTGCTATACCTGTCGCCACTACAGCCGGGCCTATCTGCATCATCTGTATCGCTGCGGCGAGATTCTCGCTGCGCGCCTGAACAGTTGGCACAATCTGGCCTACTATCAGCGCCTGATGGCACGTATCCGGGGCGCGATCGAAGCCGGGGATTACGACCGCTTCATGCGCGAATTCTTCACCGGGCCGGAAGGCCACGGTACGCCACAGGCCGCCCACGGCGGTTATTCGAACTAACCGAATCGACGTATCAGGTCAGCCGCATGGCCTGTGGCATACTGTGCGGCTTGTCTGCGGCGGCAGCCGCGTTATTCATTGACGAGGGCCAAAAAAACTATGGATTTCCTAATTCCTCTTGCCCATGCCCAGTCGGGCGGCGGCGCCGAAGGCGGCAGCGCGATTTATTCCATCGGCATGATCGTCGTGTTCTTTGCGATCATGTTCTTTCTGGTGATTCGGCCCCAGATGAAACGCCAGAAAGAACACAAGAAACTCATCGACAGCCTCGAAAAAGGCAATGAGATCGTGACCTCCGGCGGCGTGGCCGGCCGGATCCGGCAGGTCGGTGAAAACTTCCTGCTGGTTGAGATCTCCGAAGGCGTCGAGGTCCGGGTCCAGAAATCTTCGGTAACCAGCGTGGTGCCCAAGGGCACGATGGACTCGCTGTAGGCTGGCCGCGCCAGCGACCTAGCGTTTTGCGACTGATCGGGGCCTTATGAATCGTTATCCGCTGTGGAAATATCTGCTGCTGGTTGTCGTGCTGGTAGTGGGCATGCTGTATGCACTGCCCAGCTTGTTCGGGGAGCAGCCTGCAGTCCAGATTTCCCGGGTCAATGGCAGTGACGCCACGGCCCAGCTCGAAAACCGCGTACAGACGATCCTGTCGAACGCGAGTCTGGGCGCCCAGAGCGTGACGCTCGAAGACGGGCGACTGCTGGCGCGTTATGACGACACGGATACCCAGCTCAAGGCCGCCGGCGCGTTGAAGCGACAGCTGGGTGACGATTACACGGTGGCATTGAACCTGGCCCCCTCAACTCCAGCCTGGCTGCAGGCGATCAATGCTAAACCCATGTCACTGGGGCTGGATCTGCGCGGGGGCGTGCATTTCCTGCTTCAGGTCGACATGGATACGGTGTTTGATAATACCTACGATCGCTATGCGCGCGATCTCCCGCACTATCTGCGCGATCAGTCGATCCGCTATCAGCGGGCGTTTCGCGACGGCCGGGCGATCAAGCTGGTCTTTCCCAATGCCGAGTCGATGAACAAGGCCGAGGACGCCTTGCCCGATCAGTTCGGCAATCTGGAGTTCAAGCCGGCCCAAGGTGCGAATAACACGCTCGTGGCCACACTCAGCGAAAACCGCGCCGACGATATCCGCAGCTTCGCACTCGAGCAGAACCTCACGACCCTGCGCAATCGTGTCAACGAACTCGGCGTGGCCGAGCCGTTGGTTCAGCGTCAAGGCCAGGATCGGATCGTGGTCGAGCTGCCCGGTGTTCAGGACACGGCCCAGGCCAAGCGCCTGCTCGGCAAGACCGCGACCCTCGAATATCGGCTGGTGGCCCAGGGCCAGAACCCGCAGCAGGCCGAGCGGACCGGCGATATCCCCGAAGGCACCGAGCTGTATCACAGCAAGGACGGTCAGCCGATCCTGCTCGACGACGACGTGATCGCCTCGGGCGACCAGTTGGTCGATGCCTCGGCCGGTTTCGATCAGCAAAGCAATCAGCCAGCAGTATTCGTCACGCTCGACGGTCAGGCGGCGAGCAAGATGTTCGATATCACGTCTTCGCACGTCGGCGACCCGATGGCGGTGCTCTATACCGAGACCCGGTTTGAGACCCACTACGAAGACGGCAAGAAGGTCACCACCCAGCACGAAGACCAGCGGGTGATCAGTGTGGCCAATATCCAGAGCGCCTTCGGCAAGCGTTTCCAGACCACGGGGCTGCAGCGTGGCGAAGCTCACGATCTCGCATTGCTGCTGCGCGCCGGGGCGCTGGCCGCGCCAGTCAATATCGTGCAGGAGCGTACGATCGGCCCGAGCCTGGGCGCCGACAACATCGCCCAAGGTGAGCGGGCCGTCGTGGTCGGCTTCCTGGTCGTGGTGGCCTTTATGGCGATCTACTACGGCGTGTTTGGCTTGATCGCCGATGTGGCGCTGTTCATGAACCTGGTGCTCGTGGTCGCAGCGTTGTCGTTACTCCAAGCCACTCTGACGCTGCCCGGTATCGCCGGTATCGTGCTGACCATCGGTATGGCGGTCGATGCCAACGTACTGATCTTCGAGCGTATTCGAGAGGAGTTGGATGCCGGTAATTCGCCGCAGTCGGCGATCAAGACCGGCTACGACAAAGCGTTCACCTCGATTTTCGATGCCAATATCACCACCCTGATCGCTGCGCTCATGCTGTTCGGCTTCGGCACCGGTCCGGTCAAGGGCTTTGCCGTGACTCTCAGCCTGGGCATCGTGACGTCGATGTTCACGGCCATCGTGGGTACTCGCGCCATCGTTAATCTGGTCTATGGCCGCCGTAAGCGGCTCAAGAAGCTCTCCATTTAGGGCGGCGGAGACTCACCGACTATGCGTCTGATCAAGTCCAATACCTCGATCGATTTTGTCGGCATGGCGCGCTTTGCCGTCATCGTGTCGGCGGTCGTGCTTCTCATTTCCTGTGCTTCGCTGGCGATCGGCAAGCTGAGCTTCGGCATCGACTTCACCGGTGGTGTGGTCGTGCATGTTCAGTATCCGCAGGAGGCCAATCTCAATCAGGTTCGGACCGCCCTGGATGATGCCGGCTACGACCAGCGTACGGTGCAGCATTTCGGCAGTGCCGATGCTGTGCTGATCCGGCTGCCGGCGACCAGTGGCAAGGAACCGGCCACAGTAGGCGACAAGGTCATGGCCGCGCTCGATTCCGGAACCTCCGGAGCGAGCCTGCAATCCGTGGAGTTCGTCGGGCCGCAGGTCGGCAACGAGCTGATCAACAAGGGCGGCCTGGCGCTGCTCTATACCGTGATCGCGATCCTGATCTACGTGATCTTCCGCTTCCACTGGAAGCTGGCCACAGGCGCGGTAGTTGCACTGGTCCACGATATCTTGATCACCCTGGGTGTGTTCTCGCTCACCCATATGGATTTCGATCTGACCGTGCTGGCTGCGCTGCTGGCCGTACTCGGCTATTCGCTCAACGATACGATCGTAGTCTTCGATCGGATCCGCGAAAACTTCCGGCGTATGCGCAAGGCCACGCCCAAGGAAGTCGTCAATGCTTCGGTCAACCAGACCCTGGCGCGGACTCTGATGACCTCGGGCACGACCATCATGACGCTGCTCGCGCTGTTCTTCCTCGGCGGGCCGGTCATCCATGGTTTTGCCGCGGCATTGTTGGTCGGCATCATAACCGGGACTTATTCCTCGATCTTCGTGGCCAGTGCCTTGGCGCTGGGCTTCAAGATCAATGCCCACGATCTGTTCCCGCCGAAGGAAGAAGACGCCGAAAAGGCCGCCAAGGTCACGCGCTGATCGCGACGGCCAATGGCCTCGACTGACACCACGCCTGCCACCGGCCGCTGTCGCTGCGGTACGGTGCGCTGGCGGGTCGATTCGCCAGCGCTGGCGGTATCCTATTGTCACTGCGCGGACTGTCGCCGGGCCACCGGCGCGCCGGTCACGGTGTTCGTCGGCTTCGCGGCCGAGCGGATTAGCTTCGAGGAGGGCCGGCCCCAGGCTCATAGTCGGCACGCCGGTGTCGAACGCTTGTTCTGTGGTGGCTGCGGCTCACCGATCGGCTATCGCGACGCCGGCCTGCCGGGCGAGCTGTATTTCTATCTCGGGGTCATGGACGAGCCGGAGCGCTATCGTCCGCAATGTCACGCTTTCATCGACGAGGCATGGCGCTGGCTGTCGCTCGACGACGATTTGCTGCGGCACCAGGGTCTGAGTCGGGCGCGTCAATAGCGTCGGGGCAACGGCCGGCGAGGCGCCCATTCCAGATTTACAGGGCAGGGTCTCGCAATGCCTATCTGGCCTGCTTCGCCTGACATGCTGAGCCGCGCCAGGCGTTGATCAAGGCCGGGAAAGGGCGACTGGTGCGCGAGCGGGCACGGCTGGTATGCACCGCGACCGCGCGACCCTACCCAGCCGCGCGGCCCGGTTCGGGGCTTAGCTGCCGCGCGGGGTTTTGACGATCTTGTCTAACAGCTGTGGGTAGAGCTTGGGGTTCGAGGCCAGGATATTGTTGGTATCCAACGGATTGGCATCGTTGTCGTGGGTATCGCTGGCGATACCGCCGGCGGCCCGCACCATCAGCATGCCGGCGGCCATGTCCCACGGCGCTAGCCCGATTTCCCAATAGCCATCCAGTCGTCCGGCGGCGACATAGGCCAACTCGAGCGCGGCCGAACCCTGCTGGCGCATATGTGCGCTGGCCGACAGGATGCGGTTGTAGACCGGCATGTAGGTCGTGATATCGCGGTCCTTGCGATAGGCGAACCCGGAGGCCAGCATGGCCTCGCGCAGCCGCACAGTCGAGGACACGCGCATGCGCCGGCCGTCGAGGGTCGCCCCGGCGCCTCGATCGGCGGTGAACAGTTCGTCCTTGACCGGGTCGTAGATCACAGCATGCTCAACCACGCCATTGATCTGGCAGGCGATCGAGACTGAAAAATGCGGGATGCCGCGCATGAAGTTCGCGGTGCCATCGATTGGATCGATGATCCAGACCGTCTCGGCATCGCCAATCTCGCCCGACTCCTCGGCCAGAAAGGCATGATTCGGGTAGTTGCGGCGAATGGTATCGATGATCGTGGCTTCGGCGCGCCGGTCGGCCTCGGTCACATAGTCGTTGTCACCCTTGCGGGTGACTTCGCCGGTTTCACCGCGGCGGTAGTAGGAGAGGATGACATCCCCAGCGCGGCGCGCAGCGGTGACGGCGATGTTGGTGAGTGGTTGCATGGGCAGGCGCGTAAAAGGGCGTTAGCGTAACATCTGCGCGCCTTGATGCCTTCGGTTTGTGATTCAAATGAGCGATACCACGCCTGCTGCCGCCGACGCGCCCGATCCGATCGCGCTTGCGCGCCTGCGCATCGTGCTGGTCGGTGCCCAGCACCCCGGCAATATCGGCGCCGCCGCGCGCGCAATGAAAGTCATGGGATTGGCCGATTTGGTGCTGGTCGCGCCCGAGCGCTATCCCGATCCCGAGGCGAGCGCACGGGCTTCAGGGGCCGACGATGTACTGGCGGCCGCCCGCGTATTCGAGACCCTCGACGAGGCGCTGGCCGACTGTGTTCTGGCCATCGGCACCAGTGCCCGCAGCCGGCGGACCCAGTGGCCCTTGGTCGATGCGCGCACGGCAGCCGAGCGCGCGGTCGCCACGACTGCCGAAGGGCCAGTCGCCCTCGTGTTCGGGCGCGAACGGGCCGGGCTGAACAATGCCGAACTCGATCTTTGCCAGCTGCATCTGCAGGTACCGAGCAATCCGGAATACAGTTCTTTGAATCTCGCAGCGGCAGTCCAGGTCGTGGCCTACGAACTGCGTGTGGCTGCTGGGCACGGTATTTCGGCGGGCGATGTACACGAACCGGTCGCGATCGCCGATATGGAAGGGCTGTATCAGCACTGGCAGGCGGTGTTGGTCGCGGCCGGCTTTCTCGATCCGGACGATCCGAAAATGCTGATGCGGCGCCTGCGGCGCTTGTTCAACCGTGCCGCGCCCGACCGGGTCGAGGTCAATATCCTGCGCGGCGCGTTGCGGGCCCTGGATCCGCGCGGCTTGCCCAATCGTAAGCCGAAGGATGACCAAGCCGAGTAGCAGCGCGATGCGCTTGTTGGCCATAGACGACCGCTCGGGCCGTGTCGCGACCGCGATGCTGCGCCGGCATTGGATGCCATCGGTACACTTGATACCAGCGTTTTCGGCCCGAAATAGGGTGACAACGATGAAACGACCGCGCGCCGTCGGGTGCCCGGCGGCCTGCAAAACGTCCGTAAAGGCGTTTTAAAGTTTGGGAAAAGCCGATGTTTGCTCGTCTTAAAGAAGATCTGCACGCGATATTCGAACGCGATCCGGCGGCCCGTAGTATCTGGGAAGTCATTTTCACCTATCCCGGGCTGCATGCCTTGTGGTGGCATCGGATCGCGCACTGGTGTTGGAACCACCATATGAAATGGGTGGCTCGCTTCGTTTCGCACCTGTCGCGTTGGGTGACCGGTATCGAGATCCACCCCGGGGCGGTAATCGGTCGGCGTTTTTTCATCGATCACGGCTTTGGCGTGACTATTGGTGAAACCACCGTGATCGGCGACGACTGCACCATCTATCAGGGCGTAACCCTGGGCGGCACGAGCTGGAATCCGGGCAAGCGGCATCCGACCTTGGAAAACGAGGTGGTCGTCGGAGCTGGCGCCAAGGTGCTTGGTCCGTTCACGGTGGGCGAAGGAGCGCGGATTGGTTCGAATGCCGTGGTGGTCAAGGAAGTGCCGCCCGGCTGCACGGCAGTCGGCGTGCCGGCCAAGCTGGTCAAATGCAAGGACGGCACCCCCGAGGACCGGCGCAAGGAAACCGCCGATCGCATTGGGTTTTCGTTGTATGGCGTGAGCCAGGACATGCCGGACCCGGTGGCCCGTGGCATTGATGCCATGCTCGACCATATCGACGCCCTGGAGCGGCGCCAGGATGAGCTGGAAAAGCTCACGCGCAAGTTGGCCGATCGTCTGGATGAAGACACGCCGGAAATTGAGCGTATTACCGACGACGCCTGACATGCTCGAGACGCTCTATCTGGATCATGCGGCCACCGCGCCACTGGCGCCTGGGGTCGCCGAGGCGATACAGGCCGCGCTGGTCGAGGCGCCTGGCAATCCCTCATCCCAGCATGCGCCGGGACGCTGTGCAGCCGCTCGGATCGATCAGGCCGCCGAGCAAGTCGCCGGTCTGATCAATGCGGCACCCGGGGAGTTGATCTGGACTTCGGGCGCGACCGAGGCCTCGAACCTGGCGCTGCGCGGCGTCGCGGAGTTCGCCGGTGAGGGTGGGCATATTGTGTCCGTGGTCACCGAGCATCCGGCCACGCGGGATACATTGAAGGCGCTGGCACGGCAGGGCGTACGCGTGGATTGGCTGGCGGTCGACGGCGACGGCGCGATCGATCATGCGCAGCTCGATGCGGCGCTGGCCGAACAGCCGGACTTGGTTTCGATCATGCAGGTCAATAACGAAACCGGCGTGGTCCACGATATTCCGGCGATCGCGGCGCGCTGTGCCGAAGCCGGCGTGCCACTACATGTCGATGCCGCCCAAAGCCTGGGCCGTCTGGCGATCGATGTTGCGACCACGCCGATCGCGCTGATGTCGCTATCCGCGCACAAGATCGGCGGTCCGAAAGGCATCGGGGCGCTGTATGTTCGACGGCGAGCCCCGCGAGCCGGTTTGGCGCCCCAGATTCTGGGCGGCGGCCAACAGCGCGGCCTGCGAGCCGGCACGTTGCCGACCCATCAAATCGTGGGCTTCGGCGCCGCGGCGGCCTGGGCGGTCGAGCAGGGACTGTTGCTGCAGCCGGAATGGGCCGAGCTGCGCGAGCGGCTGTGGTCGGCGATTGCAGGTCTCGGCGGGCTCGGGCGCAACGGTCGCGCCGAGACCACCGCAGCGCCGTTTCTAAGCGTAAGCGTGGCCGGTGTGCACGGCGGTGCCTTGTTGGCCGGGCTGACCGAGGGCGAGCCAGCGCTCGCGGTGTCCACCGGGGCCGCCTGTAGTGCAGCCAAGGGCGAATCCTCGCATGTGGTGCGGGCCATGGGCGTTGCGCCGCGCGAGGCTGCGGCCACGATCCGTTTTTCGCTTGGCCCGGGCATCGACGCCGTCGCCATCGATGCCGCCGCAGCGCGCTTCGTTGCCGAGGTACAGCGATTGCGCGCGCTGGCGGCTGCGGCCTGACCGGAGTTGACGAGGCAGGCATAGTGGATGAGGTCACGACAAGATTTCTGCAGCCCGCGTATGCGGTCGGCAATGTCGACGACTGGCCGGCGAGCGGTTTCGGTGAAACGCCGGGGGCGGATGCGCGCTGTCGGATCTTTCTGGCAATCGCGGACGACGAGCGGTTGCGCGCGGCGTTCGGTGCCTTCGGTCCGCCGCCCGTGATTGCCGCAGCGGACTGGACCTGCCAGCGCGTGACTGGCGAAACGATTGAAAACGCTCGTAGTCTAAGCGTCAGGGAGCTTGAAAGAGCCTTGGCTCTAAGCCCGACGCAGCGCTACGCTGGGGCACTGGCGATCGATGCATTAGCCAATGCCATGATCAATCTGGGACGATAGTGTTATGAGCGACACAATTCTCGAATCCGAAGGGCTCGAGCTGACCGAAGCGGCCGCAGGCCGTATCAAGGAGCAGCTGTCTAAGCGAGGGCATGGTCTGGGGCTGCGACTGGGCGTGCGCAAGTCCGGCTGTAGCGGCTATATGTACACCATGGACTATGCCGACGAGATCGGCGAAGACGACGATGTCTTCGAAGGCCATGGCGCCAAGGTGGTGGTCCAGCACAAGCACATGCAGGTGCTAGGCGGTACCACTGTGGATTTCCGCTCCGAAGGGCTCAATCGCATGTTCCGGTTCGACAATCCGCGTGCCCGCAATGCCTGTGGCTGCGGCGAGTCGTTCATGATCTAGGCTCGAATGCCCGAGCGACGGCGGCCGGTTCGGATGTGGCCGTCGCCGCCGGAACGGTCGAAACGGCGCATGAATCGGCGATCGGGCACGAGCCTAGCGAGCCGTGCGGCAAACCAGGTTTGATGCCCGGTGCTATGCAGGCTGCGACCTTGTTTGCTGTCGATGCGTCAGAGGCCGTGTACCGAGTGCCCGCTGGATCTCTCCGCTGGCTGGTTTTTTTTAACCGTTTATGCTGCCCCCGAGTGGCATCGGCCAGGGTTTTAGTCAGTCTCTAAATCGACAGCACTGACAAGAGTGCCCTTGGCGAGCTACAATGTGAGGTTATCCGCGCGCGCATGTGGCTCGCGCGTGATTGCCCCATATCGTATTGTTTGTCTTAGGAGAACCCATGGCCGCTGAGCGCACCCTGTCGATCATCAAACCGGACGCTGTCGCCAAGAACGTGATCGGTGACATCTACAGCCGATTCGAAAAAGCCGGTCTGAAGATCGTTGGCGCCCGCATGCTGCAGCTTTCGCGCGAAGACGCGGAAAAATTCTATGCCGTGCATGCCGAGCGTCCCTTCTTCAACGCCCTGGTCGAGTTCATGATCTCTGGCCCGGTCATGGTGCAGGTTCTGGAAGGCGAGAACGCGATCGCCAAGAACCGCGACCTGATGGGCGCGACCAACCCGAAGGAAGCCGAGGCCGGCACCATTCGCGGTGATTTCGCCGAGTCCATCGATGCCAACGCCGTACACGGCTCGGACGGCGAAGACACCGCCGCTGCCGAGATCGATTTCTTCTTCGGCGAAAGCGGCATCTGCCCCCGCTAAGCCGACGTTCGACCGGAACCGATTCGCCATGACCGATGTCGCCACCGAAAAACTGCCCGCAACCCGTAGTAGCGCTACCGCCAGCGGTGAGCGCGTGAACCTGTTCGGTCTCGACCGGGAGGCAATGTCGGCGTTCTTCAAGGAACACGGCGAATCGGCATTCCGGGCGAAGCAGGTCATGCAGTGGATCTATGGCCGTGGAGTTACCGACTTCGCGGCCATGACCGATCTGTCCAAAAAACTGCGTGACCGTCTGCCGGAAATCGCCGAGGTGCGCCCGCCGGCACGTATCCGTGAACAGGCCAGCCAGGATGGCACCCGCAAATGGCTGCTCGCTGTTACTGAGGACATGGATCCGGACAACGCCATCGAGGCGGTGTATATCCCGGAGGCCGACCGGGCCACGCTGTGTATTTCCTCGCAGATCGGCTGTGCGCTGGATTGCTCGTTCTGTGCCACCGGCAAACAGGGCCTGAATCGCAACCTGACCACGGCCGAGATCGTCGGCCAAGTCTGGATGGCCGAGCACGACCTGCGCGCCCAGGGCAAGATCCACGGTGACCGGGCCTTGAGCAATATCGTGTTCATGGGCATGGGTGAGCCGCTGGCCAACTACCGGGCGGTGGTGCCGGCGATTCGTATCCTGCTCGACGACTACGGCTTTGGCCTGTCCAAGCGTCGGGTCACGGTATCGACCTCCGGCATGGTGCCGTTCATGGATCGGCTGCGCGAAGAAGTGGATGTCGCGCTTGCGGTATCGCTGCATGCGCCGACCGATGCACTGCGCGACGACCTGGTGCCGATTAATCGCAAGTATCCGCTCGATGAGTTGATGGCGGCTTGCGACCGCTATGTGAAAAACAAAGAACGCCGAGCCCACGTAGTCTACGAATATGTGCTGCTGGCTGGCGTCAACGATCAGCCCGAGCATGCCAAGGCGCTGGCCAAGCTGCTGGCCAGTCGGCCGGCCAAGATCAATCTGATCCCATTCAATGCCTTCGACGGCTCGGGCTACGAGCGTCCGGCCGAAGCGGATATCCGGGCCTTTCAGGACCGTCTGCACGCCCGCGGTCTGCGCACCACGGTACGCCGGACCCGCGGCGACGACATCGACGCCGCCTGTGGCCAACTGGTTGGTCGGGTACGCAGTAAACAAAAGCGGCATTTTCGTGACGTGCCGATCCGGGTGGAATCCAAGCCGGCTTCGCGCGTATGACGCGTCGCGGGCTCGCGATCATAGGGGTAGCGGCGACGCTGCTGGTCGCCGGCTGTGCCAGCCAAGGCGGCATCGATCGCGACAATGCGGCGGCCGCGAATGCCAATGTCGGCGCCGATTACCTGCACAAGGGCGACAACGACCGTGCCCGACGCGCTTTTCAGAAGGCGCTGTCCTACGATAAGGACAATTTCACCGCGAACTGGGGCATGGCCGTGGTCAGCGACCGCTTGAACCAGCCCGATCCGGCGCGCCGGTATTTCGAAAAAACGCTGGAGATCCGATCGGCGCCCGCCATCTACAACAGCTATGCGGCGTTTCTCTGCGAACAGGGCGATACCGACCAAGGCGTTGCGTATTTCAAAAAAGCGCTGGCCACCGATGATGCAGCCGACCGGGCGGATACGCTGGCCAACGCCGGGCTTTGTCGGTACCGGGCCGGACGCGTTCAGGATGCCACCCAGGACTTCCAACGCGCCCTCGAGTTGGACCCGAAACAAGCTACGGCCCTGACGCGGCTGGCGACAATCGCATACCATGCGCAGAATTATCTAAGCGCTCGCGCCTTCATCGAACGCGCCGACGCAGCGACCCAGCTCGATCCCGAGCAGCTTCTATTGGCTGCGCGAATCGAGTTGGCGCTGCATGATCGTGCTGCCGCCGAGTCATACGTGAAGCGTCACAATGCAGATCCGACGACGGCGACTACATCGCTGAGCCAACTGGAGTCATCGCGTCAATGACCGCCATGAACGACGACGAGACAACCGAAGATACGGGCGCATCGAGCCTGACGCAGAACAAAGCCGAGGGGGTCTCGCCCGGCGAGATCCTGCGCGAAGGACGGCTGGCGCACGACTATAGCGTCGAGGATCTGTGTGCCCAGACCAAGATGAGCGTCAAGACTGTCAAGGCGCTGGAAGACAATGATTTCAATGCATTGTCGCAGCCGGTGTTCGCCCGCGGCTATTATCGTCAGTGCGCCAAAGTGCTCGATATCGATATCGATCGGCTCATGGCGGCCTATACCGCCTGGGCCGGCGAGCCGAGTGCTCCCAAGATGGATCATCGCTCGGTCGGTGTTGGGACGATCCCCCAGGACGTTACCCCGGGCGGGGGACGTTTTCGGGGGCTGCTGATCCTGTTGTTGGTGATCGTGATCGTGCTCGTGGCGATCCTCTTCCTCGTGCCGTCGAACAGCATGCCGGGCCTGTCTTCGTCGTCGGACGAGCCCGACCAGGATAGCCAGACGACTACGCTGGCCATGAACTCGTCGGATGAAAGCGCCAACGATGGCAGTGCGTTCCTGGCCGAGCAGCCGGCCGATACCGATGCCGATTCCAGCAGCGGTACGCCGGACGTGGTCGGCGACAACGGCGGCGAACCGCGTACCGGCCAGAAAGCCGGCGGGCGTAACGTCAATCAGTCGCTGGGTATCGACTCGCCGAATGGCGGCTCGGGGGGCGACTCCGAGGCGGCCGAAGACGGCGGCCAGTCGGGGGGCGCTGAGCGCGGCGCGGTGCCGGACAACCGCTTGGAGCTGAGTTTTTCGCATCGTTCCTGGGTGCGGGTAACCGATGCCAACGGCAATCGTATGGCTTCGGGGATTTTCGAATCCGGTGATACGAAGGAATTTAATGGCGAGCCGCCGTATAAGGTCACGCTCGGCTACGCACCCGGGGTCAAGGTCGCGATCGGTGGCCAGGCGGTTGATGTGGCTGGCCAGGCCACCGACGGCGGGGTTGCGCATCTGACAATCAATCCGCCGAACAACAACGGCTAGCGTCACGGCGAGTCCCGAACGATTTTTGATTTAGAAGGAATGCGGCTTCCATGAGTCAGCGTATTCAGTCGATTCGCGGTATGCACGATGTGCTGCCGTCGGAAAACGCGCTCTGGCGCACCCTTGAGCGGACCGCCGAAGCGGTCTTTGCCGCCTATGGCTACGAGCAGATTCGCCTGCCGATCATGGAGCGTACGGCGCTGTTCGAGCGGGGTGTAGGCGAAGTGACCGACATCGTCGAAAAAGAGCTCTATACGTTCGAGGATCGCGGCGGGGAGCTGATGTCGTTGCGCCCGGAGGGCACCGCCGGTGCGGTGCGTGCAGGCATCCAGCACGGCATGCTGCACAATGCCACCCAACGGCTCTGGTACGTCGGCCCGATGTTTCGCTATGAGCGCCCGCAGAAAGGTCGCCAGCGCCAGTTTCATCAGTTCGGCATCGAAGCCTTCGGTCTGACCGGCCCGGATGTAGATGTCGAGCAGATCGCGATGTCGGCGCGGCTATTCAAGAACCTTGGCATCACCGGCCTGCGGCTCGAGATCAATACCCTAGGCACCCCGGAAGAACGGGCGACCTATCGGGATGCGCTGCATGCCTATTTTAGTGCGCATTTCGACCAGCTGGACGCCGACAGCCAGCATCGCCTGGATCGTAACCCGCTGCGTATTCTGGATAGTAAGAACCCGGATATGCGCGAGTTGATTGCGGCCGCGCCGTCGTTGACCGACTATCTCGGCGCGGAATCGGCGGCCCACTTCAAGGGGCTGTGCGAGGGTATCGAAGCGCTTGGTATCGACTACACCATCAACCCGCGCCTGGTGCGTGGCCTCGATTACTACACGCGCACCGTCTTCGAGTGGCTGACCGACGATCTCGGAGCCCAGAACGCTGTTTGTTCCGGTGGACGTTTCGATGGCCTGGTTGCCGAGCTGGGTGGTAGCGCCACCCCGGCCACCGGCTTCGCGATGGGCGTCGAGCGGGTGGCAGCGCTCATGGAGGCCCAAGGGGTCGCGCTGGATGATATGGCGCCGCATGCCTATCTGGTGCATACCGGCGATCAGGCCAGTGCGAAGGTGCCGGCCATGGCTGAATCGCTGCGCGATGCGCTGCCGGGGCTGCGGCTGCGGGTGCATGCCGGCGGCGGCAGTTTCAAGTCGCAGTTCAAAAAAGCCGATCGCAGCGGCGCGCGGCTGGCGTTAGTGTTCGGGGATGATGAGGCCGCGGACGATACCCTGCAAATCAAACCGCTGACCGACGATCGCGATCAGGAACGCGTATCGCTGGCAGCCGCTCCCGAGCGGATCGCGGCGCTGCTCGGCGACGCATTGAACCACCGCTAGCGCGTGTCGCGGCTCGCTCGCGTGGGCATACTACGCTAGGCTCGCCGCGGCTCGGTTCGCAGATCGCGGACGCGCAATACAACCCGACAGGCTCGAATACTCGAGGACGAAAGAACAGGCATGGCCCAATTCGACGATAACGAAGAAATGGCAACGCTGACCCGCTGGTGGTCCCGCAATGGCACGGCAGCGGTGGTCGGGATCGTCCTCGGTCTGATCATTATCGGGGGCTGGTACGGCTGGAACTGGTACAGCGATCGCCAGGATACCCAGGCCGCGCATATGTTCGCCGAAGTCCAGCACGGGATTTCGAGCGGCCAGCTCACCGGCGGCGTGAAGAACATCGTCTCCAAGCTGGAAGACGATTACAGCGGTACGCCCTATGCCGGCGCGGCAGCGTTGAGCATTGCGGGCTACTACGTCGATCAACAGCAGTACGATCAGGCCGACACGCATCTTGACTGGGCGATGCACAACGCCGAAGGCGACGGCATGCGCCAGATCGCGACCGTTCGCAAGGCACGGGTGCTTTGGGCGCAGAATAAGCCCAAGCAGGCACTGGCGCTGTTGAACCAGGATCACCCGGCGGCCTTCGATTCGCTGTACGCCGAATTGGCGGGCGATATCCAGGTTGCTCAAGGGCATCGCAAAGCGGCGCACGAGGCTTACAAAAAAGCCATGGCGGGTCTGTCGCAGGATGCGCCGCAGCAGATGTTGCAGCACAAGATTGATCAAACCGCGCCGGTGTCGGCGTCGAATGCCAATCCGACCGATTCGAAGAAGTCCGATTCATGAAACACTATCGACGTACGCTCACCTGTCTGACGCCGTTGTTGGTCGTGGCCACGCTGGGTCTCGGCGGCTGCGGCGGGGGCTCGACGATCGCCCAGCCCGAACCGTTGACCGAGCTGCCGAGCCCGAACTACCAGATGCAGGTGCTTTGGCATAGCAACGGTGGCGTAGGCGCTGGCAAGTACGTCAGCGGTTTCGAGCCCGCGGTGGCCAACAATACAGTGTTCGTGGCCAATCGCGACGGCGAAGTGGTCGCCTTCAATCTGAGCAATGGCGATCGCCTCTGGCATGTCGAAACCGACGAGCGGCTGATCTCCGGGCCATCCGTGGTGGCCGGTACCTTGATGGTCGGCACCCGCAACGGCGAAGTGCTCGCGCTATCGGCGGCCGACGGCAGCCAGAAATGGGCTGCCGATCTGGCCAGTGAGGTCATCGCGGCCCCGGCTGGCACGGCCGATATCGCGGTCGCGCGTACTGTCGACGGCCATGTCGCTGCGCTGGATATGGCCAGTGGCGATCGGCTCTGGACTATCGAAGGCAGTGTGCCGAACCTGACCATGCGCGGCACGGCGTCGCCGGTCATCCAGGACGGTGTCGTCTATATCGGCATGGACAGCGGTAAACTCCAGGCGCTCGATCTGCAGACCGGCGAGCAGCAGTGGGAGCAAACCGTCGCTTATCCGGAGGGCCGCTCCGAGCTCGACCGCATCGTCGATATCGACGCCGACCCGCTGATCGATAACAACACGCTGTATGCCGTGAGTGCCGGCGATTCGCTGGTGTCGATGTCGCTGACTACCGGCCAGATCCGCTGGAAACACAAACTGGCCTCCGAGAACAATCTCGCGGTCGATATGAACACCGTGTATGCGACCGACGAAGACAGCGTCGTCCAGGCCGTGTCGCGCAATGGCGGCTCGGCGCGCTGGCAGCAGGACACTATGAAATATCGCAAGCTGTCGGCCCCGGCTGTGCTCGACAACCATGTTCTGGTGGGTGACTACGAAGGCTATCTGCACTGGCTGTCGACCGACGATGGCTCGATCGCCGGCCGTGGGCGGCCGTTCGGCGAAGCGATCCGGGCGCAGCCCGTGGTCGTGGGCGGCGATGAAGCGATCGTGCTGGGCGCCGACGGCGAAGTCGCCGCGGTGCGCTTCGGCCGTAGCGGCGGCTGACGCTGATGTCGGATACAGGCGCAGCGCTGCCGGTCGTCGCACTCGTCGGCCGGCCCAATGTCGGTAAGTCCACGCTGTTCAACCGCCTGACCCGCTCGCGTGATGCGCTGGTCGCCGATCAGCCCGGGGTCACCCGGGATCGGCACTACGGTTACGGCGTCTACGACGGCCAGCGATTCATCGTGGTCGATACCGGGGGGATCGGCCAGGACGACGAAGATATCGACACCCGGGCGCTGGCCCAGACCGAAGCTGCTCTGGACGAGGCCGATGTCGTTTTGTTGATCGTCGACTATCGCCAGGGCCTGATGGCCGGCGACGAAGCGATCGCCGATCGACTGCGCCGTCATGGTCGGCCGGTATTCGTGGTGGTCAATAAAAGCGAAGGCCAGAGTGGTGCGAGCGCCAACGCCGAGTTCCATGCGCTGGGTCTGGGCGAGCCCTGGGCGATCTCGGCCGAGCACGGCGACCGCGTCAATTTGATGCTCGAACAGGTGTTCGCTGATCTGCCGGCCCCGCGGGCCGCGATCACGGCACATCGCCCCGATGCAATCCGGCTGGCACTGCTCGGTCGGCCGAACGCCGGCAAGTCGACGCTGGTCAACCGCCTGGTCGGCGACGAGCGCATGCTCACCCAGGATGAGCCGGGCACCACCCGCGATGCGGTCGCCAGCGAATTCAGCTTTGACGACAAGCCCTATGTCATCGTCGATACGGCGGGCGTTCGACGCCGTTCCCGGGTCGATGATTCCATCGAAAAAATCAGCGTCATCAAGGCGATGCAGGCTGCCGAACAGGCCCATGTAGTGATTCTGATGGTCGATGCCCGGGCCGGGCTATCGGCCCAGGACATCCGCCTGCTCAATCTGGCGGTGGAACGCGGCCGGTCGGCCGTGATCGCGCTCAATAAATGGGACGGCATGTCGGCCAAGGAGCGCGAGCAACTGCATGCGCACGTCGTCGAGCGGATGGGCGCTTTCGACTATCTGCCGCTGTTGTTCATCTCGGCGCTGCACGGCTCCGGGTTGCGCGACCTGCTGGACGCCGTCCAGGCCTCCTATACGGCGTCGTTTGTCGAACTGTCGACGGGCCAGGTTTCGCGCGCACTGGAAGAGGCTGTAGCTGCGCATGCGCCGCCGGCGATCCATGGCCGCCGGATCAAACTGCGGTTCGCCCACCAGGGCGGGCGCAATCCGCCGACCATCGTGATTCATGGCAACCAGACCCAGCGCCTGTCGGCCGAGTACAAACGCTATTTGGTCCGGCGCTTTCGCGAGCATTTCAATCTGTTCGGCACGCCGATCAAACTCGCATTCAAGAACAGCGACAACCCCTATGCGGGCAAGGCCAGCGGGCGCCGGCGCTGATAACGCTGCCGCTCGGGCGCTGGCGAATAACGCCTGAAGCAATCGACGTGGCGCAGTAGGCTCGGCCTTAGCCGTGCGGCCAGCGCAAAGGCGGTAGACGCGCTCCTGACGCAACGCGGCCGACAAAGCCGGCGCTGTGTCGTACGAGCGCGACGATAGAAACCTGATCCGTCGCGCGTGCGGGCGCTGCTCGGTCTGATTATCAATCGGCCTGAGGCAGTCGGTGGAGCGCTGTCCCGCCCGGTGCGATGGCTGTATTTCGAGAGCTGCAAGAACGGGCGCTTTTTCGCTGCGCTGCCGTGCTTTCGGTCTTGCAAGCTGTCGGTCGCGATAGGGCCGGTCTTGTTCGGTCTGAGCGTCGAGCGTATGTAGCCGCCGCGGACGCATGGCCTGCGCGGTCGGCATAGACGCTATCGGTATTGCGCGTCTGCGCCCAAGGCTATGGCGCTCAACGAGGCGCAGCGATCGCGGCCTACTGCTTTGGGCCAGAAAGCGACAACGCGCCCGCTGGCCTACGGTAGGCCGTTCACGACCCAGCTGCTGGTTCTTTTGCTTGGGCGATTCGGTCAAGCGCGCATCGAGCCCGCCTGCACGCAGCGGGTTGGCCGTAGCGCCGCGCTGTGTTCGACGTTGCAGCCGCAAACGGCCGCTGGAGCCAAGGGCAGACCTGGTGCAGAGCTAGTGCAGGGCTAGTGCAGGGCTAGTGCAGGGCTAGTGCAGGACGATACCCCACACCAGCAGGCTATAAAGCGATGATCGACGGCCCCGACAGTGGTCGGGGCCGTGCGCTATGAATCTTGCTAGCCTTGATGCTTGAGCAGGAAGTCGGCGACCCAGCCCTTGCGGCCGTCATCGAATTGCACGTAACGCCAGCCGCGATCTTCTTTCAGGATCGCCACCGAATCGCCTTTCTTGGCTTTCATCAGCACATCGGAACTGGTGCTCGGGCGGCTGCGAATATTAACGACCTTGCCCGATATCGCGGCTTTCGGCGCATCGGCATTCGACTGTGTGGTTGGATCGTTCGACGCATCAGCTGTGCTGTCGGGGCTGGT
Source organism: Salinisphaera sp. SPP-AMP-43 (assembly GCF_049568105.1). Taxonomy (GTDB): domain Bacteria; phylum Pseudomonadota; class Gammaproteobacteria; order Nevskiales; family Salinisphaeraceae; genus Salinisphaera. The sequence continues at coordinate 1,600,751 of NZ_CP145335.1, forward strand.
ATCGCTGGCTGCCGTCGATGCGCTGTTGTCGGTCGCAGTCTGGGTGTTCGACGTCGAAGCGACAGTCGTTGTCGCGCTCGTGTCGTTGTCGGTGGCACTGTCGGCTTGGTCATCCGACGAGCACTGCCGAAAAACACGCTGGAACCAGTTGCAATCGCTGGCCTGGGACGATGAGGCAGTTGCCGATGCGCCGCCGCTACGAGCGTTGGAATATTCCGACGCCGTGTCGGTGTTGTAGGGCTCGGTATGCCCGTCGGCGAACACCAGATGCGGATACATCTTCTGCGGTTCGATCTTGAGCGGCCCGCGAGCGATATGGGTGCTTTCCGAATCCGGCAGCGACGAAGGCTTCGAGCCATTGATATAGAACTGCCACAGCTCGACATGCAGGGTGTTGCCTTCGCGCTTCCAGCCGATCGCCAGGCCATCGTCGTTATAGGTGTAGTACAGCCGACGGATCTGCATCCAGATCATGGCATCGTCGACATTGTCGAAGTCGCGACGGCCTTCTTCGTAACGCAACTTGCTGATGCCCTTGGCTGGCTTCCAGACTTTCGGCTCGCCGTCGAAGTAGATGCCCTTGCTGTCGCCGCCGGCAAAGGGGGTGCTGCGCGCCTTGATGATCGCGCCACGGCGCAGCCCATCCCAATTGAAAACCCGCCGCATGCCGGGCCCGGCCTCGATCTTGATATGGCCTTCGGCGGTATCGGCGACTACCTGCTGGTCGGTATCGAGTACTGCCGTATTGCTGCTGGGAACCGATGGGCCGCCGTCGGGCACTGGCGGCGGATCGGGGGTTACCAGCCGTGGGCCGTTGACACAGCCGGTGACGGCGAGGGCGCTGACCAACGCGGTCGCGGCCAAGGCCAGGCGCAGGGTTGCGGTGTGCGGCGTGCTCGTCATCTCGTTATCGAAACCCCTTGGGTCAGTGCTGTCCAAGCCCAGCGCGCTTTGCGCTCGAGCCATCACTTGGTTGTTCGGTCGTCGTCGCCCAGGTCGCGGCGCTCTCGTCGAGTGCGGACTTCGCAGTCCAGCTGCCCTCTCGCCAGATCGATCGCGACGGTCTCGCCTACGGCCACGGCCTCAGCATCGCGCAGGATCGCGCCCTGCGCATCACGAGCTATAGCATAACCGCGTTCCAGGGTCTGCAACGGGCTCACGCTATGCAGCGCGCGGGCTGCGACCCGTAGCCGCTGGTCGGCTTGCCGGACCTGGGTGATGCCAGCTCGCTCAACACGTTGCGATAGGCCGGCCAGGCGGGTCTGGGCCTGGTCGATACGTCGTTTCGGCGTCGCGCGGTAGAGCCGATCTTCGACTAATTGTAGATGTCGACGCCGGGAATCGAGCTGGGTTCGCGCAATCCGTGCGAGTCTTTGCTCGGCCTCGTCCAGGCGCTGCGCAGCCACTTCGATCCGGCGGATCGGGCTCTGCCGGGCCAGCCGCTGCTCCAGGCCGACGAGTTGCTGACGGGCGGCGTTCAGGCGGCCGCTCGTGCGTTGCTCGAGCGTGGCCGCCAAACGCGACAGACTCGCTGCATGGGCGCTCAGATCCGGGCATACCAGCTCGGCTGCAGCGGAAGGCGTAGCCGCCCGCATATCCGCGGCAAGATCGGCGATCGTGACGTCCACTTCATGCCCGACCCCGGACACGACCGGGATCGGGCAGGCCACGATCGCCCGCGCCACGCTTTCTTCGTTGAATGCCCAAAGGTCCTCGAGCGCGCCGCCGCCGCGTACCAATAGCAACACATCGCAGTCGCTGCGTTCGCCGGCCCGGGCCAGGGCACGGACGATCGCCGGTGCCGCGGCCTCGCCTTGAACGGCGACCGGAAACAGCCGCAGCGCACCGAGCGGATAGCGTCGCGAGACCACCGACAATACGTCGCGAATCGCGGCCCCGGTCGCCGAGGTGATCACACCGATACGCGCCGGGGCCGCGGGCAGGGCACGCTTGCGTGCGGCGGCGAACAGGCCTTCGGCATCCAGTTGGGCGCGCAGCTGTTCGAAGGCGCGCTGCAGGGCGCCGGCGCCGGCATCCTCGGCGTGTTCGACGATCAGCTGGAACTCGCCGCGTGCGGCATACAGGCTCACCCGCGCCCGCACCCGGATCTGGGCGCCGTTGTCGAGGGCCACCCGTAGCAGGCGTGCCTTATTGCGGAACAACGCACAGCGCACTTGGGCGTCGCCGTCCTTGAGCGAGAAATAAACATGCCCCGAGCGGGGGCGTGCGAGATTGGAGATTTCGCCCTCGACCCAGAGCAGGCCGAAGCTCTGCTCGAGCAGGTCGCGGGCGGCCTGGTTAAGTTCGCTGACGGTAAAGACCGTAGGGCCTTGCTGGGCTGTGGTCATGTCGGAATCCGGCCGTGTGACGAGACGAAAGACGGGCCGCAGCTGCGCCGTTTGGGCGCGTGCTGTCGAACAGCCGCCAGCGCTTAGTGATCCATGCCGCGCGAGCCTGTATAATCCGCGGTCTTTGCGGCGGCCACGAACGCCTTGGGGCGCAGACCGGCCGCTCACCGCTGGCGAGCCTATGACCCTAAGAATCAGCGAGCAAGCCCTGACGTTCGACGACGTCTTGTTGCAGCCTGCCTACTCCGACGTATTGCCGCGCGAGGTCGACCTATCGACCCGGCTGACCCGTGGCATCACGCTTAACATTCCGCTGATTTCGGCGGCCATGGACACGGTCACCGAAGCCTCTTTGGCGATCGCGTTGGCCCAAGAAGGCGGCATCGGTATTATTCACAAGTCGATGCCGGCCGCGCGCCAGGCCCAGCACGTACGCACGGTCAAGAAATACGAATCCGGTGTGATTTCGGACCCGATCACGGTCGGCCCGAACGCGACTATCCGCGAAGTGCTGGATCTGACCCGCGCCCAGGGCATCTCCGGCGTGCCGGTGGTCGATAACGGCAGCCCGGTCGGGATCGTCACCAGCCGCGACCTGCGGTTCGAGACCCGCTTCGACGCACCGGTCACTTCGGTGATGACCCCGCGCGAGAAGCTGGTCACGGTGCAGGAAGGCGCAGCCCGCGACGAGATCCTGTCGCTGTTCCATACCCACCGCATCGAGAAAGTGTTGGTGGTCAACGACGATTTCACCCTGACCGGTATGATCACCGTCAAGGACATCCAGAAGTCCACCGACTTCCCCAACGCCTGTAAGGACGCCGCGGGCAGCTTGCGCGTGGGCGCGGCGGTCGGGCCCGGGCCAGATGCCTTCGAGCGAGTCCAGGCGCTGGTCGATGCTGGCGTGGATGTCGTGGTGGTCGATACCGCCCACGGCCATTCCTCGGGCGTGCTCGCCACCATCAGCGAACTCAAACAGCGCTTCCCCAATCTGCAGCTCATCGGTGGCAACGTCGGTACAGCCGAAGGCGCCAAGGCATTGGCCGACGCCGGGGTCGATGCGGTCAAGGTCGGCATCGGGCCGGGCTCGATCTGTACCACGCGAATCGTGGCCGGCATTGGCGTGCCGCAGATCTCGGCAGTGGCTAACGTCACGGCCGCGCTGGCCGACACCGATGTCCCGGTGATCGCCGATGGCGGCATTCGTTTCTCCGGTGACCTGGCCAAGGCGCTGGTCGCCGGCGCGCATGCAGTGATGATCGGCGGCATGTTCGCCGGCACCGAAGAAGCCCCGGGCGAGATCGAGCTCTACCAGGGGCGCTCGTTCAAGGCCTATCGCGGCATGGGCTCGCTGGGCGCGATGAGCGGCAGCCAAGGCAGTGCCGATCGCTATTTCCAGGATCCCTCCGAGGAAATCCAGAAACTCGTGCCCGAAGGCATCGAAGGCCGCGTGCCGTACAAGGGCCCGCTCGGCGGCATCGTGCACCAGCTGATCGGTGGCCTCCGAGCCGCCATGGGCTATACCGGCTGCCACAGCATCACTGAGATGCGCACCAAGCCGACGTTCGTGCAGATCACTTCGGCGGGCATGAAAGAATCGCATGTGCACGACGTGAATATCACCAAGGAAGCGCCGAACTACCGCGTCGACTAAAGCGTGTTCGGCGTTGTTTGATTAAAGGAAAAGCGCAGGTCTGGTTGGGTCTGCGCTTTTCTTGTTTGGACAAGAGTTCTTTTAATCGTGCGTAGATCGACACAGATGCATACAGATCAAAGGCAGAAAGTTAGACAGTAATTCGCGGAGGTCACTACGCCGGCTTGAGCACTTCAATAGCCGGCAATCGCGAGATAGAGAACGCTTCTATTGTTATCCGCAGATTCCGCAGATGACGCAGATTCAAGGCAGAAAAAATTGGCCGGTTGAATGTGTTTTTCGAACGCATATTTCGGAGCGCCCAATGCGAGAAGCGCCCCAAGCCAGCCACGCCACGAAAGCCCAATCGCCATCGGCGTGAATCTGTGTCGATCTGCGGACAATGTCTGAAAGAATCGGCCGCCGAACCTGACAGCGCCAAAAATTCTCAACAGCACAAACGCCCAACCGCCAAAATCTGCGCGATCCGCGGATAAAGCAGGCCTAAAAGAATCACCACCGAGCCCAGGACGACGATGACCCAGGACATCCACGCCGAGAAAATCCTCATTCTCGACTTTGGCAGCCAGTACACCCAGCTCATCGCGCGCCGCGTGCGCGAGGCCAATGTTTACTGCGAAATCTATGCCTGGGACGTGGCCGACCACTACGTTCGGGACTTCAACCCGAACGGGGTCATCCTCTCTGGCGGTCCGGAATCGGTCACCGTGGAGCAGGGCCCACGCGCGCCCGAGGCCGTCTGGGCGCTCGGCGTCCCGGTGCTTGGCATCTGCTACGGCATGCAGACCATGGCCGCCCAGCTCGGCGGCGAAGTCGAGACCTCGGCGCACAAGGAATTCGGCTATGCCCAGGTCCGTGCTCGCGGCCATTCCAAGCTGTTCCACGACATCGAAGACCACGTCAACGACGAAGGCCACGGCCTGCTCGATGTCTGGATGAGCCACGGCGACCGCGTCAAGGAACTGCCAGAAGGCTTCAAGCGCATCGCCAACACCGACGGCGCGCCGCTGGCCGGCATGGCCGACGAAGAGCGCGGCTACTATGGCATCCAGTTCCATCCGGAAGTCACCCACACGCCGCAGGGCAAGCGGATACTCTCTCGCTTCGTCCACGAGATCTGCGGCTGCAGCGGGCTCTGGACTTCCGAGCACATCATCGAAGATCTGATAGAGCGTATCCGCGAACAGGTCGGCGATCAGCGCGTCCTGCTGGGTTTGTCCGGCGGGGTGGATAGCTCGGTCACCGCCGCGCTCGTGCATGAGGCGATCGGCGAAAACCTGATCTGCGTGTTCGTCGACAACGGTCTGCTGCGCCTGCACGAAGGCGACGAAGTCATGGCTACCTTCGCCGACCACAAGGGCCTGAACGTCATTCGCGCGGATGCGGAAAGTCAGTTCATGGCCAAGCTCGAAGGCGTTGCCGACCCGGAAGCCAAGCGCAAGATCATCGGCAACACCTTCATCGAAGTCTTCGATGCCCACGCCGCCGAACTCACCAACATCGACTGGCTCGCCCAGGGCACGATCTACCCGGACGTCATCGAATCGGCGGGCTCGGCCACGGGAAAGGCCCACGTCATCAAGAGCCATCACAACGTCGGCGGCCTGCCGGAAGACATGAAGCTCGGCCTGGTCGAACCGCTGCGCGAACTGTTCAAGGATGAAGTCCGCGAACTCGGCCTGGCCCTCGGTTTGCCACGCGACATGCTCATGCGCCACCCGTTCCCGGGCCCGGGGCTGGGCGTGCGCATCCTCGGCGAAGTGAAAAAGGAATACGCCGACAAACTCCGCGCTGCCGACGCCATCTTCATCGCCGAACTCCGCGACTCGGGCTGGTACGACAAAGTCAGCCAGGCCTTCGCTGTGTATCTCCCGGTCTCCAGCGTCGGCGTCACCGGCGACGGCCGCCGCTACGAACACGTCGTAGCACTTCGTGCGGTCGAGACCATCGACTTCATGACGGCCAAGTGGGCGGAGCTGCCGTATGAACTGTTGGGAAGAGTGTCGACCCGCATCGTCAACGAAGTAGACGGGATTTCTCGGGTGGTCTATGACGTGACCGGGAAGCCGCCGGGGACGATTGAGTGGGAGTAGGGCGGTTGTCAGTTGACAACTAGCTTGGTTAAGAGAACAATCGATCTCGACGCATGGCGCGCGACTTCAAGCATCCAAGCAAGGACATCGAGCAGGCCATAGCGCATGCCGAAGCCTACGGTTGGCGGGTCGAAAAAAGCCGCGGTCATGCGTGGGGCCGATTGTTCTGCCCGCATAACGATGCCGAGTGTCGCTGCGGCGAGTTTTGCATCACGAGTATCTGGAGTACGCCGAAAAATCCCGAAGCCCACGCCCGCCAGATTCGCCGCGTCGTCGATAAATGCACCGGCGGATCGGGCGAGTCGAACTGATTCGGTGGAAATCGCCATGGAATACATCTTCACGCTGAAATACCGCCTGCACGAGTACGACGGCGACGATCAGGCGCTTCTCGATCGCTTGTTCGAGGCGGGTTGTGATGATGCGTTGCCCGGTATCGGGCAGACCGGCCGGCTTGCCCTGGAATTCTCTCGCGAAGCCGAAAGCGGTCAGCAAGCCCTGGAAAGCGCGATCGCTGACGTGCGACGCGCACTCGATCATGCCGAGTTGATCGAGGTGCTGCCGGATTACGTCGGACTCACCGATATCGCCGAGCATGTCGGGATGTCGCGACAGAATCTGCGTAAGATCGCTTTGAATCACGCTGCGACGTTTCCGGTCGCTGTTCATGAAGGCAATCCGTCGCTCTGGCATTTGGCGGATGTCTTGCGCTGGCTCCACGAGCAGGGCTATGCGGTGGATGCGTCGACGCTTGAGATCAGCGCCGTGGCGCGGGAGCTCAATATCGCGATGCAGGCGCGGCGTTTGCCGGCTGACCGGTCGGGCGAGCTTGAGGCTTTGATGGCCTGAGTGCCGCTGACCGCTGAGTAATGGATTGTAAACGGGGATGGAAACCGTGGTCTGGAGTGGCCCGGTTTTCACGGACATCACTGAGAAGGGACAATCGATCCCAAGGAGATGTCCGCATGGCCAAACGCAAGCAGTTTTCCAAGCAGTTCAAGCTCCAGGCGCTGGAGCTATTTGAAGAATCAGGGCGCCAAGCAACGGAGGTCGCTCGCGAGCTGGGCGTGCGCCGCAACCAGCTTTACAAATGGCAAGCCGAGCTCTGGGCCAAAGGCGAGGATCAGGCGTTTCAGGGGCCGGGGCGACCAGCGCCCGCCGATGAACACTCGGAAGTCGAGGCCCTTCGCCGCGAGATCGCGCAGCTCAAGGAGGAGAACGCGATCTTAAAAAAAGCGGCGGCGTACTTCGCGCGCGAGCTGCCGTGAAGTACGCCTTTATTCGATCGGCACAAAGCGCCCATCGCGTCCGAACACTCTGTTGCGTGCTCGGCGTCAGCCGATCAGGCTTTTATGCCTGGCAGCGGCGGGGGCCATCGCCGCGATCACGGCGTGACGTGCAGCTTGCGGCGCGGATCAGCGACATACAGGCCGCATCTCGACAGGCGTACGGTTACCGCAAGAGCTGGGCGGCGCTCGAACGCGAAGGCATCGCGTGCGGCAAACACCGTGTCGCCCGCCTGCGACGCGAACGTGGTATCTGGGCGAAGCGGCGTCGCCGCTTCGTGACGGCAACCCGAGCGCGGCATACCGTCGATCGCGCCCCGAACCGCCTGGGCCGGCGTTTCCGAACCGCAGCGCCGGATCGAGTCTGGGTCGGTGATGTCACCTTCATACCGACCCGCGAAGGCTGGCTGTATCTAGCCGTGCAGATCGATCTGTATGCCCGGGCCGTGGTTGGTTGGGCCATGAGCTCTCGGAACAACACGGCCCTAGTGACAAATGCCCTGGACATGGCGATCGAGCAACGACAGCCGACGTCCGGCTTGATCCATCACACCGATCAAGGACAGACCTATATCGCGGCTTCTTATCAGAAGCGACTGCGAGAACAGGGGATGATCTCGAGCATGTCCCGGCGCGGTGACTGCTGGGATAACGCGGTCGCAGAAAGCTTCTTTGCAACCCTCAAGTTCGAGCTGATGGATCGCAATCCCTTCGAATCTCGGCGGGTTGCTCGTACCGCGATCTTCGAATACATCGAGGCGTTCTATAACCGTCAACGGCTGCATCAGACGCTCGGCTATCGAACACCGCTGGAAGTCGAGGAAGCGTCAGGATTTGACGCTTAATTTACCTGTCCGTGATAACCGGGCCAGCTCAGTCTGTCCCCTATTCTCCCCGAGATTAAGGAACCAAACGAGCGCGTTCGGGGCGGCATATATATTCTGGATAAGCGTTTGCAAATCGACTTCGACTTCAATGCCTGATGGGTTTTCAATAGATTCGCCATTCGAAGGCACAAAGACGTAGCTGCCTTTATGGGAACCCTTTGGAGAAAAACGTAGTCTGTCCCCTATTATTCGGTCCCGGATCTGCGCTGTCCCCGGATCTGCGCTGTCCCCGGATCTGCACTGTCCCCGGATCTGCAGAACTTGATCTGCCGTCTGTGAGAACTGGACAGCCCAATCTGGCCGCAGTTCGTTGTAGAGTTTTCAGTGAGTTGGAATGCCTACCAAATAACTAAAGAGAATTAGTAGATGGCTCAGAAACCGGAAATAACTGCAGAGGATAGTGACACTCTCAAACGTATTTCGAGCGAAAGTGCAAAGTTTTATTACATCCAGTTTTTGCTGGAGTTTCCTACAATCAATGTTTTAGGCCTTTATCAAGATGGGAACTCCAACTACATTGTTTGCGAAAATATCGAGTTAGACGAAGCTCCGAAAGGCTATGATTCACTTAAAAGCTGGTTTAACCATGCTTTTAAACCAGTCGGGTGGCACCTGAATTTAGTGACCGACGTGCCGCCAGGCGCAAAGCGGGTCAACGAAACAAATTTGGGGTCAGTCGATATCGAGACAGGAAGATCTTTAACGAGCTTAGATTATCAGTCTGTACTTGCTGCGCGCTTGCCTGGCGATTTCCCGACCTTTAGCGCAGATTATCGATTTGATCCACGTCGTTTGGTTATAACTGTTGAAAGAGAGATTTCCGATGACGAACGAAGGTGCTTAGAAGACGCGCAGAACGCTATTGGCTATCTTGGTCCGATAAAAGTGGTGGTTGCCAAACCACGACCGCAACGTACTGTGCCCGCAAATCGTTTTCCCGTATTGAGGCCAGTTTCACTTCTTCGGAGCGACGGAGCTCCGCGATCTGTGTCTAGGAGCGCTGAACGAGATCAAGACCTATGGTCCGATCAGCAAAAAAGGCTATGGCGCCCAGAGCGTAGCTTAAACACTATCGAGTTAAAGTGTGGAACAAGATGCTTAATTCGAGGCGATATTCCTTCAAGTAGAAATCTTCGCTGGTACATTCTTCTTTACGACGGTATCGATTACATATTCCCGCCAACAGGTGCCTTCGAGCGATCACTTCGAAGTTTGGAGGTCACAGAAGCCGAGTTTTCGCAGCTTGTTGAGTGTGGGTTTATCAGGATCATACTTCCACAGTCGGTCGAGCGATACGATCAAAAAAGGCTTGGATCGCTTTTTGACATTAGCGAACATGAACCGATATTGACTCGCCGGCTTGCGCTCGCGGCGGTTCAACAATCCAGGGCGCGTTTTCCATTGCTGTACTCACCGCTGCCAATTGCCGAGAAACGAGGCATTCTCAAAGTTCTGGAGCAAGTCGGTGGCGACGTTGAAGATCGACACATACGAAACGTGATTAAGGCTACGTCCCAATCGCTCGCTAAAATTTGGCAGTTTGAGCAATTCAGGCTTGCGCAGAGCGGGGCGGTTGGAATCTCTACTGGGATTGGTTTCGGAAGACTCGCATCCGATATTGTCCGAGCCGCGGTTAATAAAGAGCGCGAGTTAGAGATTGACATTTCCGGACAGATGATTGAGTGGGCTGGTGCGTTAGGCGCGTTTCCAGCCCCACTCCCGCTCTCTGCCACGCACGACAATTCGTTTTATATGGAATTGATTTGCAATTTCTATAACCCTAGTTTTCCTGCGCACCAGTTCAGCAGACTATCGGACTTCGAGTTGGAACCCGCAATTACCGGATTACTGCGGCTGGACCCAAAGGCGGATATCATCAGTCTTGCTAGAGGGCAGACTTCCTCGGAATCATCTAGAGTTCGTGAGCTGCTGAGCCGACTACCTAGCGCAGTAGCCGATAAGGATCAGTTCGAGCACGCAATTGACGACTTAAACAAGCAGATAAAAATTTACAACCGCCGTTCAGCGAAGCTTGCGAAGTTTGGCTTTACGGGAAATCGTATCGCGACGGCAGTAACGATGGTAGATCCAACAGTTGCGACGGCAGCTCAGTCATTTTTCGCGTCGTGGCTTTTTGACATCGTAAAGAATCACCGGAAAGATTCGGTTCTAATTGGAGAATTATTAGATTCGCTGGAAGGTCTGCTCGCAGCGGTGGAGTTAGATGCCGTTTTTGTAGCCAGAATGCGGGAGGACCTTCGACAATCAGTAACGGGTTGAGCTGCCCGCCCCCCGACAGGGTGGGTTCAGGTCGCAAACGCGAAACGACGCGGCGGGCTAACGTTCTAAATGAGACATCACAGGTCAAACGGATAACTTCGGCTGTCGGGACAATAGGGGACAGACTGAGCTGGCCCGGTTATCACGGACAGGTAAATTAAGCGTCAAATCCTGACGCTTCCTCGACTTCCAGCGGTGTTCGATAGCCGAGCGTCTGATGCAGCCGTTGACGGTTATAGAACGCCTCGATGTATTCGAAGATCGCGGTACGAGCAACCCGCCGAGATTCGAAGGGATTGCGATCCATCAGCTCGAACTTGAGGGTTGCAAAGAAGCTTTCTGCGACCGCGTTATCCCAGCAGTCACCGCGCCGGGACATGCTCGAGATCATCCCCTGTTCTCGCAGTCGCTTCTGATAAGAAGCCGCGATATAGGTCTGTCCTTGATCGGTGTGATGGATCAAGCCGGACGTCGGCTGTCGTTGCTCGATCGCCATGTCCAGGGCATTTGTCACTAGGGCCGTGTTGTTCCGAGAGCTCATGGCCCAACCAACCACGGCCCGGGCATACAGATCGATCTGCACGGCTAGATACAGCCAGCCTTCGCGGGTCGGTATGAAGGTGACATCACCGACCCAGACTCGATCCGGCGCTGCGGTTCGGAAACGCCGGCCCAGGCGGTTCGGGGCGCGATCGACGGTATGCCGCGCTCGGGTTGCCGTCACGAAGCGGCGACGCCGCTTCGCCCAGATACCACGTTCGCGTCGCAGGCGGGCGACACGGTGTTTGCCGCACGCGATGCCTTCGCGTTCGAGCGCCGCCCAGCTCTTGCGGTAACCGTACGCCTGTCGAGATGCGGCCTGTATGTCGCTGATCCGCGCCGCAAGCTGCACGTCACGCCGTGATCGCGGCGATGGCCCCCGCCGCTGCCAGGCATAAAAGCCTGATCGGCTGACGCCGAGCACGCAACAGAGTGTTCGGACGCGATGGGCGCTTTGTGCCGATCGAATAAAGGCGTACTTCACGGCAGCTCGCGCGCGAAGTACGCCGCCGCTTTTTTTAAGATCGCGTTCTCCTCCTTGAGCTGCGCGATCTCGCGGCGAAGGGCCTCGACTTCCGAGTGTTCATCGGCGGGCGCTGGTCGCCCCGGCCCCTGAAACGCCTGATCCTCGCCTTTGGCCCAGAGCTCGGCTTGCCATTTGTAAAGCTGGTTGCGGCGCACGCCCAGCTCGCGAGCGACCTCCGTTGCTTGGCGCCCTGATTCTTCAAATAGCTCCAGCGCCTGGAGCTTGAACTGCTTGGAAAACTGCTTGCGTTTGGCCATGCGGACATCTCCTTGGGATCGATTGTCCCTTCTCAGTGATGTCCGTGAAAACCGGGCCACTCCAGACCACGTTTTATTGCGTTAGTCGGTGAAATCGCTCACTTGGCGGCTTAAAACGTGGTTGTCCCCAAAAATGCCGTGCAAATGCCGCGAGCGGACTTAACACGGAACGGTTTTATCGTCCGCCTGGGAGCCGCTGCCTCCTCTTGAGGCTATCCATACCCCGATGAGCGCGAGCACCGACATCACCGCGCCGGCCAGCGGTAACGCCTGATAGCCGAGCCCGGCGGCGATCACCGCGCCGCCCAGGGCCGCACCCACGGCGTTGCCAAGGTTGAAAGCCCCGATATTGACCGCCGAGGCCAGGTTGGGCGCATTGCCCGCCGCGCCAATGACGCGTATCTGCAGGGGCGGCACGATGGCGAAACTCGTGATGCCCCACAGAAAGATCAGCAGGATTGTCGGTGCTGGAAACGGCACCAGCAGGGCAAGGGCGATCAGCACCAACGTTAGGCTGGCAAGCGTAACGAGGAGGGTGCGGTCGACCGAGCGATCGGCATAGTGGCCACCCAGCCAATTACCCACCATCAGGCCCAGCCCGTAGACCACAAGCATGACGGTCACGAAGGCCACGGACGCTTCTGCTTCGTGCCGTAACAGTGGCACGATATAAGTGTAGACCGTGAACATCGCACTTGCGCCTAGCACGGTGAGCGTCAGCGCCACGATCACCGAAGCGTGCCCAAGCACCTTGAGTTCTGCCAGCGCGCCACCGCCGTTGGGCGCCGGTCTGTCGGGGAGGGTCAGACGCAGCGCCAGCATGGTGACCAACCCGATTGCGGTAAAGCCCCAAAAGGGCAGCCGCCAGCCGAACTGTTCACCCATCCAGGTCGCCAGCGGCACACCCACCACGGTCGCCAGGGTCAGACCCATGAACATCGTCGCGACCGCGCTCGCACCTCGCCCTGGTGCTACCAGGCTGGCGGCTACGACCGCACCGACACCGAAAAACGCGCCGTGATTGAGCGAGGTGACGATTCTCGCAGCCATCAGCATGCCGTAGCTCTGCGAAAGTGCCGCCAGCAGGTTTCCTAGCGTGAAAATGGCGGCCAGGCCGATCAGCAGGGAGCGCCGCTTCATCTTTCCGCTGGTTAGCGTCATCAGCGGTGCGCCTACCATCACCCCGACCGCATAGGCGCTGATCAACAATCCCGCGATAGGAATGGACACATCGAGATCACCGGCAATCAGCGGCAGCAGGCCCATGGGTGAGAATTCGCTGATGCCGATACCGAAGGCACCGATGGCGAGCGCAAACAGGGGAGGGTTGAGGGTCATGCGGAAGCTCCCACAGTCCCGACCAGTCGCGGATTCAACCGGGCGAATCCCTCCTGGTAGTGGTAAGGCGCGTGCGGATAGGGTGGAAGCGTGTCGCTCGCCGCATCCAGTCGTGCGACCTGCGCCGGTGTCAGCGACCAGCCCACCGCACCGAGGTTGTCGTGCAGTTGCGCTTCGTTACGCGCGCCGATGATCACGGACGAGACCGTCGGCCGCGCGATGAGCCAGTTGAGGGCAATCTGCGGAACGCTCTTGCCGGTTTCCGCTGCGATGTCATCGAGCGCATCGACGACTCGGTAGAGATCATCTTCGGCAACCGGGGGCGCGAACTTCGCGGTTTCGTGGAGGCGGCTGCCTTCGGGAATCGGGCTGTCGCGTCGTACCTTGCCAGTCAACCGGCCCCAGCCGAGCGGGCTCCAGACCAATGCGCCAACGCCCTGATCGTTGCCAAGCGGCATCAGATCCGCCTCGTAGTCACGCCCGACCAAGGAGTAATAGACTTGATGAGCGAAGAAACGTGGCCAGCCATGCCGATCGGCCAGCGCCAAGGCTTTCATCAGCTGCCAGCCGGGGTAATTGGAGACGCCGATATGGCGCAGTTTTCCCTGGCGTACCAGTAGGTCAAGGGTAGCGAGCAGTTCTTCCGGCGGGGTCGAGGCGTCGTAGGCGTGCAGCTGGAAGACATCGATATAGTCGGTATTCAGCCGACGCAGCGACGCCTCGACGGCACGAATCACCCGCCCGCGCGAGACGCCCCAGTCCTGTGGCCCGTCGCCCAGAGGCAAACCTGTCTTGGTCGAGATCAGCACCTCATTGCGCCGCCCGCGAATCGCTTCGCCGAGTATTTCCTCAGAAGCGCCGTTGGAGTAGACGTCCGCGGTATCGAACAGCGTGACACCAGCTTCCAGGCAGATATCGACCAGGCGCCTCGCCTGCGCTGCGTTGCTGTCGCCCCAGGCGCTGAAGAGCGGCCCCTGGCCGCCGAAAGTGCCCGCCCCAAAACTCAGAACCGGCACCCGCAGCCCCGACGCCCCCAATTGACGATATTCCATGGTGACTTTCCTTTGCTGAGATTTCGAGGCAAAGATAAAGGTCTCTTTTGATCGGCAGTAGCCGGTAGCCAAGCCAAGGAGTTTTGATATGAACGCACAAGTGCTCTCATCAGCGGACCGCACCCGTGCACTGGAAGTATTTGTGGCAATCGCCGAGGCGGGCAGTTTTTCGGCGGCGGGGCGGCAACTGGGCATCACGCCTTCGGCGGTCAGCCGCACGGTGCACCGCATTGAGCAGCGCCTCGGCGTGCGGCTGGTGCTGCGCACCACCCGGTCGTTGACGCTGACCGCAGAGGGCCGAGCCTATCTACAAGCCGCGCGGCGCATCATTTCCGATCTCGATGACACCGAGCAGGCCATCGCCGATCTGGGCGCGCCGCAAGGCCGGCTCCGGGTCAGCGCTGCCCAGTCGCATGGGCGGCTGTGCGTGGTGCCGCTGTTGAAGGAATTTGCCGCGCGCTATCCGCATATTCTGGTCGATATAAGCCTGAGCGATGCGGTGGTGGATATAGCCGCCGGCCAAGCGGATGTCGCTATCCGCTTCGGTCCTCTACCCGACAGTTCGTTCAATGCCCGCCGGCTAGGTGACAACCGCCGAGTGATTGTCGCCTCGCCCGACTACCTCGCGCGCCACGGCACGCCGCAAATACCGCACGACTTGCACAGCCACAACTGCCTCAACTTCAACTTCCGTCGCGCCGAGCCCACTTGGCCCTTCCGCGACGAAGGGCGTGACTATGCGCTAAGCGTGTCCGGCAACGTCGAGGCCAACAACGGCGAAACGCTAGGGCAGCTCGCCACCGCCGGGGTCGGCGTTACGCGGGTGGGCGCTTTCAGCGTGGCCGCCGAAATCGCCGATGGCCGTCTCGTCACACTGCTCGAGGCGTATAACCCGGGCGACCGGGAGGAGGTCAATGCGGTTTTCATTGGCGGCGCCCATATGCCCGCTCGAGTGCGCGTCTTCATCGACTTTTTGGCAGACAGGCTGCGCCATCGATAACCGTAATCCGGTGACAGCATATTAATCTCGGTGCCGGGCTAATGCTGTCCGATTTATAGGATCAAACCCGTTTTATCCTATTCGGCACTCGCCTTGAAGATCGTCTCAAAACCGCCGTGGATCATGCGTTTGCCGTCGAAGGGCATGTCCAGCTGGCGTAATAGGGCGCGTAATAGCGGACAGACCACGATTTTCAAATAACGCGCGCGTACGTTAGAAATTTTGGTTTATCCCGGATTTCGTACGCTCGGCGGTTACGCAGTGGGTATTAGCGGCGCTGTCCGGCAATTCGCCACTCGGCTTGGGGCGCTGCCTGTTGCGAGCTCGAGCCGACCGAAGCGTAATCGCACGCTCCGGCCGGGCACAGCGTTACGGCGCGTTGTTACCGGCTCGCGTTTTGAAGCCAATCACGCAGCGCTTCGCCGACTTTCGTGGCCGACTGGGGGTTCTGCCCGGTTACCAGGCGGCCGTCGACGGTGACTTTTTCATTCCAGTCGTCGGCTGCCTCGTGATGCGCGCCGCGCTCGCTTAGGCGGCTGGCCAACAGGAATGTAAGAATCGGGGACAGACCACGGTTTCCGTTCAACGCAAAACGCTCGAAAGTTAAAAACCGTGGTCTGTCCCCTATTATTCTTAGAAGTAGCTATCTGTTGCAACACAGCTCAGCCGGACGAATCGGTGTCGTGATTCACAACATACTCGACGACCATTCCGTCAGGATGCTGAAAGCGGGTTTTGGCGCCGACTGGCGTGGATTGCACGGGTTCAAGCTGTTCGGCGCCTTCGGCCGTCAATTGGCGGCACGCCGATTCGATATCGTCGACTCGAATCGTGAGCTGTGTCGCTTCGAACGGCGCGCGTGCGTCGGGCGCGCCCGCAATGATCAGCACCGACACCGTAGAAGAGATCACGGCGGCCAATTCCAGCCCCTTTTCGGGATAGCTGAAGCGCAGGCCGTCCTGGCCGTTCAACAACGTGCGATAGAACGCCCGGGTATCGTTGAGCGCTTGGTGTCCGGTAAAGATGCGCACATATGTTTCAAGAACCATCTGGACAACTCCAGACCTTGCAAAACGGCCTTCTACTTTGGCGCGTGCCGATGGCTGGTCTCACGAGAGAGTGGTCGGCGGTGTCCGGATAGAGCACTGGCCGGTTATTGAATCGCGATGCCCGCGTCCCGAGCCCATTCGACGGCATCCGCACCGGCGGGCAGACGCATCGGCGCATCCGGATCGGTGGCCGCGCGCCATACCGCATCGGCCACATCCGTGGCGTAGGTGACGGGGCCGGTTTCGTCGGTGATCCGGGCGATGGTCTGCTGGACGAGTTCTGCGTAGTCGGCATTCTCCAGCCCTTGGCGATGCGCGTTGTCGCCGAAGCGCGTCTCGGGCGAGCGCCCGGGCAGCACGATACGGACATCTATGCCGAACGGCGCCAGTTCGATGGCCATGGAGGCCGAGAACGCGTTCACGGCCGCCTTGCTGGCGGTATACATCGAAAGCAGCGGCAACGCCTTGAGCGTAACAGTCGATGTGACGTTGACGATGGTGCCCGCGCCTCGAGAGCGAAACTGCGGCAGCACGGCTTGGGTCATGGCCATGGTGCCGAGGGTGTTGGTTTCGAACAGCGCGCGCGCCAGGGCCGGCTCGGTGAGTTCGAACGGCGCGGCCGCGCCTACGCCGGCGTTATTCACCAGTGCGTCGATGGGGCCGGCGGCCTTGACAGCAGCACCCACGCTGTCCGGGTCGGTCACGTCGAGCGAGAGCACGCGCAGCCGGTCGGATGCCGGTAACAGGTCGGCTCGCGGCGTACGCATGGTGGCGATGACTTGCCACTCGCGATCGAGGAAATAACGCGCGATTTCCAGCCCGAAGCCGGACGAGCAACCAGTGATCAGAACCGTTTTCATGAGAACTCCTGCTGGGCAAACGATGAGTTACTCAAGATAGGCGTGGTCAGTCGAACTCGCTACAATCCAAAATCCGATTTTCTTTGGCGAGAGTCCGGCCTTGATCGATCCGTTGGCGGATGTGGTGTCTTTGCTGCGGCCCAGCATGCGGTTTTCCAAGCTGGTTGTCGGTGCGGGGCCATGGCGCGTGCATCGCAGTGATCCCGGCGATCTGTTCTATTGCGTGGTGCTGGAAGGCGAGTGCCTGTCTTCGCCCGGCGCCGGGGAACCGATTCATCTGATGGCCGGCGATTTCCTGCTGGCACCGTCGGCGCGAGAGATTGTTGCGTCGAGCCGGCCGCCGCCTCCACTGGAGGTGGAGAACCAGCCGGTTGCGCTCGGCGATGGTGTTTTTCGGCTCGGGCTGGCCGATGCAACGCCCGATGTGCGCATGCTGATCGGCCATTGTCATTTCGAATCGCCCGACGTCGCGCTGCTGGTTTCGCTATTGCCTAAACGGGTGCACGTGCGCGGCCAGCAGCGGCTCGAGATGCTGGTGAAACTCGTGGGTGAGGAGGCTCGTGCTGATCGTCCGGCGCGTGACATGGTGCTGTCGCGGCTCCTCGAAGTGTTGATGATCGAAGCCTTGCGGGCCAGCGGCGATAGCTCTGCTTTGCCCGGGCTGGTGCACGGGCTCGCGGATGCCCGTCTGGCTAATGCGATACGTGCCATCCATGCCGAACCTACCCGCGCGTGGACGGTGGCCGACCTGGCGGGCCAGGCTGCGCTGTCGCGATCGGCCTTCTTCGAACGTTTCCGTCGCACTGTGGGGGTGGCCCCGATGGCGTATCTGCTCGCCTGGCGTATGGCGCTGGCTAAACACATGCTGAGAAACGGTCAGCGGCGTATCGCCGATGTTGCGGAACGCGTTGGCTATAGCTCCGCCAGCACGTTCAGCACTGCCTTTGCGCGCCATATCGGCATGACGCCCACGCAGTATGCCAAGCATGAGGATTTCGCGCCCTCGTGAGCTTGCGAGGACTGCAGAAGCATTGGGGGCAGGTTGAGCTGGCCCGGCTCCCACGGACACCTCGATCAAGCACTGGACTTGTCCGGGCTCATTCCGTGCCTAGTCTAGCAATTCAAGATCTGACCCCAGGGCATTGTCTTGACCTTATGGTCGGCCATATTGGACAGCGCGTGGACGCGGTGTAGGGCAGCTTGGGGAGGTAATGTTTTAACCGATGAGTTGCTGTACGGCCCTAGGCCTGACCTCATGACCCTTTGGGTCGCCCGTCGCCGGCTTGACCGAAGCGAGCGGCGGGTCGTCAGGCTTCGGGCCGTTGCAGGAAGCGTTGTAGCGCATCGAGTTCCGGCTGCGACACGTCATGCCCGCCGTTGGTGATCAACGGCTCGACCGCCGTGCCCTGCGTGTGTAGCCACTCGATCAGCGCGTCGGTGAGCGCCGGTGGGCAGATCGGATCGTGGCGGCCGGCGCTGACAAATACCCGCAGACCGTCCAGCGCTGGTTGAGCGGGCGGTGTCCACGGAATCAGCGGGTGCAGCAGTGCCACGCGCTCGAACAGCCAGGGTTTTTCGAACATCACGGCGGCCAGAATATTGGCGCCGTTGGAATAACCGAGCGCCTGGATCGGCCGGCCGGGATGCGAATCGCGCGTGGCCGCAATGAAGGCTGCCATGCGCTGCGTGCGCTTGGCCAGATCAGCCATATCGTAGATGCCTTCGCCAGTGCGCCGGAAAAACCGTAGCGCACCGCCTTCGGAGACATCGCCGCGCGGCGCCACGAGGCCGGCCCGCGGGTTGATCTGCCGGACCAGGTCGATGAACTGGGTTTCGTCGCCGCCGGTGCCGTGAAAGGCCATGACGATGGGGGCATCGGCTTCACCGGCCTGGCGATAAGCGGTATAGGAGGGTTCGGGCATCACAGGCTCCGGGTTAGGGCAGCCGAGCGCCGGGGCTCGGCTGCGGTGTGGCGATCACTCAATCGACGATCGGCTCGAGACGCGATTCGATCTGGTCGCGATACGGTTCGTAGCGCTCGGGCAGTTTGAGCGCCTCGCCAAGATGCGCCGTGTCTTCGTCGCGATCGAAGCCCGGCTCGTTGGTGGCGATCTCGAACAGAACACCGCCCGGAGTGCGGAAATAGATCGCCCAGAAATAATCGCGATCGATCACGGGCGTGACCTGGTAACCCGTATCGAGCAGCGCTTGGCGCACTTCGGCCTGGGCCGCGCGGTCGGGCACGGCGAAAGCGATGTGATGCACCGAGCCGGCGCCTTGACGGGAGGCGTCGACGCCGGGCAGTTCCTCGACGTCGATCGTGTCGGCGCCGTTGCCGCGGGGCATGACAAAGCGCGTGACCTGGTCTTCGCGTTCGGCGCGCTCGTAGCCCATGAATTCCAGCAGTTCGGTGGTCGCGTCGGCGTCCTTGAGCCGCAGGCGCGCCCCGGCAAAGCCGTGCACTGCCGACTCGGCCGGCACACGGCCGCCGGTCCAGACCGGGCGCGCGTCGTCAGGCCGCTCGATCAGGGCGAAACCATCGCCGTCCGGGCCGGTGAAGCGTAGACGACGCTGGCCGAAGCTCGTATCGGTCGCCAAATCCGTTGCCCCCAGCGCTGGGAGCCGTTCGGCCCAGAACGCGAGCGCGCCGGGCGGCACCGCGAACTGGGTTTCGCCGACTTCGCCGGTGCCCGGCGTGCCGCGGGCGGCATGCGGGAACGGGAAATAGGTCATGACCGTGCCGGGCGTGCCGATCTCGTCGCCGTAGTAGAGATGATAGACGCTGGGTTCGTCGAAATTGACGGTCTTCTTGACCCGCCGCAGGCCGAGCGCGTCGGTGAAGAAACGATTATTGCGGTTGGCGTCGGCGGCCAGTGAGGTGATGTGGTGCAGGCCCTGGATCTGCGTAATCATGCGACTCGTCCTGCCAGCATGGTGCCGGCGTTGTGAGGATGCTGATGAGTAATCTAGCAACGCGCAGCGCGGCAGAGAATTGGCATAATCCTTTTTATATTGTTTCGTAAGACGTAATAATAGGCATGGACGACTTCAAGGCGTTGCGGACATTCCTGTTGGCAGCAGAACGCCATAATTTCGCTGCGGTCGCCCGCGAACTCGGCGTAACGCCGGCTTCGATCACCCGCACGATCGCGGCTCTGGAACAGGATCTGGGGGTGCAGCTGTTCGTGCGAACGACGCGTCGGGTGAGCCTGACCAGCGCCGGCGCGGCCTATGCTGCGCGCCTGCGCCCGGCGATGCAGGCAGTCGAAGAAGCCCGCAGCGAACTGATCGATGCGCATCGCGCCGATGCCGGCACACTGAGGATCAATGCGCCGATGTCGTTCGGGATCCGAGTGTTACCGGCAGTGCTGGCAGCTTTCCGGGCCATGCATCCGAATATCCAGACAGAAGTGTCGTTGTCGGATGAAATGGTCGATATCGTCGATGCCGACTTCGACCTGGCCGTGCGTATTTCCGGGCCGCCATCGGACAAGTTCACGATCTGGCGTAAGATCTGCCCGGTCGCACGATACTTGGTCGCCGCGCCGGACACGCCGTACGCCGCCGTCGACCATCCCAACGAATTAGCGCGCGAGGCCTGTATGGCTTTCAGCGCCGACAGCCGGAGCGAGACCTGGCCGTTGTCGCATGGCACCGCACACGTCGAAATCGAGGCCGGGCGGCCGATCTGTGCCAACAACGGCGAATTTCTGGCGAGCATGGCGGCGGCCGGCCAGGGCGTGGCGTTGTTGCCGGACTTCATCGTGGCCGAGGCGCTGAGCGCGGGCCGGCTGGTGCGGCTGCTACCCGACTGGGCGCCGCCGCCGATCTGGCTGACATTGTATTACCCGCCGTATCATCGACTGCCGCCGCGCGTCGCGGCGTTCTCGGATTTCTTCGAATCACAGATGCGTGAGAGCAATCGCTCGGTGCCAAGCACAGAGTAGCCGCAATGCATCGAACTGCGGCGCTATCCTGATTCGCGGAAACTAAGGCTAGGTCTTGCGATGGACGGACAACATGAGCCCCGACCGTGACATGCGTCACGTCTTGCATCCGCGCCGGACAAATCATAGGACAAGGACCACGTTTTCTCAGGCGGAAGGACGCTAAAAAGTGGTTTGTGTCTTGACCGGTTTCGAGGGTCCGCTCTGATGCTCGTGCGTTTAGCCGGGCGTGGTCTGTTTTCCCGCTATATGCGCTCTTGCCGCGCCTTTTCGTGTTTGCTCGGCTCGATAGCGGCGAAGCTGCCGGTTTCGACGCTGCGGCGGGGTTCGTAATGGGCGATGACGGCGCCTTTGGGCAAGACGGTGTGGCGGACGAAATGCAGGGGCGGCGGTAGTGTACTGGGGCGGAACAGGCGTTTGTTTCGGCCCAGGATCACGGGGTAGGTGCGTATCGTCACGCGGTGGAGCAGGCCGGCGTCGAGCAGCGCCGGATAGAGCGTGCTGCTGCTCTGGATAATGAGATCGGGACCGCCGCTGTCGGCCCGCCGGTGGCTGTTCTCCCGGTCGAGCGCATCGATACCGCGCGTGAGTACGTAATGCTCCACGTGGGTGAAGGCCTCGCCCAGCGATGTCTCGTCGCCCGAAAAGTAGGGACAGTACGAGTTCAGGGAACAGTACACTAGGCTATTGCTGCCGTAGTGGGGCCGATCGCAATCGAAAGACCGTGTGCTCGATCAAGGTCATCGCGTTCGACAGTAACGCTTCGTTCGTCGTTGATCGTGGCGGCCGCTAGCCTGTGATGCGTGACAGCGACCGTTTTCGCTTGTCGCGAATTAGCGCCGGTCGACGCACGACTTGGCAGACCAGCCTGGGTGCGGTTTGATGCCGGTGCAGGGTGGAAGATAATTAAAGGGGGCTCATGTTTCGTATTCCGGCCGCGATTATCGCGGTGGTTCTGGCTGCGGTCGCGTTGTGGTGGCTCAGCCGCGGCATTCTGCCGCCGCAGACGGTGAGGTTTGCGGCCGGTATCGAGAACGGCGGCTATTGGCAGATCGCCGAGCGGTACCAAGATATTCTCGCGCGGGATGGGATCGATCTGAAGCTGATCCCTACCGCGGGCTCGGTGGAAAACGCGCGTCTAATGACACAGGGCAAGGCCGATGCGGCATTGCTGCAGGGCGGGGTACCCGTGGGCGGCGGGGTAGAGACGCTGGGTGCGGTTTTTACCGAGCCGTTGCTGATCTTTGCGCGGTCTTCGGGCGGCGCGACGGTGTCGAATAATCCAGCGATGTGGTCGGGCCTGCGGATTGCGGCCGGCGCGCCGGGTTCGGGGACGCGGGCGGCAGTGAAAGCGCTGCTCAAAGCCGCAGGGGTAACCGGGGCGAATACGCTGCTGCCGCTCGACGGGACTGCGGCATCGGCCGCGCTTGCCGATGGGCCGGCGGATGTGGCGGTGTTCATGGCGCCGCTTTCGGCGCCTTATCTCAAGCCGATCGTGTCCGATAAGAGCGTGCGTCTGGTGCCGCTTGCGCACATCGTAGCGTTATCGCGGCGGGTGCCGCAGTCGGTGATCGTCAACGTGCCGTCGGGCGCGTTCTCGCTGAACCCGCCGTTGCCGGCTGACGACCGCCAGTTGCTGGGGCTGCTCGCGCGGATGGTGGCCCAGCCGGATATGCATCCAGCGATTGTGGATCGGCTCGTCAATGCGGCTCAGCTCGTGCATCAGAGCGGCGACATGATTACGCCGGCGGGTCAGTTCCCGACGATGGCGCATACGTCGTTGCCGCAGAACGCCTACGCCCGGGATTTGATCGCCGATGGGCCGAGCGCGCTGTCGGCGTTTTTGCCGTATTGGGTAGTCGCACAGATCAGCCGGTTCGCGATCCTGCTGTTGCCGATCGTGTTCTTATTGTTGCCGTTGCTCCGCGCCTTGCCCGGTCTGTACCAGTGGAGCATTCGCAACCGGGTGTTTCGCCACTATGCGCGTATCCGCGAGATCGACGAAGCCGCAGCCGAGACGGATAACCCGGATACGCTCCACGCGCTCGAATCCGAGCTGGCCGAGCTGGACCGCGAGATCGCGGGACTCAAACTGCCATTGCCGTATCGCGGCTATGCCTACGATGCGCGTCTGCATATCGATCTTCTGCGCAAGCGGATTGCCAATCGCGCGGCGTAAATCGGCCTCAGTCCGCCCTCTAACGGGAGATCCGGGGATAGCATGAAATGCCGCGGCTATTTTGGACTACCAGATCAGGGGTTAATGGCTAGCTTACGTTCGTAGCGCTCTGGTGTTTGATAGTTCAGCGACTGGTGTAGTTGCGGGTGACAAAAAAAGCCTGGGGGCGGGTCTTGTATTGCGCGTTCAGCAGTGGATTCGAGAATGCCGCACCGCGATTGGCGCGCTTCCAGAGCGGCGATATGGCGACCTGAACGCCCCAGAATGCCTGATAAAAACGATAGGCCGCGTTTTAGCGTTTTCCCCTGAACAACGTGGTCTGTGCTTGAATGTGTGCGATCCGGCGCCTCGTCGTTCGCTTGACACTGCGGGGGCTCAAGCATTCCTGGAAATCTTGCCTTATGACCACCGTCGCCATCTTCGTCGACACGCAGAACGTCTACTACACCGTGCGCGACGCCTACGGCAAGCAGTTTGACTACCGCCGATTCTGGGCACAGGTGACGGCGGATCGTGAGGTGCTGACCGCACGCTGCTATGCCACCGACCGGGGCGACGCCAAGCAGCGTGGGTTTCAGAACACGCTTCGAAAGATCGGCTTCGAGGTAAAGCTCAAGCCGTTCATCCAGCGCGCGGATGGTTCCGCCAAGGGCGACTGGGATGTAGGCATCACGCTCGATGCCATCGAGTTTGCGGCGCAGGCGGATGTCGTGGTGCTGGTCTCCGGCGATGGCGATTTCGATCTGCTGGCACAGAGAATCCGCGAGCTGCACGGCAAGCGCGTCGAGGTCTACGGGGTGCCCCAGCTTACCGCGAATTCTCTAATTCACGCCGCGAGCCAGTACATTCCCATCGAAGGCGATCTACTGCTGGGCTAAGGCATCAAGTCTGGAATGCCCGTTGTCTGCTTGCATGCCTGCGAAGCTTCTTGCCACGCCCTGCGCCGGTAGTTGGCCGGAAGCGCGGGTACTTCCGGCCCCAACTGGGGCGGGCTTTCGTAGCCGACTTTATGCGGTGACGCTGGGGAATCAGAGGACCGTTTGCTTATTTAGTGGTAGCACTCTGGCTGGCTGAATTAGCGATCACGAGACCCAGATATTGAATTAAATATACTGTCCGTAGGTGGCGGCGAACCGGCAGACAGATTTGGTCTGCCGGTTTGTTGTTCTGTTGGATCTACTGATGAGTACGGTCTTGATCCCGGGTTTGGTCCTGTTCTTTGAGTGGGTTCCGGTCGTTAAGTTGGTCCTGAACTTTAAACTGGTCGCGGTCCTTGAGTTGCCTCATATCGGGAGTTTGAGTTTGTTGTGGGCTTTGCGACGGGTTCTGTGCGCCCCGTGGGTTGGCTCCGTGCATGCCGTGGCCGGATGTTGCGCCACTGGCTGAGCCGGCACCCCCGCTTCCTGCGCCGCCACCGGGCCCGCCGCCGCCGGCGCCACCCCCTCCGGCGCCGCCGCCGCCGGAACCTCCACCACCGCCGCCCGCGATGGCAATAGGAGCGGCGCCGAGTACCAGCGCGAGTAGGAAACTGATAATCCCGGCACGTACCGCTTTGCGGGTTTGCTTGTGTTGAGTATCCATCGTGTCGCCTCTTGCTTGTCGTGGTGCACCTTCAATTGTTTCGAGAACAGGCTGCCTCATCCGGATCTATCGCTTTAGATCGTCATGTTCTGATGTCGGGCGTGTGAATCGTTAGGGATCTCGGGTTCCAAAATAGGAGGTGTATTTGAGATGAGGTGCGATTTCCCGATGTTGAGGAATGTCAAATCACGCGCGTTTACTGTGTTTTGTCGGCATCTCGAATCGCTGATGCCAAAGATAATTGAATAATAGGGAAAATATTGTGGCGGGGCTTAGGGCAGGGGATACTATGTGTATCTTAGTTCTACCCCTGGCTTGCGGCCTTAAAGATGGCCTGTGAAGCGTTCACCCAAACCACTGTTCGGTTTTGGGTTGGTTTTAGGTTGCAACCGCAATAAAAGCTAAAAGTGGGAAGTTGCAACGGGTCGGCTCCGTTGGGCGCGTGCGAGATTTTCGCTCAAACTAGCCTCGACGCCGTCGTCGGCATGCTCACCCATGGCCTGGGACAACGCCTCGGTTACCGAACGACTCGCAAGGATTTGGTGCCGATTGACCGTAGGGCGTGTTGATGTTTTGTCCGCGCGCTGAGTTGTCGCCCTAAATCGTGGCTGGCGAGGCGCGAGCCGCTATATCGTGGCGCGCCCCGATCAAGGCGCGTAACTCGGCCCGATGCGATTTGGGGGCGCCACTCTTCGGGACAACGGCTGTTGGGCCGCAATCCAGCGTTGCCGCTCACTGACGTCGCGCCACTACGCTGTACTTGCGGCGCCTCGGCGTGCAGCCAACAGCCCTTGGCGCGGACGCGCACGACACCTCAACATGCCGCGGGGCGTTTCCCAGTTCGGTACTCAAGGCGCCAGGCCGGATCATGCTCCTGAGAGGGCCGGCAGCAAAGTTTATGGCGCTGTTCTTTTGCGCGTGCGCACGCATCGGCGTATCAAGCGACTATCAACACGATCTTGCCTTGGATGCCGCGCTTGATGGCGTAGGTGTGCGCACCTGTCGCATCGCCCAAGGAAAAGCAGCGATCCACCACGACGCGGACGGTGCCGTTGTCGAGCAACCGCCCGGCCTGTGCCAGTTGTGGGCCATTCGAGCGGACCTGGGTAGAGGAGACCGTGATGCCGCGCTGTTTGGCTTCGGCCTGACCGGCGAACCCAAGCGGATTGACTAGGAAGAGTGCGCCACCGGGCTTCAACATGCGCAGAAAACGCGCCATGTTCTCGCCGCCCACGGCGTCGATCACCAAATCGGCGTCCTGCACGACATCCTCGGCCGCGGTTTGCGTGTAGTCCACGAATTGATCGGCACCCAGGTCGGCCATCAACGCCTGGTGGCGAGCCGAAGCAACCGCAATCACCCGCGCGCCTTGCCATTTGGCCAATTGAACCGCCAAGTGGCCAACGCCGCCACCGGCCCCGTTAACGACGACTGTTCTGCCGTCGAGCGCCACCGGTTGATGGCGAAACCCCTGAAACGGGTTCGGCGCGTCGTGACCCAGATCGATCAGGAACTGCCAGGCCGTGAGCAGCGACATGGGCGCACCGGCCGCGTGTATATGATCGATGCCGGCGGGCTTGTGCGCCAGCTCGGAGGCGGCCACCCGGACCACTTCGGCGTAGGCCCCGCTGCCTGTCATTAGGGCCTCGGGGAAGCGAACCATCGCGAATACTTCGTCGCCGACTGCAAAGTCCGTGACATCGCCCGCGACCTCCTCAACCACGCCGGATACGTCGGTGCCGATAATTAGCGGAAACACAGGATCGGGGCGCCACTCCGGCGGTAGCGCCTGATAGCCGTCGCGCAGATACAGATCGGGCGGGTTGATGCTGGCGGCATGAACCCGTACCCGGACCTCACCCGCGCCGATCGTGGGCACTGCGGCCTTTTCATAGCGCAGGACTTCGGGGCCGCCAAACGCATGCAGCCGCACGGCGTTCATTGTGGTCATCGACATGATGCTATCTCCGAGCTTGTAAATCTGTTAAAAACGGGTCAGTGACTAATTTGGTTTATGCGGGTCGCCGACCCGGTTTGCAAGCCGGACGTTATGCGCGCAGATGCCAGGAAGAATTACGACCACATATTGGCTGTCTCTCGCGACCTGCTCGCGGCCGAGGGTTCACAGACGTCCATGCGCGAAATCGCGCGCACGGCCGGCGTGGGGCTGGGCACGCTCCAACGTCACTTCCCGACGCGCGAGGATCTGCTGGAGGCATTGCTCCGAACCAGCTTCGATGCGCTGGCCGAGCGGGCGAGCAAGCTCGGGCAGAGCGAGCCCAGCGATGCCGCGCTGGTCGCCTGGCTGCGCGAGATCGTCGATGTCGCCCATCGTTACAGTGGCGCCATCAAATCGATGGTCGCGGCGATCGAGGATGAAAGTTCGGCGCTGCATGCCTCGTGTACCGCCATGAAGGCCGCGGGTACACGGCTGCTTGCCACGGCACAGGCCGACGGCAAAGCGCGTACGGATGTAGACGGCGCCGATCTTTTCGCCTTGGTCGGCGCGCTGGCCTGGGTAGCAGATCAGCCGGCGCTGGCCAGTCGATCGGATCGTCTCATGGCGCTCATGTCAGACACGCTGTTCGTTGGCTCGCCCGAATCGTAGCCCGTCGTTTACCGGCCGATTTTTCGTATTACGACCCGGCCCGAACACCTGCGCGCATATTGTGCGAGTGACAGAACACAGCAAATGAGCGCCCGGAAGGGCGTGAGCTAATTTAGGACACAACATGAGCCATTCAGTATGGAAACTTCTGCCTAGAACGGGGATCGAGAATGACTCGATCGAGATCGTCTTTGGAATGAAGCGTCAGGATTTAAGGGGCTTAATGTCCCATCAGTTTTCTATGCCAAAAAGCCATTTTCCAGACGAGGATGACTTTGTATCCGCAGATCAATCGACCGTTATTCGTATCCGGTATGAAGATGGGGTGGTTCGAGATATCGAGTTTCTAGATGGGGTTTTGTCTTATCAAGCTATTAACCTGCACTCGGAGACCACGCTGTCAGAGCTTGAAGAAGCGCTTGAGGCGTCTGGATTCACATTAAGACCTACAGAATGGTTGGGTAGCGGCCAAGATTGCCCCGAATTGGGCCTAAATATCGCATCCCGCAAAGATGTAGGCGGCAATAGTGACCAAGTCGAGTGGGTCATCCTGAGCCGTGATTTTCATTAGCAATGGCGCCAGCTGGCAATTCGATCGAGCTGATGTCGATTCGCGGCACGGCTTAAATCGAGCGTTAGGCTATAAGCCTGAAGAGCATCGCTATTGTGGTCGGGAAAAGCCGATATGCATGCCCGTGTGCTAACCGCTTGGCCGTTGAAAAAATAAGAACCGGCTGCGGTAAATCGCGGGCTACGGCCAGCGTTCATCGCTGGCGTAACTATCAAAGAACGCCGTGAAAAGGTGCTACTGGCCCGGGAGCGCCGTGCCCGATTGACTTGACCAGGTCGGTTTCGGCGACGATTTAGATAGAGGCAAGCGGTCGGTCGTGCGGTGCATGTCAAGGGTCGGTGAGGTCGTCGCCGGGGGCGTCATACGGCAAAGACGTTAAGCCCAACCAGGGCGGGGGATCGGGTAAATCAGCCGAATGCGACATGATGCTGATCGGCAGCAGCAAGCTGAACGGACGTCGGATTCGGAGTCAGGTTTTGTTTTTATGCGCGGCAGCGGTATTTGAGCATGTTGCGTGGCTGGACCGGTTCTATCTCGAAGCGCGGAAACCGCGATCCGGAAGACGCTAGACTGCCAGCGCCGCGAGACCCACGAAGATTAACGCGCCGGCCCAGATGCGATCAGTGTCGATCCAGGTTGCGCGTAACCATCGCAGCCCCAGGTAACGATAGATCACCCAGGCGACGATACCGGCGGCTGCCAGCATCGCGGCGGTGTGTATGGCAACCATGGCCAGTGCCAGTAGCGTATCGGCCGGCATCGTCATCGTGTGATGGCTGGGCGAGGTCGCGGCGAGATAGATCGGCACCAGCATCAGCCCGGCGCCGTGTGCGCTCGCCATGAGAAACGACCACAGCATGAGCCGTTTGGGGCCGATGCGTGCCAGTGCACGCGGATGGCGGGGCCGCATGAATTTGTACACTCCGAAGCTGATAAGCAGGGCGGCGGCGCCAATCTGCAGGACCGGCCGCTCGATCGCCAGCGAACGCAGCACCGCGGCCGGTAGCAGGACGACTGCCATAGCCAGTACATGGCCGCCGGTCAGGGGCAGGAGTGCGGACCATACGGCTTGCGCGCGGCCGGCCTGTAGACCGTTGGATACCGCGAAAAGCCAACCCATGGCGGGATTAAGGCCGTGGAACAGGCCGAGCCCGGCAGCCGCCAGCCACGGCCAGAGCGGGCCCACGGCTTAGGGGAAGGCGAACGATTCGGTCGAGCAGTCGCCGCCGTCGAGGCGGATTTGATGGGCGCGATAATTCGGGCCGAAGTCTACGCAAAACGCCGGGTCCAGCTGCATCGTGCCATCGTCGGCGATATCGGCTTTGATGGCGACGCCGGGTACGCCGTCTGGATAGAATTGATCGTCCCAGCTGCTGTATAGCGAATTGGTGACATACACCCGCCGGCCGTCGCGGCTGATCTCGACCATTTGCGGGCCGCCGCCGAATGCCTGCCCATTGGAGTGCGGTCTATGCGTGGCGATGCCGCCGATTTCGATCGTGCCGTTATGGCACGGGGCTCGCGGATCGCTGACATCGTATTGGCGTAGTTCGCCTGTGCCCCAACAGGCCACGTACAAGTAACGATCGTCCAGCGATAGATCGATATCGGTAACCAGTGGCGGTACCGCTTCGAAGCCTTTGAGCAATTCTGGCAGTTGATCGGCGGCGGCGGGAACGGCGGGGATTTCGATGGTCTTTTCGATCTGGAATACGTCGCCCTCGCGATACCAGGTCCAGACCGAGGCGGCGAGGCTGGTCGTATCGATCACCACGCCGACGAAGCCGTATTGTTCTCGCGGATCGTGGGCAGGCCGGACTTCGAGCGCCATCTGATGCTGGGCGCCCAGATCGATGGTTTGGCGAAGCCGCCGCGCAGCCAAGTCCCAGAAGTGGATACGATGGCCGTAACGATGGGCGAGCAGCGCCTCCGGTACAAGCCCTTGTTCGAATAACGGCGGCTTGCCCCATTCGCTGGTGATCGCGATGTCGTGTGCGATATGCCACCAGAAATCGTAGTGCAGCTCCTGATCGCCGCGCTCGATCTCCCATTGACCCAGAATGTCGAGGCTGTCGCAGTCCATGAGAAAAATGCCGGCCGGTCCATCGGCGCCTTCGGCGCCCATACCGCCGAGGGCGCTGACATAAACCCCTTCGGGCCCGCAGTGAATCGTATGCGGCCGGGAATAGCCGGTACGCTCAGCCAGTTCGTCGGCCTCGATGGTGCGCACAAGCCTGGCCTCGGTCGGGCTTGGATGGGTATCGATGATGTGCAGCCGGGACGATCGCAGCCCGGGTACGATCAGGTAGCGGCGCGTGACAAACGGATGACAGGACTGCGGTCCCAGCATCGAACTACAGGCGTTCCAGCCGAAATGGTGCAACTCGTCGCCCACGTTCGGCATGTCGATGCGATGCACCACTGTGGCGTAGTGCGGCGACTCCGGATCGAGATCGACCACGACAATGGCGTCGGGCCGGTCGGCGTTGGGACATAGCGTGGCCACGAAACCATAACGCTCGCGTGGCCCGGCCATGGCAAGGCGCGGAGAAGGGTAAAACGTCTTATCGGGACGCAGTTGAGCCGCCATGGTCTCATCTCCTGTCGCCATAGATGGCAAAGTCGTTTATGTTTTGAATTCACGCTTTCGGAAGATTATTCGCGTCCTTATTCCATTTTCGGTTTCTGCGGCCGTCGCCTCATCAAAGCCCTCGCACGCTGTCTTTCCTAATATGGGCCGTAGCCGGGCCGTTCTAGATCGCCATGCGCGGCGATTGTTCGAGATCAGGCATGACCGAAAACCGCGCCGGGTCGCGCCTCATTCCTCTAGCGTGATACCCGAGCCGCCCATATCCGCTGGCACATCCTTGAACTTTGGTAAGCCATCGGCCATAGGCAATACTGTCTCCTGATAATTAACGTGCACGGCAGGCTGGAAGTCGAAGTCGGAAATCACCGCTGCATAGACATCGACGAGATTCCACTCGGGATGTTCAGTAAAAAGATGGCCGCCGCAGGTTGCGCACCACTTGCGAGTGCTTCGGGGCGTCTTGTTAAAGCTTTCGAGTCGTTCCGCGCCGCGGGTAAGCCGTAAGGCATCGGGCGCCCACAGCGAGAACGCATTGACCGGGCCGGCGGACCAATGTCGGCATGATTCGCAGTGACAATAGCCCATGGCCACGGGGTCTCCCGTCAACTCGAACTGGACCTCACCACAGAAACATCCGCCCTGGTAGCGATTGGCTTGGCTCATATCACCTTTCCTCCGTGGGGAGCGTACGACGCGCGGCGCGGGGTACGAAGAAAAGAGATCACGGGGCTCGGGTATTCGGCCGGGTGGCACCCGGCAGTTCGTGCATTGGCCGTCGAGGCTTTAGACGATCGATAAGCTGTTTATTGTATTCCAGCTATCGAACAATGGGAGCTTCGGCCGTGTCCGATATTCCATCGGGATAATTTCTGGCGACTGCGGGTATCTGTGCAGCTCGGCTTCGGGGCCAGGGCGTGTTGCGGTTGCGTGCGAGTCCGCGCCCAGAGCTGCTTACAGGGCTGTTGGGCTGCAAGCCAAGGCGTAGCGAGTACAGCGTCGTTGCGCGACGTCCATAAGCGGCAACGCTGGATTGCGGCCAAGCAGCCGTTATTTCGAGGGGCGCCCTAAACCGCATCTAGCCGCCTTACGAGCCTTGAGCATGGCACGGGCCAGAACCAGTGGCGCGTGCCTTGCCAGCGCCACGATTCGGGCGGCAAAACGGCGCTCGGACGAAACCTCAACACGCTCTAGTGCCATTCCGAGCGGATGGGCCGAGTCCTGAATAATTGGAAAAGATTGGGTTAGCGGAGGCTATCCGAAAAATAAGGCATGTTTTGTAAATACTGTAGTTCTTTAAAACGCAAGCGATATAAGTCAGTACGTGTTGCGAATACGGGTTCTGTCTCGAATTTCGGGCCGACGTATGAGGCGTTCTTTGGTCGAGCTTGGCGGTGGCTACGTCGAGTCCGCATCGTGGCTGGGGGAGGGCGCGTGCATGATCTCATCGGCAAAACGGCCCGCGCGTATTAGATTCGCCATCGTTTGCATCGGCCCATCGATGTGCCTGAAGAAACGCTTGTAGCCGGCACACAGATAGTTGAGCCCCGGTTCGCCATCTGGTGTGTTGATGAAGCGATTGCGTGGACACTCGCCGTAGCATGCGAACAGGACGTCGCATTCGCGGCAATAGGCGGGCAGGCTGTCGAACTTGTCTTGGCCGAAACGACGCTGCCGCTCGGAAACGACGAGATCCAGCAGCGGGCTGTCCTGGATATTGCCGAGCAGGTAATCCGGCTCGACGTAGTGATCGCAGGAGTAGACGTCGCCGTTGTGCTCGAGTGCCAACGCGTTGCCGCAGGTGGGCGAGAAGATGCACAGATTGTGCTGGCCGAGCCAGCTGCCGAGCGCAACATCGAAGGTCTGCACGAACACGGTGCCGATATCCCGCCTGACCCATTCGTCGAACACATCGCACAGGAAGCGCCCAAATGGCTCGGCCTTGACCGAACGCTCGGTCACGAGATTGCCGCGCTGTCGATACAGGGGCCGCTCGCCGCCGGGGCGCCGGCCCCAGCCCTGGTTGGCGGCTGGCAGGAGCTCTTCTGTCGCCCGTTCGACGATCGGGATGAACTGAAGATAACGCGCCTGCAATTCGTCACGAAAGAATCGGTAGACATCGAGCGGATGATCGACATTGGCAGCGTGGATCGTGCAGAGCACGTTCACGTCGACCGCGTGCCGCTGTAGCCGTTCCCAGGCTCGCATGACGAGATGGAATGAGCCGCCGCCGCGCTTGTCGACCCGATAGGCATCGTGCATGGCCTGCGGGCCGTCGATGCTCAGGCCGACCAGGAAGCGGTGCTTTTTTAGAAACGCGCACCAGCGGTCATCGATGAGCAGGCCGTTGGTCTGGATGCTATGCAGGACGTGCTGCTGCGGTTGGCGATACTTTTCGACCAGCGCGACGGCTCGCTCGAAGAAGTCGAGCCCCATGATCGTCGGCTCGCCGCCTTGCCATGCGATATTGACCTCCGGCTCGCCGTGCTGCGCCAGCCGCTGCTGGATATATCGCTCGAGCACGTCGTCTGACATGCGTGGGTGCGTCTCCGGATACAGCCCGTCCTTCGACAGGAAGAAACAGTATTTACAATCCAGATTGCAGGCGGCGCCGGTGGGCTTGGCCAGCAGGTGGAATGGAACAGGCGCGGTGCTCATGTTGCCTTCCTCCTCGGGACGTCCGTCGATAGCAAGAGCGGCGCAGGCACGAAGATTCATGCCGCGCCGCCCGCTGCGGTGGGCTGGCGGCCCATGGATAGGCCCGCCGGGCTTAGTCGACTGCCATCGCGGCCGCCATCTCCTGTTCGAGATCTCGGTACTGTTGCTGTTCTACCGAGACTTCCACGAACTGGATCGTGCCGCCGGTGAACTCGCCCTGGGTCTCGGGCGTGTATTCCGAGGCGACCGCATCGGCACTGTCGCGGCCGACGCACAGGCCGTCCCCGCATAGCGTGAATTTGCCGGTCTGGGTCCGCATTGGTCCTTCGGCGACCATCTTGTCGTCGATATACAGCTGGGCGATCCCGTGCGACTCACCGTATTGACCGGCCGTTTCGCGGTTGAAGGCCACCCCGAGCGTGTACTGGCCCGGTGTGAGCTCTTCGCTGGAGACGAGCTTCTGCTCTGGCGGGATGCCGAGGAAGTTGTATACGTAGTACAGCTTCTTGTCTTTTATGAACAGCGAGTGCCCGCCAAACCGGGAGCCATGGGCGAAAATCACGCCTGAGGTGTTTTCGCCAACCTCGACGTTGGCCAGAATCTTGTACGACCGCCCGCGTAGGTTAACCGCGACCCCTTCGGGGACGGCGGTGGTATCGGGATAGTAAATGTATCGATCCTGAGGGGCTTCGGACGACGGCCGCTCTATACCGGACAGAATTTCTACGGCAGGCCGGTCGTCCAGCGGCAGCACTAGGTTCTTGCGGGCCTCATCCATCCATACCTGCTTGAGGTGCTCTAGCTTGTCCGGGTACGTTTCGGCCAGGTCGGTCGATTCGGAACGATCTTCGGCCACGTGATACAGCTCCCATCGGTCCTGATCGAAGTGTCCGCGGCCGGAGAGCGGTGCATGGACAGCGCCCGCCCGCCAGCCATCTTCCCAGATGCCGCGCGAGCCGAGCATGGCGAAATACTGGCGCTGCTTCTGGGTCGGTCCATCGGCATCGGCGTCGAAGCTGTAGCGCATCGAAACACCGGAAAGTGGGTATTGCTGCACGCCGCGGTAGGTGTCCGGCATTTCTAGACCGCACACATCGAGGATGGTGGGCACGATATCGGTCGAGTGGTGATACTGATGCCGGATCTCGCCGCGTGCCTGCATGCCCTTAGGCCAGGAGACGATCAGCGGATCGCAGGTACCACCGGAATACTCCGAGTAGCGTTTGAACATCTTGAACGGCGCCGAGAAGGCCACTGCCCAGCCCGTGGGAAAGTGGTTGTAGGCGTCGGGGCCGCCCAGTTTGTCGATCAACTTCATGTTTTCCTCGAGGGTATCGGGAAAACCGTTGAAGAACTTGTTTTCGTTGACCGAGCCGTTGGGCGAGCCTTCGCCCGAAGCGCCGTTATCGGCAGCATAGAACACCAGCGTGTTGTCGAGCTGGCCGGATTCTTCCAGATAGTCGATGATGCGTCCGATCTGGGCATCGGTATATTCCGAGAAACCGGCCCATACCTCGGCCATGCGCGCGAAGAGCTTTTTCTCGTCGTCGCTCAAGCTATCCCATGGCTTGACGTAATCGCCGGCGAGCGCTTGGTCATCCGGCATCGGGTTGATTGGGGTCAGTTGGGTGCCTTCGGGCAAGACGCCTTTGTCGATCATGCGGGGCAACACCCACTCGCGATAGGCCTCGTAGCCATCGTCGAACTTGCCCTTGTACTTGTCGATGTAATCCTGGGGGCAATGGTGCGGGGCATGGTTGGCGCCGGGACAGAACCACATATACCAGGGCTTGGAAGGGTTGCTGGCCTTGTTGTCACGGATCATGCGCAGCGCCTGATCGGCCAGATCCTTCGACAGATGGTAGCCCTCGGCGGGCGTATAGGGTTGATCGATGAAGTGGTTGTCTTCAACCAGGTCCGGATACCACTGATTGGTCTCGCCGCCCAGGAAACCGTAGAAGCGGTCGAAGCCCTGCTGCAAGGGCCAGGTCGCGCGGTAGCCGCCGGGCGCATTGTCCTGCTCGGGCACGTTGTGGTTCTTGCCCACCCAGAAAGTGCTCCAGCCGGCATCCTGCAGGATCTGGGAGACCGTGGCGCATTGATCGGGGAGGCGACCATGCTGTCCGGGGAAGCCATTGGTTGCCTCGGCGATCGCGGCGAAGCCGTTGAGATGGTGGTTCCGGCCGGTCAGGACGGTGGAGCGGGTAGGCGAACACAGCGCGGTCGTGTGCCACTGCGAATACAACAGGCCGCGGTCCGCCAGTTTCTGGGCTGCCGGCATGTCGATCCGTCCGCCGAAGGGCGACCACGACGCCAGTCCGGTGTCGTCGTACAGGATGAACAGGACGTTGGGTGCGTCGTCGGGCGCCAGTGGCGGACTGTAGGGCGCCCAGTCAGGTTGTGAGTCGCGGACATCGAGCGCGACCTTTCCGTTGAAAACCTGCTCGGTATATTGCTCCGGATATGTCTTTTTCTCGGCCATCGCTAGGGTTCCCCGCTTACTGGTGTCACGGTCGCCTACAGTGTCGAGAGGGCAGTATATCGCCGCTCTGGCTTTATTGTTATCTTTTATACATAAAATTTGGCTTTAGAACGGGGCCGAACAGTACCTGAACAACCCTGGAAAAATTGAGCGAGTCGGTGCGAATGGGCCGGCGCAGGCTCGGCGTAGGCTGCTTCGACGGCACCACGCTTCCAAATCGAAGTGGCCACCGACCGCTATCTCTTCTGGATGCGTACGCGCTACGCCCGAACGCAGGATGCTGTCCCCGGGCCGTACAACGCCGGGCGAAGAAACAGGAATACCGCCAAAGCGGTGCGGCCGATATCAAGGCGGTATTTGCCGTTTTCGCGAGATCGATCGATTGAGTACGGT
Source organism: Salinisphaera sp. SPP-AMP-43 (assembly GCF_049568105.1). Classification (GTDB taxonomy): domain Bacteria; phylum Pseudomonadota; class Gammaproteobacteria; order Nevskiales; family Salinisphaeraceae; genus Salinisphaera. Next base: position 1,636,927 of record NZ_CP145335.1, read on the forward strand.
TTAACGCGGGGCACGGGCTAGCGACGTACTCACCCGCATTATCGTGTTCATTCGGGGATGTGACCTGAGTCAATACTGCTATTTGTCGTGAGCCTAACTTGGCTTCTGGCGCTTCGTTTGGATGAGGAGACAGACCGAGATCAACCAAAGCCGGCCCGCGATCAGCCCCGTGTTGATCCCTGGCGTTCGCCCGAATTATCTCGGTCGCTAGGCGCAGATGATCTTCGAGCCGGCGCCCGCCGGATCCACAACTCGGTGACCTGCCACATCGGATCGATATGCGAACCGAAAAGCGTGCTCGGCGCACGTATGTGAGGCAGGAATTGGATACTCGTTGAGGTGATCATGAGCACTGAAGACAACAAGCACCGTTCGCATCTGCCGATACCGAACACCCACAACCCCCGCTTTATTGCGTACGACGCTAAGGATCCGGACAGCACTTTCCCGCCGATCGAGCAACTGCGCCCGCCCGAAGGCGCTCCCAACGTACTGATTGTCCTTCTCGATGATGTGGGGTTCGGTGCTTCCAGTGCCTTCGGTGGCCCGTGCGAGACGCCGACGGCAGAAAAGCTGGCGGCAGGTGGTTTGAAGTACAACCGCTTCCACACCACGGCTCTGTGTTCTCCTACGCGACAGGCCTTGCTTACGGGGCGCAATCATCACTCCGCCGGTATGGGAGGAATCACCGAGATCGCCACCGGCGCGCCGGGCTATTGCTCGGTACTGCCCAACTCCATGTCGCCGCTGGCGCGCACGCTGAAGCTCAACGGCTACAGCACCGCACAGTTCGGCAAGTGTCATGAGGTGCCGGTGTGGCAGACGAGCCCGGCCGGGCCGTACGACGCCTGGCCCACGGGCGGCGGCGGCTTCGAATACTTCTATGGCTTCATCGGCGGCGAAGCCAATCAATGGTATCCCACCCTTTATGAGGGCACGATTCCGGTCGAACTGAAAAAGACCCCGGAAGAGGGCTACCACTTGATGGACGACATGACCGACAAGGCGCTCAAGTGGATAGGCCAGCAGAAAGCGTTGACGCCCGACAAGCCGTTCTTTGTCTACTTTGCGCCCGGTGCCACCCATGCGCCGCATCATGTGCCCAAAGAATGGGCCGATAAGTACAAAAGCAGGTTCGATCAGGGCTGGGACGCGCTGCGCGAAGAGATCTTCGCCCAACAAAAGAAACTCGGCGTCATCCCGGAAGACTGCGAGCTGACCAAGCGCCATGAACAGATCCCCGCCTGGGAGGAAATGCCGGAAGCCTTCAAGCCGGTATTGGCCCGGGAGATGGAGGTGTATGCCGGCTTTCTGGAATACACCGATCACCATGTTGGGCGCCTGGTCGAGTCGCTGGACAAACTCGACGTCCTCGAAGACACCCTCGTCTACTACATCATCGGCGACAACGGTGCATCGGCCGAAGGCTCGATCAACGGCTGTTACAACGAGATGAGTTACTTCAATTCTCTGCAGGCGCTCGAGACCCCTGAGTACCTGACGGAGCGGATCGACAAGCTCGGCGGGCCCGATTCATACAACCACTATGCGGTGGGCTGGGCGCATGCAATGTGCACGCCCTATCAGTGGACCAAGCAGGTGGCGTCACACTGGGGTGGCACACGCAACGGGACCGTCGTTCATTGGCCGAAGGGGATCAAGGCCAAGGGCGAGATTCGCTCGCAATTTTCCCATGTCATCGACGTAGCACCGACGGTTCTCGAAGCGGCAGGGCTGCCCGAGCCGGTCTCGGTGAACGGCATTGCCCAGGACCCGATTGAGGGGCTGAGCATGTTGTATTCGTTCAACGATGCCAAGGCGCCGGAGCGGCACGACCTGCAGTATTTCGAGATGTTCGGCAACCGCGGCATCTACCACAAAGGCTGGACCGCGGTGACCAAGCATCGGACGCCGTGGATTCTGGACGAAAAACAGCCGGCGTTCGACGACGATGTCTGGGAACTGTATGACACGAACGTAGACTGGACCCAGGCGAAGGATCTTGCCAAGACGCAGCCGCAAAAACTGCATGAGTTGCAACGCCTTTGGCTGATCGAGGCCACGCGCTACAAGGTGCTGCCGCTTGACGACGAGATGAGCAAGAAACTCAACCCGGACACTGCCGGCCGGCCGGTACTGGTCAAGGGCAAGACCCAGCTTCTGTTCCCCGGCATGGGGCGCCTGCTGGAAAACTGTGTTCTTAACCTCAAGAACAAATCGCACGCCGTCACTGCCGAGATCACCGTACCGGAGCAGGGCGCTGCCGACGGCGTGATCATCTGCCAGGGTGCGAATATCGGCGGCTGGAGCCTCTATGCCAAGAACGGCAAACTCAAGTACTGCTTCAACTGGGGCGGCTTCAAGCACTTCTTCGTCGAAGCGACGAGTCCGCTGCCCGCGGGCGATCATCAGGTCCGCATGGAATTTGCCTATGCCGGCGGCGGTATGGGCAAAGGCGGCCGGGTGACCCTGTACACCGATGGCGAGCAGGTCGGCGAGGGCGATATCGACGCGACTCTGGCAATGGTCTTCTCCGCCGATGATGGCCTCGATGTGGGCGAGGACAGCGGGGCGCCGGTCTCGCCGGACTATGGACCCGTGGGCAATCGCTTCAACGGCACGGTCAGGGGGGCGTTGCTGTCCATCGAAGAAGACCCGGGCGAGCACGAGATCGATCCGGCCCAGGCCGTTCGCCTTGCCCTGGCCCGGCAATGAACAAGAGATGGCCGGTCGGTCTTCAAGCGAGGGCGCCGGCCGCCGTCGGCGGCCGGTATGCATGTTGTCGCCGTACTTTATCAACCGCCCAAACCACTCGGCCCCAACATCGACAACAGCGCGCGTTGCCACAATATCGTCGCCATTCCGTGACCGGCGCCGCCTGCAGGCCGCCCGATGGCAATGCCGGAATGGCCATGGGGCTCAAGCGCTTTGAACCGGCCTTTGCGTTAACGAAGCCATACCGCGCCCCAAACCAGCGCGTTCTGCATACCGTGCCAATGAACGGCCTGCGGCTGGACGATCGAGGCTGCAACTTGCGGATAAGGCCCGTTTGTCTCGTCGGCCTCGGTATCGCTGTGCGTCGCCGGAGGGGGGATAGCTATCGGGCGGCCAGGCGCGATGGCGGCCCGTTTAGTCTCGCGCTGTATGCATGGGCTCGGTGCAGGGGCTGGCTCGCGAGCGTTGCGGCGGAGAATTAGGCCATGGACACCATTCGGATCTGGATCGAAATCGCCGCGGTGGCGATCGAAGTTCTCGCCGTGGCCATTATGGTCTGTTTCATAGCGTGGGTAACGATTCGGTGGCTTATTCACATCCATCAAGTGGGCGAGGCAGCCTACAGCCGCTACCGGGTTGCGATCGGGCAATCGTTACTGGTCGGACTCGAACTACTCGTTGCCGCCGATATTATTCGTACCGTTGCTCTGACCCCATCACTCACGAATGTCGCAGTCCTGAGTGCGCTCGTTCTGGTGCGGACATTTCTAGGATGGACCCTAACCGTCGAGGTGGAAGGCCGATGGCCCTGGCAGAAAGCAGCCCCGGCGGATAAGCAAACGCAATGACCCGTTCAGATCTCGCAACCAGGTCAGAGTTTTAAAAGCTGAAAAGTCGTCCGCTTGCCCAAGTGGAGGTTGTCGAACAATGGACATCATGCCTGAGCATTTGAGTTTTTTTGACGGCTTGTTGGCTCGCGTCGAGGGGCCTTTCAGCTTTCGTTTGATCGTACAGCCATTAATCGCGCTTTATTTCGGTATTCGAGATGGCATCAAGGACGCGCGCGAGCAAAAACCGCCGTATTTCTGGGGGCTCTTTACTTACCCGGCCCAGCGACGCGAGATGTTGCGCCATGGGTGGAAGTCGATAGGCAAGGTATTCGTCGTCGCCATCGTTATCGATCTCATATTTCAGTATGCAGTGTTTGGGGGGTTCCGACTGATCGGCGCTTTTCTTGCCGGCATGATCTTGGCTGTCATCCCCTATCTTTTGTTTCGCGGACCATTGAATCGCATCATGCGGCGTAACGGCGGCAAGAAAAACTAAAAGCTCACCCGAAAAGGATCGGCCGGTTCCGAGAGGTTGGCTACTATGTCTGACGTTTCCGAAAAATCCTCGTCGAAGTTCGAAGTAAGAGCAACAGCCGACAGTCATTTTTCCTGGATCCGTACCCGGCTGAGTCTGGAACGGACCATTCTTTCATGGGAGCGCACAGCGATAGCCTTGCTCGGCTTCGGGTTTACAATCGCCAAATTCTTTCAATATCTGGAAACCGAAACCGGGGTGAAACCGGCTTATTTTCCGCGAGCGTCGAAAATATTCGGTCTTACTCTTATTGCCGCGAGCGTTGTGGTGCTGGCCATAGCGATTTGGCAGTACCGATCGATTCTCCATTACCTGCGAACAGCGCCATTCGACCAGATCGCGCCAGAGTCAGACATGAAAATGAAATCGCCGGCTCTGGCAGTATCGATTGTCCTTATGATCGTCGGCATTGCGACGTTCACGGCTATAGTGACACGTGTGATTTGAGTCTGGCGTGATCGAGCAAGAAAGGCGGCCGAATCGTGGGTGATCGAGTCGGGTAGCACGAGTGTCTTGTGCCCCGAGAAGACGGCCGCGGGCAACGGAAAATATTCATGAAGGCAGCTCAGTCGGCTCAGTACAAGGGCACAGGTCTTAACAGGCATACCTGTGCCCATTGCCAGACTACTTACGGAAAGAATAACGGGCTGCGGTCGGTGTAGTCTGCTACACGACTACCAGAGAACACCGTTCACGGGCGTTACCGGCTCGGGGGCGGGATGCCCGATCGACTCCACCAAGTCGGTTTCGATGACGGTACAGATCGAGGTCAGTGGCAGGTCATGCGGTGAATTGGCGAATGGATCGACGAGGTCGTCGCCGACGCGCAGTGCGGCTAGGAACATAAGCCCGACTAGGGTCGAACCGATCGGGGTGAACCAGCCGAATGACGAGACGATGCTGATCGGCAGCAGTAAGCAGAACAGTCGCACGAACAGATGGGGGAAGAACCGGTACTGCATGGGCAGTGGGGTATTCTTGATGCGTTCCAGCCCGCCCTGAGAATTCGCGATCTCGATGAGCACGCGATCCATCTGGGTTTGTTGAATCGTGTCGATCAGCCCCTGTTTCTGGCCCTTGGCGATCAACTTGGCGTTTTCTTCCAGAATAGCGTTGGCGGGGTTGCTACGGCGAAGGACCCGTTCGGCAACTTGTGCATCGAGCAGGCGCTCGACGGCGCGATCGTGATGAATGCCGCGAAGCTGGCATCGCAACGTGTGCACGAACGCGGCCTGGTTGAGCACGACGGCGTCGCTAAGCTGGGTGGTGTGCTCGTTATCCCGGCCGATGAAGGCGACGCTATCACGGCCGATGTTGCGCGAGGCATTGAGCAACCGCCCCCACAGGACACGCCCTTCCCACCAGCGGGCATAGGCGGAGTTGGTGCGAAAGCCTAGAAACAGGGCGATCACGGTGCCGAGCAGGGTCAGCGAGACGGCCGGCAGCTCAAGGACTTCGTAGGGCGAATTCTCGCCGGGGTGTACGTAGTACAGGACCGTGATGATCACGTCCCAGACCATCATCAGAAGGAGAGGTTTCCAGACTTCCCCGATAATCTGGCGCACTCTGGGTATGGTCGGAATGATCATGGAATACAGTGGTTTTTAACGAAACAACGCAGACTGGAGCGCACGTCGTTTGCGTTTTGAATACAGTAGCGCCCGCGAGGGGCGCCGCGACCAACGACACGCTTCGGTGCTGGTTGAAGCCAGGCGGGCCATAGCTCGTCGAGGATCGCAAGTCGGCCGGGCAGCACATCATTCATTGGCTGGCACGCCGTTCGCCGGTTGAAAAATTTAAGTGAGTCGTCTGGGCATGCAAGGCTGAAACGGCATGGCAACGGTTCGCGGATATTGGGGGAGCGACTTGCCGCGATCAAGCGTGGGCGCGGAACGCATCGCGTATCCAAGCGGGTTGTTGCCGGCTTTGTATGCTGCGGAGGACAACTTGGCTGCTGTTGCTGGAATCGGTCGAGCCGTTGGTCTGCAGGTGGGACTTGTGAGTCCGGCTTGCGTTACGGTTTGGCGGCGAGCTTCCCTATGTCTGTATGAAGCGTCGCCGACGAATACGCGAACTGGGGCATTCGACTGGCTAGTCGGAACGGGCATGCCGTGATCGACGCTGTAAGCGACGTCGCCGGGACGTATTCGTTAGTGCTGGGTGGATCTGCCTAGCCAGCTAGTCGAACTGGCCGGGTAGAAACAACGGCTCGCCACAGGCGGCGTACCAGCGCTGGATACCATCCCAGATCTCGTCGGCGGTTTCCGCGTACCAAAACAGGTCGCCGTCTTCGATATCGATAACGCCCTCGGCGATCATGAAATCGATATCGATGGCGCGTTCCCAGTATTCGCGGCCGACCAGCACGATCGGCAGCGGTTTGATCTTGCGGGTCTGGACCAAGGTGAGGGTTTCGAATAGCTCGTCGAGCGTGCCGTAGCCGCCGGGGAAAGCCACCAGCGCCCGGGCCCGCAACAAAAAATGCAGCTTGCGCAGAGCGAAGTAGTGGAAGCGAAAGCATAGCCGCGGGGTGATATAGGGGTTTGGGTATTGCTCGTGGGGCAGGGTGATGTTTAGGCCCACACTCTGGGCCCCGGCATCGAAGGCGCCGCGATTGGCGGCTTCCATGATGCCAGGGCCGCCGCCGGTCACGACTACGGCCCGGTAATTGGGGCGGTCGGCCAAGGCATCGGAAACACGCCGGCCGAAGGCCCGGGCGATGTCGTAATAATGGCTCTTGGCCGCGATGCGCCTGGCGATCGCCAGGCGTTGGGCCAAGCGGCGGTCGTCGGGTGAGGCGGCCGAAGCCGTTTCCAGATCGGCTACGTTTTGACGGGCTACCCACGGCTCGGGGATGCGGGTACTGCCAAAGACGACGATCGTATGCTCGATGCCGTGCTCGTTGAGCAGCAGTTCGGGCTTGAGATAGTCGACCTGTAGCCGTAGTCCGCGGGTGTCGTCACGATGGAAAAAACCAGGGTCTTCGTCGGCCTGCCGATAGCTGTCGCTACCGAGTATCGCCTGTATGCGGCTTGGTGCGTCGGCGTCTTCCGCGAGCGGCTTGGGGCGTTGCCAGGGCAGCGGCTCATCGCGGCGGTCGGGGTGCGGCGGGTTGGGTTCGGCCCGGCACGGACGATTTTCTGGCGGTGGGTATGGGCGAGGCACGGCGATCGAAAAGTGGCAAGGCCCTTTGGGGAACGCGGCAGCGGCCGCCCTGGGCAGGCTATCAATACCTGTAATTAAACTCGATAGTGCGGTCCTGAAATTTGATTTAGATAAAACCTGCTGTGGGGCGAGCCGTGCTGTGCATCAAGCGATAGGCGAGGGGACGTTAGGATCGATGCGTTGTCTTCCGGAAGATTTATTAAAAACAGAAGATTTGAGTGATATTTCGTATAATCCCATTTTTATATAATTGAACGGCCTGATACGTTCTGATACGTTGAATCCTTAAGATCGCTGTTGCTGCTGCTCTGGCATATGCTACCGTTTGGCCCGTCTCTTGTTGTTCGGCATCCTCATTGCGCTAGGCGCCTGTGCTACGGCCCCCAACAAGCCAGCGCCGCGCGATGAATGGCTAACCCCCGAACAGGCAATTCAAAAGGCCAAGGCCAACCCGCTCTACGGTGCTCATGGCACATTTGTGATGACCGTTCGGAGCGTGGGCGCCGACAAAGGCATGGTCTATCTCGATTCGCTTTCGAATTATCGGGATGCCGACAATTTAACGATCGTGATGCCCGAGTCCGTCGCACAGCAGTTGGCTTCCCGGTTCGATGAACCACGCAAGCGTCTTTTAATCGGCCAAAAGATCCGGGTGGTCGGCCGGGCGAAGCGTGTGCATATCGATCTCATGCGCAACGGTCGGCCCATCGGCAAGTACTACTACCAGACCCACGTCGACGTGGATGATCCTCGCCAGATCCGATGGGTGTCGAGCGACAATGATGGTCGCGTATCGGCGAATTGAGGCGGCCGGTAGCTGCCCCTCGCGAAGCCTCCGGCGACCGCGATCGGCAGTCGCTCTGGTTTGAACGCGGCTATGGCAGACCGAGGAAACGAAACGGTTGGGAGGCGACGAAGTCGGCCGTGGTATCGCCGTTAAAGGTGTGGTCTTGGTTAGGCCCAAGGTCGAGTTTCATCACCTGCCCGGTGTGTTTCGAAAAGTCGATCTTTTTCAGGTCGACCCAGAACGTATTGGGCGTCAGTGCGGATTCGAAAAAATACAGTCGGCGTTTGTGGTCGAAGACCGTACGCCAGCGCGTCGATGAGATTTCGGGCTGGTCCGGTGTCGCGATGCCGTAGGGCACCGATACATTGCGGATCACGCCGAACACGCTGGCCAGTGATCGATTGGGTGGCGCGCTTTTGGGAATGGCATTGATATAAAACGAGGCCCGAGCGAAGCGGTCCGAAGCCCGGTTGGTCCCGGGCAGCATGACCGTGCCGCCAATCTGTTTCCAGTAGGCATCGAGGGCCAATTGCTGATCGAAGGTCGGCGAATTGGTCATCACTTGGTATTGCCGGCCGTGGTGGATAACCGGCCGACCGTCGATATATTCGACGATAGCGCTATCGCCGTTAACATCCGATAAGGCCAAGTGTAGCGTCGTAAGCCGATTCTGGCCCGGTACGTTGCTGGTCACGAGTGTGAAGGGCGGGTCTTTCAGTGCGTCGACCGCTTCGGCCACGGTGGCGAAATTATCGAGCGCGTATTGGGCCCAAGCAGCGATCGTCAGCCCCGGTTTGCTGTCGCGATCGAAACTCGGGTATTGCGATTCCGTCAGCCAGAGCACGTTGGCCATCAAGCCTTTTTCGTTCGCTCCATCGGTCGTAGAAACATCGTAGCCGGTGGCGACGACCGAGCCGTATCGGGCCCGCCAGCGAACAGAGTTGGGGCCGACCGCGCCGTCGCGCTGCATGCCGCGCGGCAGAATGTATAGATTGGTGCCGACGTCTTCTTTCCAGTCCATCGAGCGGGCAGTGACGATATTGCCTCCGGCGCCGAGATAGACCACGCGCGTGCAGGCGTCTGCGGTCAGCGGGGCCAGGATGATCGTTGTGCACAGGGTTGCAACGGCGGCTAGGCTCGCTGCGAAATATGAGCGTCGTGTCATGGCGAAAATCCTCGTCGTCGATAGAAAAAGATCGCTGCTTTGGGCGTATGTCTCCAACAAGGCAGAAAGACAGTAATGCGCCAGCTGTGCTCGCATGCAAGTTGTTTCCGTGACGAAGCAGGCATCGTTTTGCGGGAAACCGATGTTCGATGTGGCGAACAGCGATCTACCATTCATCCTTGGGTACGAATTTGGGCTCAGGTGTGTCGCCCATATAATGAGGCGTCATGATCTGGACGCTGTGTTCGTTGAAAACGTCCTGGATATTGCGGTGTAAGGCGGTGTAAAGCTGCATCATCTGGCTTGCGTCGTCGCAGTAGACGTTGAGTTCATAGCTCACCGCGAAGTCGCCAAGCGCTTGTTGCAACACGAACGGACGGGGCTGTCGCAGCAATCCTTCGGTGCGGTCGGCGGCCGAGAGCAGCATGGCCTCGACCTGGCGCCAGGACACGTCATAACCGATGCCGACGGTGGTATGCAGGAGTAGGCCCCGTTCCTTTGCCAGCGAGCTGTAGTTCACCACATCGCTGTTCAGGATCTTGGAATTGGGCAGTATCACTTCCTCATTCTTGAGCGAGCGAAGATGAGTGACGAGTACGCGGATGTCGGTAACGTCGCCAACGGTTTGCTCGATGCGAATACGATCGCCCACCCGGAACGCACGCCGGTAGGTCATGGTGTAGCCGGCGATGATGTTGGCAATCACCGAGGTTGAGCCCAAGGAGAACAGCACGCCGATCAGAATGCTGACCCCCTTGAAAGCGTCGGACCCGGAGCCCGGGATATAAGGATAGGCCAAGATGATGGCGACCAGGATCAGCACGGCACGCACGATCCGATACGTCGGCCAGGCCCATTCGGCTTCGAACCATTTGAGCTGCAGGCGTTGGTGGGCTACCGCGGCGAAAAACAGCCGCGTAACTCGAATCGCGTACCGTACGATCCAGATCAGCACGAGTAGGAACACCAGGCTGGGTATGTAATCCAGAACGGCGGTGCCGATCCTGAGCAGCGGAGTGATGAGATAATCGAGCAGGAGCAGGGACAGCTGTCGGGTCCAGGGGAACAGGCCCAGAACGATATTGACCAGAACATACGCAGCGAGCACCGCCAGTAGCGTCCGGAACAACTTGAGAGTAGTCCTCAGAAGCTGCCAGAGCTGTTCGGCCTGCAGGATCAGACTGCCGATCGTGCGATTTTCCAGTGCGACCAGCCGCTGCTTGAAGTGTCGCTCTAGCAGGGCTTCCAGCCAGCGAAAACCACGTACGCTGACGAACAGCACGCCCGCTAACAATGCCAGGATAAGTACCGCACGGCCCAGGTTGGCCAGTAATACACGCGGCGTGCGGTCGCGGCGATAATCGCGAATCACCTCGGCAATCCGTTGTCGGTACGTCTCGGCGAGCACCCGCCGTTCGATGCCTGGCCCCTGTAGGGCAACGTCGGCATCGACGATCGTGAACAAACGATGCCCGCGGGCGTCGATTTCGCTGCCCCAGCTGGTGTCGCGAATCGTTAGCGCATCAGGTGAAAACGAGTTGTCCTTGGCCAGAATGACGATCTGCTCGGCGATCTGACGTGCGCGCTTGCCTGCTGGAAACGCCGATATACCGCGGACCGGGAACACAACCTCGCCGTTGACCACCACATCGGCGCTTTGTATGCCGGGCGATTCGGAAGACGGGATCTGCGCATGGGCGCTGAGCGATAGCCATAGCGCCATAAACAGCCAAGTCGCTGCCCAGATTGCGATCAGCCCGCGTATGGGGCGGCCCGTGTATCCCACCGGAGCGCAACGATCGTCCCGAGAGCGAAACGGCCCATTCACCTTGCCCCTGAGCGCCAGAAAGACACTCCGTTTTCTTTAAACCTTTTGCGCCGCCGATTTTTTGATGGGCGTCAATATCACTGGCCTGTGGTTCGATCGCTGAGATTGAGGGCCAAAATACGATGCCGACACTGCGATGAGGTAGAGCACAGCTGCGCTTATCCGCTTGCTGCGAGGCCGTAATGTGATAGATCAGCGTCGGCGATCGGGCCCTGGGCGCGGCCTTGAGGCGCGGGTCAGCGGTGAGTGGTCTGGCCTGCGAACGATGGTTGATAGATCGCATATGAATAAGCCGCCCGAGTCGTGTCATTGCCCGTGGTCGACCATATGGCGCCGCAACCGCGGCGGTGGGCTCGATCGACGTGCGGTCGTGGCCGTCGGTATGGTCGACCCAATCGAGCTGTGTTGCTATCGAGCTGGCGAGTGTGATCTCGGTTTCGGCATTCCAGCGGGGGATCCAAGCCAGCCCAGCCGCTGTTAGACACGGCACCATATCCGATCAACGCACCATACGGTTCCTCCAACACGCTCATGAATCATCGGATTATCGAGTGGCCGAGGGCTAGGATCTGCAACAGTCTTGTGTCGGTGGCTAGGTAGTGAAGGGGCAGGCAGGAGCCCGGTGATCGAGTCCCGCAATGTCTTATCGTAGGTGTTGCGAGCTAGCGCCATATAGCGCAATAAAAAAAGGGCAGGCGCATGACACGCCTGCCCTTATGCGGCAGCTTGCTAGCCGTAGCGGTTCTAGGTCGCTTTCGCTTCCTGCTTATCGAGTAGCTTGAGCAGCTTGTACTCGTGGTTGATTCCCTTGAGCAGGGAGTAGCACATGAGCAGCAGCACGATCGTAAACGGCAGACCAGTGGTGACTGACGCCGCCTGCAGGGCCGAGAGCGCATCGTCGCCGCCGACCAAGAGTAGGGCAGCAGCGATGAAGCCTTCGGCAGCACACCAGAATACGCGTTGCGATACCGGGGCTTCGGTCTTGCCGCCGGCGGTGATCGTATCGATCACCAGCGAGCCGGAGTCTGAAGAGGTGATGAAAAACACCAGAACCAGCACGATCGCCAGGAACGAGGTCACACTGGTCCACGGCATGTTGTCCAGCATGCGAAATAGCGTGAGCGACGAGTCCTGAATACCACCCGCCAGCGAGCCAACGCCATTGAGCGCCTGATCGAGGCCGGCGCCGCCAAAGGCTGTCATCCAAATGCCGGTCACGACGGTCGGCACGATGAGTACCGCGATGAGAAATTCCCGCACTGTGCGGCCACGGGAAACACGGGCGATGAACATGCCGACAAACGGCGACCAGGAGATCCACCAGGCCCAATAGAAAATAGTCCAGGAATGGTAGAAGGTCTGATCGTCACGGCCGACCGGGTTGCTCAGCGGAAGTATATATTCGGCATAGCCGCCAAACGTCGTGAGCAGGTTGCCGGCAAATGCCATGGCCGAACCGGCGATGATCACGAACAGCAGCAATAGACCCGCCAGACCCATGTTGATGTTACTAATCAGCTTAACGCCGCCATCGATACCGCGCAGCACGGAGATGAGGGCAACCACGGTCACCCCGGCGATGATGCCCATCTCCAGCGGTAGGTTCGCTGGCACACCGAACAGGAATTCGATACCGCCGGCAGCCTGCTGGGCCCCGAAGCCCAGCGATGTCGCCAGCCCGAAGATGGTGGCCAGGACAGCCAGCGTATCGATGATATCGCCCAGAGTGCCCCAGACACGCTCGCCGAACATCGGATAGAACGTCGAACGAATCGACAGCGGCATTTCCTTGTTATAAGCGAAAAAGGCCAGGGAGAGCGCGACCACGCCGTAGATGGCCCAGGGATGCAGCGCCCAGTGGTACATCACGGCACCCAAGGCTGCGGTCTTGGACTGCTGGTCGCCACCGGATACGCCCAGCGGCGTACCGGACCATTCGGTAAAGTAGCCGACCGGCTCGGCTACACTCCAAAACATCAAACCGATGCCCATGCCTGCTGCGAACAACATGGCGAACCAGGAGGGGAGCGAGAATTCAGGCTCGGCATCCTGGCCGCCCAAACGAACGCGGCCGTGGGGCAGGCAGATCAAGATCAGGCAGAACACCACGAACACGTTGCCGGCTACGAGAAACAGCCAATCGAAGCTGTTGATCACCCAGTCGCGTGCGCCAGCCAATCCCGTTTTGGCGACTTCGGGAAAGATCATCGAGCCGACTACGAACAATCCGATGAGTACGGCACTCCAGATGAACACAGGGTTGTGTAAATCCAGTCCGAACGGATGGATATTGTCTTCACCGATTTCGTAATCGAAATCGTAGCGTTCCTCGAGTTCCTCGACCCGCTCGCTTGTATCCATAAATGTCCCCTTGCAAAGATTTCCGCGTTGGCCATGGCCTGAGCGTAAACAGGTGGCGGCATGAGAGCCAGTAATCGCGGCTGTTGGCCGAAAGAGCTTATTGGGCAGGGGTCACGGTGTCAAAAAAAGCCGGTCGAGACAGGCTCGCCAGTGACTGGAATATGCGATTACGTGGCTAACTTTCGATCTGTGTGTCAATGCCGACCAGTTCAGTTAAGAAATATTCGTTCGATGGGCGACGAAGCTGTGGCTCAGTGCGATTAAAAAGGTTTTTGACCTTAATTAAGCGACAGATATTGAAGTCTGTGTCTTGGTTGTTCTCGATATCTTAGGCCGCCTCAATTTACTAGAAGATAAGCCGGCATATGAGTTAAGCGAAGGTGGCAAGAAATGCCCATGGATATACCTGGGAGAATACATATTTTCAGGGAGTCGGGCATATTGGTCAGTGTCTGTCGTTATTTCTTGAAACGATAACCGTAACCGGCTGTTTCAAAGACAACACAATGCTACTGGGGTTTGTCCCTACGCAAGACTTCTCATATCCGAAAGTTGAATAGTCCCATACCGTGAATACGTTCGCTCTGCAGTCGTTTTGCTTCTAGGGCACCGCGGCTACGAATTTATTGATGGTTTTCGAGGTCAGTCATGGAATATCGTAATCTCGGCAGTTCGGGACTTAAGGTTTCGAAATATATTTTCGGTTCGCTGACGTTTTCGGGGGCACACGGGTTCGACAAGATCGGCGAAGTCGATGTCAAGAATGCCCAGCGGATGTTCGACAAATGCTTCGACGCCGGCGTCAACGCGATCGACACCGCCGACCTGTATTCACTCGGCGGCGCCGAGGAGGTCGTAGGCAAGGCACTGGGCGATAAACGCAACGATGTCTTGATTGCATCTAAAGTACGCTCGCCGATGGGCGAGGGGCCCAATGAGGGTGGGGCATCGCGCCACCACATTATTGAAGGCTGCGAGGCCAGCCTGCGCCGGTTGGGAACCGATCATCTCGATCTGTACCAGATTCACAACTGGGACGGGCATACACCGATCGAGGAAACACTAGCTGCGCTCGACCATCTGGTGACCAGCGGCAAGGTCCGCTATGTCGGTACGTCCAACTTCGCGGGTTGGCAGATGACCAAGTCGTTGTATACCGCCGACCTGTTGAATCTCACGCGCCCGGTCAGCCAGCAGATTTATTACACGCTGGAATCCCGCGAAGCGGAATACGAGTTGATTCCGATGGGCATCGATCAGGATATCGGCACCCTGGTCTGGAGCCCGCTTGGCGAGGGATTGCTCTCCGGCAAGGTCCGGCGTGGACGCGAGATTCCCGAGTCGATGCGCCAGGGCACCGACTGGCCCGAGCCTTATGTCCACGACTGGCAGCGTGCCTATGACATTATCGATCTGCTGGTTGAAGTCGGCGACGCGCACGGCGTCTCGGCAGCCCAGGTGGCCTTGGCGTGGCTGTCCGAGCGTCCGGGGGTAACATCGCTGGTGATTGGGGCACGTAATCAGGAGCAGCTCGACGACAACCTCGCCAGTCTCGACCTAGAACTGAGCGACGACGAACGCGAACGCATCGAACAGGCCACGCGCCCGGTACCGCTGTATCCGTTCTGGCACCGCGCGATCCAGGCAACCGACCGTATCGATCCCGCGGAGGCCGAGTTGATCCGGGCCTGCCAGAACACAATGCAGGGCTGATCGCTTATCGATACACGGCCGGCGTGGGCGATCGACGTCGGCTGGTGTCCTCTCGCGCCGCTTTTGGCGCTGCATTACACGATAACTGCGAGAGTGGCGTGTTCAACTATCCTTTATTGCTGTCGACACCGACCAATTACCAGTTCTTTGGCGGGGAACGACTTCGGACCCAGCTGGGCAAGACGGTAGATACCTCCGAACCGTTGACCGAGACCTGGGAGGTCAGCGACGTGGCGGGATCTCGGGGCGTGATCCAGAACGGCGCATACGCCGGGCGAACGCTTTCCGACTTGCTCGATTGGGACCATCAGGCACTACTTGGCGAGCGGTGGTTGAAACCGCCGCATTTCCCGCTGCTGCTTAAATTCATCGATGGGAGCGGTATGTTCCCGGTGCATGTGCATGCCGATGACGAGCAGGCTCAGGCGGAAGGCGTTTGGCCGCATGGCAAGACCGAGTCCTGGCATATTTTGTGGGCCGAACCCGGGGCCACGCTGCGCATTGGCGTGCGGGACGGTGTGGATCGGCAAACGCTTTACAACAAGCTGGCCGAACAAGCCTACGATGAGGTCATGCATCGCTACCCGGTGCGCCCTGGCGATACCTTCTATGTGCCGGCCGGCACGCTGCACAGTTTCGGGCCTGGTGTGCTCTTGGCCGAGATCCAGCAGACCGCAGATATTCTGGCTCAGGCCATGCCGTGGGATATGGACAGCGGTGAGCGCCGTACCGAAGCGCAATGGCAGGCCGGTATTGAAGATACCGTGAACCAGACGCGGCGTGGGTCGCATCCGGGGCCGCAGCACGGTCTGATCCTTGAAAGCCGGGCCGGATTGGAACGTCGGCTGTGTTGTGCCGGGCCGTATTTCGCGCTCGAGCAATTGCTCATTCAGGACGAATACCGTCGTCGTTTCGACAAGGCGATGATTATCGCCAATCTCCATGAGCCCCTGACTCTGGCGTGGGCCGATGGTGAGATGACGCTGGAAAGAGCACAGACCGTCGTCTTGCCTGCAATCCTCGGGGATATCACGTTACGCGGCGATGGCCGCTGCCTGATCTATTACGTACCGGAGCTCCAGCGCGATATCGTCAAGCCGCTGCAGAGTGCAGGCTATACCGAGCGCGATATCGAATCGCTTGGCGATGTTCATGCACGATACGGCCAGGGCTTTAGCGAACACGTCGTCGATTGAAGTAGCCGTAACCGGGCAGGTTCGGCATTACCGGATGGGCTCGCCGCGCGATCTGGCGAGTCAGCTGCAATAACCTGTGTTTCGCAGCAGCCATACGCCTGTTGTGTCAGGTGGCAGACCCGTTGCTCGTAGCGTGGTCGAGCAAGGCGAGGCAATGCGTTTGGGCCAGGGGCGGCGATCGGCTGGGCCGATTCGCATATCGGTGCTATCGCGGCGCGGCCCAAGCTGTCGATATCGGCTGCGATTGCGCAGAGCCTAAGATGTATTGAGGTATATCCGAGCGTCGCGCTGCCGCCCCAAATCGTGGCTGGCGAGTCGCTGTATCGTGGCGTGCCCCCAATCAAGGCTCGTTACTCGGCCCGACGTAATTTAAAACACAACCCTTTGCGCCCAGGGCTGCTGGGCCGCAATCCAGTGTTGCCGTTGATTGACGTCGCGCCCCTACGCCGGACGTGCGGTGCCTAGGCTTGTAGTCCAACAGCCCTGGACGCGGACTCGTACGAAACCTCAACACACCCTAGCGATTACGCTGGCGCCGACAACGCTCCGAGCAGTAGATCACATGGGCCCAATCACGGGCCCATTTCTTTCGCCAGGCGAACGGTTTCAGGCAGATCGGACATGTTTTGGTCGGCAGATTGGATTTTCGGTGTGCGATGGCTGCGCTCCGTCAATAGGTCCTGGCCTGTCTTACGGCCATGGCCGGGCTGCGATTCGGGGGCATGCCAGGTTCGGGGCGCGATTCGTAACCCTACATCGCCGCAGCGCCGCGCTCTTTTCTGGGCCCGCTAGTCGCGGCTGTCGGCCAGTAGCTTGGACGAATCGCCGGCCGGGCAGTTCAGATATTCGGAGTGCTTGATCCAGCTCGGCTTCGGGTAATAAGCGAAAATATATTGCCCATCCTTGAGGCTGTTGATCAGCGGTTTGGCAACGGCCGGGCGAATCGCCGGGCAACCCCAGCTCCGCCCGAGACGGCCGACCCGGTGAATGAACGCAGGCGTGGCGTATTTGGCGCCATGCATGACGATCGCTCGGCGATAGGCGTTGTTGTTGACCCCTGCCTCCAGGCCCTTCAGCCGAAGCGCATAGCCCTTGTGCCCGTAATAGCTGCCCAGGGTGCGAAACAGTCCCAGACTGGAGGTATGGCTTTCCGGCACGTTGGAGAAAAAACGCGCTTTGTCGGCGCCGCTGGCGCGCCCGTGGGCCACCCATTCCTTGAACAGCAGGCGGCGTTTGGCCAGATCGAACACCCATAGCCGGCGCTGGGTCGAGGCCCGCGAATAATCGATTACGGCCAGGCGGTCCGCATCGGGCTGGCCGTGATGCTCGGCACAGCGCATGGCCGAGGCAGCTATCGACAACACATGGGGATCGGCTTCCGGCGCCAGCTGTTTCAAGGTGGCTCCCAGATCGGACGCATGGGCCGTGCCGGTGAGCAGCAGCCAGCCGGCCAGCCCGTAAGTCAGTGCACTAGCGAGCGGCCGCCAACCGTCCGAACGGCGGCCAGACAAACCCCGCTCCCACGACGATCTGAGCAGCATCATAGACATTCCAAGTAGCGCTCATGCAGACCGGGGCATGATACGGATCAAGTCCGGTCGCCGCTTTAACGCTCATTATCGCGAAACATTCCTTGGCCACAAGTTGATGGGGAGTTCGCGGTGCTCAGGGGACAGTATCTGGCGACGATCGGTATTGCTGGGCTGCTCTGGGGCAGTGCAGCCGAAGCTTGGGCGCAGGCTGCAGACGAGCCGGTGCCCATGGTGCAACAGTTACGGGCCTCGGTAGGGCCGATGCGGACAGCGGCTGCGTTCGGCGATGCCACTGCCGATCAGGCGCGCGCGTTCTATGCCGCCCGCGGTTTCCGGCCGGCCTGGAATCGGCCCGAGACGGTCTCGGCATTCGTCGCCGCCTTGTATACGCTGGGCGACGACGGGCTGGCGCCGAGTGCCTACGGGGCCGACCGGCTCGAGGCTGCCTATCGTCGTGCCTATGCCGTACAGCGCGATGTGTCCGCACGGGTGCGCTTCGATCGGGTGGCCACCCGAGTGTATCTGAGCGTGCTAGGCGATCTGAATCGTGGCAAAGTCGATCCGGACTTGCTCAAACCGGCCTGGGGGCTGTCGGTCGAGCGTTACCGGCCGGATCCGGATCGACTGTCGCAGGCATTGGATGCGCTCGATTTCGAGCGCGTGTTTACGAACGCACGCCCCTCGTATGCGGCTTACCAGCGGCTGCGAGCCGGGTTGGCCCGGTACCGGGAAATCCAGCGTCGTGGCGGATGGCCACAGATACCGGCCCGGCCGGCTGCGCTGCACCCAGGCGATCGTGATCCGGCGATTGCGGGCCTGCGTCAGCGTCTGGCCGCGATCGGTGAACCGGTAGCGATCAGCGACACGCCCGATGTCTACGACCGAACGCTGGCCGAGGCCGTACGCCGTTTCCAGCGCGATCATTATCTGGATACCGACGCGGTGGTCGGCGCCCGGACCCGGGCGGCACTGAACGTCGGCGTCGGTGCGCGCATCGACCAGATCCGGGTCAATCTCGAACGGGCCCGGCTACTGATGCATGCCTTGCCCCAATCGTTCGTGCTGGTCGATATCGCGGGCTACCAATTGAGCTACTATCGCCCGAACGGCCGGATATGGCGCACGCGGATCGTGGTAGGCAAGCCGTATCGTCGGACCCCATCGCTGCGCTCGCGTATCACCCATCTGAACCTCAACCCGCCCTGGACCGTGCCGTACTCCATTGTGCGCCGCGAGATGCTGCCGCGGATCCGGCGCGATCCGAGCTATCTGGCCCGCGAGAGCCTGCATGTACTGACCCCGGCCGGGCGCCGGCTCGATCCGAAGCGTATCGATTGGCAGCATCCGCCGTCGATCGTGCTGCGTCAGGAAGCCGGTCCGAATAATGCGCTCGGGCGGGTGGTGTTTCGATTTGCCAACCCGTATAGCGTTTACCTACACGATACGCCGGCCAAGACACTGTTCAATCAGCCACGGCGTGCCTTCAGCCATGGCTGTATCCGGGTTCAGAATGCTCTGGAGTTCGCTCGACTGTTGCTCGACGACGCGCAGCAATGGAATGCCGTGGCCCTTCAGCGCGCGGTGGCGACAGGCCAGACAAGACGAGTCAATCTGGCGCGGCCGGTGCCAGTGATCGTGCATTACTGGACGGTGAACGTGGCCAAGGACGGTGGGCTGGCTTTCAAACCGGATATCTATCGACGCGATTACGCCATGCGCGAGGCGCTTGATCGGCGGCTCGCGGTGCTGAACCGGCTGCCGTAAAGCTTGGGTCGATGAATACAGGAGTGCCGGTCCGGATATCGACCGGGACGGAGGGCATGCCCTCCAAGAGGATCGGCTCGCGTGTATGTACAGCGTAGCGTGGGTACGTCGGCTATCCGATGAGTGTTCGTAAGTCGGCCCCTAGACGATCTTCTAATTTGCTTGACACCCGGGTTGCTTGAGGCTGTCCGAAATGGCCGCAGACGATGCGGGCGGACCGACTCCGAACTCATCAGGCCCGATCGACGAGCCGTCGCGCCGAGCCCGGCGCTGTCTGGCACGCAGTATGCGTGGTCATACGTGCAACTGCGGAATAGAGCAGGGGGATTTTCATGAGTGATACCGCACGGTTTGTACGCGTTCTGGCCCGGCGCGATGTCATGGCCTTGGCCTTTGGCGCAATGATCGGCTGGGGCTGGGTGGTCATGACCGGCCACTGGATCCTCACCGCGGGCAGTATCGGTTCGGTGCTGGCTTTCGTGGTCGGCGGCCTGGCGATCGTCTGCGTCGGCCTGACCTATGCCGAACTGGCTGCAGCCATGCCCGAAGCAGGCGGCGAACATGTCTACAGCTATCGCGGGCTAGGGCATTTTGCTTCGTTCGTATGTACCTGGTCGATCGTGCTCGGATATATGACGGTCGTGTCCTTCGAGGCGGTTGCGCTACCGACGGTGGTAGAGAACTTGATTCCGGGATACAGCGTCGGCCATTTATGGACAGTCGCAGGCTGGGATGTGAACGCCAGTTGGGTAGCGGTCGCCGTGGTCGGCTCTCTGGTCATGATGGCGATCAACTATATCGGCGTGCGTACCGCGGCCCTGGTACAGAAACTAGTGACACTGCTGATCGTGATCGTCGGCGTGATGTTCTTCACCGGGGCATTGTTTTCGGGCAGTGGCGGCAATCTCGCGCCGTTAGTGACGGGTGATCCGGGCGTGGCCGCAGGTCTATTCAGCGTGCTGGTCATGGTGCCGTTCATGTTCGTCGGCTTTGATGTCATCCCCCAGGCAGCCGAAGAGATCGATCTGCCGCATCGCGACATCGGCCGGCTGCTGATTTTCTCGGTCGTGCTGGCGGTGCTGTGGTATGCCGCCATGATCTTTGGCACGGCCTATGCGCTCGGGCCCCAAGGCATCGATCCGGACAGCCTGGCCGTGCCCGATGCGATGGCCTCGGCCTTTGCCGGCGGCTGGGCCGGCAAGCTGATGGTGCTGGCCGGGATGGCCGGTATCGTGACCAGCTGGAATGCGTTTTATATCGGTGGCTCGCGGGCGATCTATGCGTTAGCTCGCGCGGGCATGTTGCCGGCAGTCTTTGCGCGTTTGCATCCGCGCTATCGCACGCCCTATGCCGCGATCCTGCTGATCGGCGTGGTCAGTACGATCGCGCCGTTTTTCGGCCGTTCGACTGCGGTCTGGCTGGTGGATGCCGGCGGTCTGGGCATCGTGATCGCCTATCTGTTCGTGGCGGCGTCGTTTGTCGTACTGCGCTATCGCGAACCCGATATGGCGCGGCCGTTCAAAACTCGTGGCGGCGTTACGCTGGGTGTGATCGCCGTAGTGCTGTCGGTGATCATCGTCGGTCTTTATCTGCCGTTCAGTCCTTCGGCGTTAAAGCCCGTGGAGTGGGGCATATTTGCTGCCTGGATGCTGGCAGGGTTGGTGATGTATGTGTGGGCCCGACAGTACTACGGCCTGGAGCCGGCCCGTCATATCGGTGCATCCGGTGAGGCCTGATTCTCGGCAGGGGGATCGCAGACAGGGAGTTCAGGCAGGGAGTTCAAACATGACAGCGTCGGCTTATCGTATCGCTCGTGGCGTATCGGTGTTTGTTCTGGCCTATTGCCTGCTCGGGCTGGGCGCCGTGGCCGGCTTGGGTTTTATTGGGGCCGACACCCCCTGGTATAGCGCAATATTGGTATATGCCGTGGCAGCGCCGTGCGCGGTGTGGATCGGCCTATATTCCGGGCGGCTGACAGTGGCTAGCGTTGCACTGAGCAGCCTGTTTTTGATGGTCGGCATGTATTTGACGATCGTCGCCGTGCTCTATGCCACCGCGCTCGGCGCGGCCCCCGAGGCAGACTGGATAGGCGCGTATCAACTGCCGCTCAGTGCCGGGCTGTTCGTCAATACGTGCGCAACAGTCATAGTGCCCGTGATTTGGCTCTTGCTCATGCATCGCCTGACCGGGCGTTAGGGCGTGTTGCGGTGTCGGGTGAGCCCGCGCCCAGAGCGATTTGTAGGGTTGTCGGGCTGCAAGCCGAGGCGCTGCGAGTGCGGCGTTGTGGCGCAACGTCAGCAAGTGGCAACGCTGGCTTGCCTTGTGGGCCGACAGCCGTTGTTTCGAACGGCTGTGTTCAGAAATCGTATCTAGCCGCGTTACGCGCCTTGACGGTGGCAGGCCCAGAACCGGCGGCTCGCGCCTAGCCTGGCACGATGTGGCGTAGCAACGCGACGCTCGGACGACACCGCAACACGCCCTAGCAGGCTTACGTCGCGCATCCACCGGACCGCTACGGCCCTCCAGGTGTCGCAGACTGCCACTCGAACGGTCGCCACCGGCATGCCATGCCAGCGTTGTGATGGCTATGGTATGAGTAGCCGAGTGAGTTATACGCATTGTTCTGGAAACCGGAATCGAGGCCTAGGGTTCATGATTGATCGACTGTGTGCGTCGCCTGGCTGTGTTTCGGCATGGGTCGCAGGGTGCGTTCTGCTATCCATGGCCAGCGTGTTACAGGCCGCCGAGGTTTTCGAGATCGAGGGCGATCGCGGTACCCGGCTGCGGGCCGAGCCGGTGGCGCGCTTCGATGGGCCCTGGGCGATGACGTTCCTGCCGAACGGGGCTCTGTTGGTGACCGAACAGAGCGGCCGACTATGGTGCGTCGATGCCCACGGAGCCAAGGCTGCCGTGACCGGTGTCCCGGAGGTCGCCTACGGCGGTCAGGGCGGCCTCGGTGATATCGTTTTGGCCCCGGACTTCGAGACCTCAGACCGGGTGTATTTGTCTTATGCCGCCCGCGAAGACGACAGCGTAAGGCAGGGGGCTGTCGTTGTTTCTGCGCGACTCAAGACCGGAGCAGGCCAACCACGACTAACTGATATTCAGGAAATATGGCGACAGCAGCCGTTCGTGACCGGTAACGGGCATTATTCGCACCGTATGGCTTTTGGCCCGGCAGGCACGCCCCAGGCCGGCTATCTGTTCATCACTTCGGGCGAGCGCCAGAAGCAATCGCCGGCCCAGTCGCTGGAAACCAATCTGGGCAAAATCGTACGCCTGCAGGCCAATGGTGACGTACCCGAGGATAACCCGTTCGCGGAAAAAGGCGGCATTGCCCGACAGTTTTGGTCGATCGGGCATCGCAATCTGTTGGGTATTGCCTTCGATGACCGGGGCCAGCTCTGGGCCCAGGAGATGGGGCCGCGCCACGGCGACGAACTGAATCGGATCGAGCCGGGCGCCAACTATGGCTGGCCGGTCGTCTCGGAGGGCGATCATTACAGCGGCCAAGCCATTCCCAATCACGAGACGCGGCCCGAATTTATGCCGCCGGCGCTGGCCTGGGTGCCGGCGATATCGCCGGCCGGGCTCGCGATCTATTCGGGCGATATGTTTCCAGCCTGGCGCGGGCATGCGTTGCTGGGCGGGCTGAGTTCCAAGGCGCTGATCCGGGTCGATCTGGGCGCCGCCCAGCCCCGGGAAGCGGAGCGATACCGCTGGGGCAAGCGCGTCCGCGAGGTCGAGGTCGGCCCGGACGGCGCGCTCTGGGTGCTGGAAGACAACAATGGTCGACTGCTGCGCCTGACCCCGGCTAGCACATGAGGCCGATGCGCGATGGACGGGCCGTTCGAGGTTGCGCAGGCGTTCTCGTTCAAACAGCACGTCGCCCATGCGGACGAACCCCGGGTGCGGGAATACGGTGGGTTCTCAGACGAATCTTATAAGCGGTCGCAGGTTAGTGGCTGGCCCTAGGTCGTGTCATGTCCGAGCCAAGCGCGATGGGCTCGGCCAGAGAGAACATGTGCGGCCAATCGTGAAGAGGCAGATGCCCGTTGCCGATCTCGGCCCGCGGTCTGGAGAGCCGGCATTGGTTTGGGCGGCCGGCTTAGGGCGCTTCATAAAACTGGCTGGTGATAAAGATTCCGACAGGTCGCGGTGTTCGCGCCGGCATGTGTTGTCAATCTGTTGTCATTGTCGACGATCGCCCAATGGACGGGCGCCCGCTCGGCGACCTTCGGTATTGCGACCGAGGCCCAATGGCCGGGACCGACGGTTACTGTCGTTCTGCCTGTGCAGGGGTTTCGGAACGATAGAGCGGGCCAGACCGTGCTCTCGTATGTGCTTTAGAGATGCTGTCGCCCACCAGCATCTGAAACAGTCCTGTCATCGACAAGACGATCACGATATCGCTGAGCTCGCCGGTTTGGCCGGCCAGATGGGTCTGGAGCACATTGACGATGCCAAGGGCGGCGGCCACAGCTAGGCCGGCGAGTACGAGAGGCGCCCCGGCGAGCCGAGCCAGGGCCACCAGGCTGCCATAAACGAAAGCTTTTTCGACGATCGAGCGGGTGTAGATCTCGGGATGGGTATGCAGCAGCCAGGCAAACGGCAGCCAGCCGAACGAGTCGCCCCCGGCCTGCCAGTGAAACGGCCATAGATGAGCGCCGAGAATGATGCCGGCCAGGGCAACGAATAGGCGCATGGCCATGGGTCTGGCCGACCGAGCCATGAGCAGTGGCCCGCTCGCCAGTACGATCGCGATCCCGGCGATTTCAGACGGATCGAGCCGGTTATTCACGATCAGTACCCGCGCCAGTAACATAATTCCCACGGTGATGGGTAACGCCCAGCGGCGAGTCGGGCCCGCGGTCAATCGGCTCAGCCAAAACGCAATGGCCGCCCAGAGCGCGGCGTAGCGCGCGATCGCATAGAGATCGAGCTGCGGCTGTATGAATACGGGGGTGATGGCGTACCACCACAGACCGGCATCGAGCGTCGGTAGATAAGGAAACAGCCGGTAGACGAAAAACAGGGCGACGAGAACGGCGGCGATCGGTTCGCGCCGCAGGGCACGGCCCAGGCCAAAGCGCGCCGGTACGCTGATCGCCAGGCCAATCAGTGCACCGATCGCAGTGCCGGCTGCATTCGGGTAGACATCGGTCAGCGTGGTGACGCGGCGCCAGTCGAAGAACTGGGTCAGTTCCATGGCGATGCACAGCACGCTGCCGAAAAGCGTGGCCGCTAGAACGCTCTGCAGACGCCCATGGCGTGGGCGTAGTGCCAGCACCGCGAAAATTCCGAGCGGCAGATACAGCACGACGTTGGAGATCAGGCCAGCCAGCGGCTGCTGATTCATATGTCGGTGTGATAAGAGCGCCGACAGCGCATCGCCGAGATGGGCGGCATGAAAACGAAACGGATAGAGCGAGCAGTAGACGATGAACACGATGGCTGCGAGCGTCGCCCAGAGAAACCGGTGGTCGAATCGTGGATGCCCCATCGGCCCGAGTCTACCGCGCCTGGGGGATGGTGCGGTGTCGGATAGGCGGGGCGATGGCGCCCGTGCGCATGCCTGTGGCGCGGTCATACAAAACGCGTACTTCGGATGGCACGGAACATGCCGATATAACGAGTGAAACCCTCTACGAGAGTGGCAGTGATGGCTCGAAATCATAAAACGCGTGCGCCAGCATGGCGGGGCTGTCAATTGAGACGGGCGAAACAGGCCCTGACCGAGCGCCGACAACGTCTGCGCGAAGCAGCCAAGCTTGCGGCGGCTGAATCCTGAATCGTGCCCGCGGCGGGCCCGGCGAATTAGTATCCCGATCCGATGGGTTTCGCAGCCGGCCACGAGCATGTCTAAGCGCTGCCTGCACGGCCTGTTCAAGCCCGTGCGGGCGCCGTCGGTCGGCCCAGCAGCGGGGGCGAAGCAAGTTTTAACCCTGCTCGGCCAGCGCCGGGGCCATGGTCTGACGGCCTGGCGGGGCAAGTCGGCATGGCTCGGCGCCGGCCATGCGCTGCGGCAGGCTTGAATCCGCTAGCGGGCGCCCGGCACGATCGGCCGGCGTGTCATCGTCGCAACCCGTCGAGGCTGGACCCATCGCCAGCGGGTGGGCTCGCCGGGGCGCTGAATCACGGCCTCGAGTCAGATATGCTTTGCGCCGTTTCGACTACGAAGAGCGAACCGATGAGCGACAAGCAGGGTATATCGAACGAGTTCCGGGCGCGCGCCGACCAACTGATCGACGTGGCCAACCGCCAAGCCAACGAAGTGGCGACTGGACAGGTCAGCGCCTCGATGATGTATGCCACGGCCCGTTTCAACGCGTTTCAAGTGGCCGCTACGGCCGAGACTTCCGAGGACATGGCCGAGGAACGAGAGCATGCCGTGAATTATTTCACCGAGCAGTATCGCAAGATGTTCGAGGACCACTTCGATGAATGCCTGGCGAACTTCGAGCGTTACACCGGGCGCAGCTCCGAATAGCGCCGGCGATCGGCCGTGTTCGCTCAGCCTATCTTCGACGACACCGATCGATGAGCAGCGACCGCCCGGTATCGAGCGCACAAAGCGGTTCGCTATTTGGCGATGACCCGCCGGCGCCGGCCGGAGTACAGGCGGCCACGCCGGAGCCGGCGCATGTCGAACTGGCCCGGCGACTACCCGCTGGGCTGCGGCTGGGTACGTCATCGTGGAATTTTCCCGGCTGGGCCGGGCTGGTATGGGACCGGCTGTACGACAGCAAGCGGCTGTCGCGCGAGGGGCTGGGTGCCTATGCACAGCATCCGTTGCTGGGGGCGGTCGGGTTAGATCGCAGCTTCTATCAGCCGCTGACCGTCGCCCAGTACGCAGGCTATGCAGACCAAGTCCCGGAGTCGTTTCGGTTCGTGGTGAAGGCGCCTGCACGGGTGACCGATGCGTTGATCCGGGAATCCGGCGGCAAAGGGCGGCGGGCGAATCCGCACTTTCTCAATGCCGACTCGGCCTGGCGCGAGTTCGTAGCCCCGGCCAGCCGCGGTCTGGGACAACGGCTGGGTGCGTTGGTGTTCCAGATCAGCCCCTTGCCCAATCGCTGGCTCGATCATATGGATCGGCTGATCGCACAGTTGCACGATCTGCTGCAGTCGGCGGCGGCGGCCCGGTCTGATTCGCCCGAGAGTGTGGTCGCGGTCGAGGTCCGCAATCCGGAATGGCTGACGCCGGCCTTCGTCGATGCGCTCAAGGCTGCCGGGGCCACCTACTGTCTGGGGTTGCACCCGAAAATGCCGCCGATCACGGCACAGTTGCCCATTCTGCGCGCCCTTTGGCCGGGGCCGCTGGTCTGTCGTTGGAACCTCAACCTCAAGCACGGCGCATACGGTTACGAAAAAGCGCGCGAAGACTATGCCCCGTTCGACAAGCTGGTCGATCCGGACCCGGATACGCGAAGTACTCTAGCCCGCGTGATCGCGGGCACGGTCGGCGCCGGACAGTCGGCGTATGTCACGGTCAACAACAAGGCCGAAGGCAGCTCGCCACGATCGGTGATCGCGCTCGCCGAAGCGGTTCAGGCCGCCGGTTAGAGAGTTGACGGCCTGATTAGCGCCAAGTTTACCGGCTGCAGTGCTGTTTGGGGCGCATACGGCTAGCCGTCGTTTCGCAGGCCTTCGGCCAGCAGCTGCCAGGCCTGGGACTCGATATCGAAGAATTCGCCATACCACTGCCGGAAGGCACTCATGCTTTGATCGAAGGAGCGGATCGGCTGGAATCCCAGCGTGGCAAAGCTTTCGGTGGGATCGTGCCGAACTTGGCGGAGCTGCTGGGCGATCAAGACAGTATCCAGGGGCGTTTCGAGCTGGGCCATATCAACCTTGATAGGGCCGTTGGCCACGTCGCGCATGTAATTTTCGGCCTTGTTGCCGAGCAGGCGCACGGCATCCTTGGCCGCACCTTCGATGGCTGCCCAGGTCGGATGCCGCCGGAATGCTTCGCGTACTTCGTCTGAAATCAGATGTTTCAATGCATTGCCGCTGGCTTTAGGCGCGGGCTGCGAAGCCGGCCGTCGCGGGTGGAACGCTTCGCTTGGCATCGACTCGATGCTGTAGGGCCGACGGATCACCGGCTCGAGCGCGGCACAGAACTGGGCCCAGGTCAGAGGCTCCGGTTCGCAGACGAATAGACGCCGACCGTCGGCGACCTCCGAGCGGATCGCGGCGACGATCGCCGCGCACAGATTGCCGACATCGACCACGTTGATCACGTGCCGGCCATCATCCAGCAGTCGGAAGCGGTTGGCTTCGATGCTGTTGATGACGTCGATCACGTACTCGGAATAGGGGCCGATGATATTGGGCGGACACAGGATGACCGCGCCCAGGCCCCGGGACGCGGCTTGTTGCAGTTTGACGTCCTGGGCGAGTTTGATCGCCCCATAGCCGGTGGCTCCGGGTTCGGCCGGCGCCGATTCCGAGCGGCTATCCGGATGCGGCGGATCGCCGTAGATCGCCACACTGCTCAGATGCACGATTTTTTTTACGTTGGCGCGCTTGGCCGCCTGGATCAGATTGTCCATTCCCTTGAGCATGACGATGTCGTCGCCCCGGGCGCAGTTGACGACGTAGTCGAAGCCGGCCAGGGCGCGGGTCAGCGCAGGCCGATCGAGCAGGTCCAGCTGCTCGAACATCAGCCCGCGATGGGCCAGACAGGTTGCCCCGCCGCTGCTGTGGGCGAACGGGGTGACGTCGTAGCCGTCGTGTGTCCAGAGGTATTCGACGAGCGTGCTGCCGACGAACCCCGACGCACCGAGTATCGCGATCTTGTCGGCCATCACTGCGCCCTCTGCGGTTGGCTGTGTTGAAACTGGTCGTAGGCCAGATCAGCGCGGTTGGCATACAAATCGGCTACGAGCTGACTGGTCAGCGCGGCGGTTGCGGCATCCACACAGGGCGGCCGCTGGTTCAGGCAGGCGTCGATAAAATCCTCGAGCTGGCGCTGGTACAGGCTGCGCGGATCATGGCCGTGGCCTCGTGGCTTGACCTGATATTCCAGCCGCGGATTGGCATGGGGACGGAACGTGATCGTATCCGCTGCATCGCTGGCCATGATCAGATGCCCGGCTTCAGTTTCGATGACACTGCTCTCGGATAGATTCACTACCTTCGAAAAGAACGCGCTGCCCGCGAGTTCGAAGTCGGGCCGGGCGAAGCGGAAGCGGGCGATACAGTGGCTTTCCGGGCCGTTAAAGCCGTTGTCGCGGCAATCGACGGCGCTTGGCATCCCCCAAAGCCAGATCAGTCGGTCGAGAAAATGGGTGCCGGTGGTGACCAGAACGCCGCCGCCGGCGCGGGCCCGGTCGAGGTTGTAGTTCGACAACGGAGACCAGCCACCGCGGCTGCCATCCTGGTGGGCAAAGCGCAGCGCGGCTCCGAATTCGCCCGATTCGACGACCTGCTTGAGCGCCTGGCAGGCCCCGCTGTGGCGGGTGTGATAGCCCACCGCTGTTGTGACTTGCCGGGCCTCCGCGAGCGCGGCCAGTTCCAGTGCTTCGGCGGTATCGGTCGCCACCGGTTTTTCGATCAGTACCGGGATATCGTTTTCGATCAGCGCTTTTGCGACCGGCGCATGCAGATCGTTCGGCGTAGCCACGATCGCGGCATCGAAAGAAGCCGCCAATTCGTCGACGGTCGCGGCGACCGGGCTATCCAAGCCATAGGCGCGGCACAAGCTCTTGGCACGCGCCTGGTCGGGATCGACCACGCCGGCCAGTCTAGCCAACGGTGAGGCCAGCACCGCCGGGACATGTGCGATATGACTGATGGCCCCGGCGCCGACGATAACGATTCTGAATTGATTCATGACCAGCTACAGGGTTGGACGATATGCGAACACAGCCGGTGACGACATCGCCGTCGATTCCGAGAGTGCATTTTCGGGTGGCTTGGTAGCAGATCACCCTTGCCCCTAGCGATAACTCATTTTTGGCTAAAAGTGAATACGCATTCGGGTCGCGGGCGTCGAGGGCGACCGGCTGCGATGCCCTCAGGCATGATGGCGTTTGGTACTGTTTTGCTGCGCGATGAGGCATGAAGATGAGCGATGAATTCGAACAGACCCGCCAGGCGCTTTACGAGCGCGCTCAAGAGCACGGCATCGTGGGTCGTTCCTCGATGAGCAAAGCCGAACTGGCCGCGGCCCTACAGCGGGTGCCGCAACAAGCATCGACCCCGGCCATTGCGACGCGGGGCGAAGCCTTTCGCCGGCTGGCCGAGGCGGTAGCCGCAGGTGAGTTCGTGGTCCAGCCGCGCGTTCTGGCCGGTCATGACCGGCGCCGGCATGTGCGCCAGACGCTGCGCGAGGATCACGAAGTCCGTATCGCTGAATCCTCTGAGGATGCCGAAATCAAGTTCGACGAGCTTTCGGACTCGCTTTATTCGTTCTTTCGGGGCACGGCGCTGCTGTTTTATCGGGATATGGCCGGCGACGACGCCTGGATGCCGACTGTGCTCACACTCGGCGATGTGCACCCCGAAAATTTCGGCGTGATGCCCAATGTCAACAACGTGCCGATTTTCAGCGTCAACGACTTCGACGAGGCCTACTACGCCCCATTCACCTGGGATATCAAGCGCGGGGCGGTCGGCTTTATGATCGCTGCGGAGGTCGAAGGCGAGCTCAAGCGCAAGCAGCAGATCAAGATCGCACGACGCTTCATCCGCGGCTATATCGAAGGCATGCAGCGGCTGGCACGGGAGGGCACCGAACAGAACGAGGAAATGCGTCTCGACAACGCCCCGAAGCTGATTGCGGAATTGATCGAAGACGCCGACGAAAAACGCGACGAGTGGTTGGTCGAAGATTATCTCAACGAACAGAAGACCGGCTTTCGGGCGACCGACGAACTGGTGCCAATTTCGTCCCGGCGCGATGAGTTCCAGACCATTACCGATCGTCTGATCGAGCAGAACAATATCGAAGTCCCGGCACGGGCCGGGCAGATGCGGGTCAAGGACGTCGCCTTGCGTCGCGGCCAGGGAACAGCATCGCTAGGTTTGAACCGCTACTACGTACTCATCGAAGGCGCGGCCGGGGATGGCAGCGACGATCTGATCATCGAATACAAGCAGGCTCGGCGCTCGGCATTGGCCGGACTGGCGCCGTCCTCGGACTATGAAAACGACGGCCGCGCCGAGCGCATCAGCCACGCCCAGGCCGTGCATTTGGTCCGTGGTGATCGTTTTTATGGCCATGTCGAGTTCGATGGGTTGAGCTATATGTCGCGCGAGCGTGCGCCGTTTCGCGACGACATCGACCTGGACGATCTGTCCAAGAGCGACTGGAAGGCCTATGCCCGAATCTGTGGCCGCGTACTGGCCCACGTGCATGCCTTATCCGACGAATCAGGCAAGATCGATTACGATATCGAGCCGGCGATCGTGAATGCGATTGGCCCGCCCGATCTGTTTGCCCAGGATATGCTCGAGTTCGCCCTGGAGGCTGCCGATCGGCTACGCCGCGACCATGCCATGTTCTGCGCCGATCATGCGCTTGGGGCCTTCAAGAAACTCGACCTAGTGCATAAGTAGACGGCAGCGCGGCTCGCGTGGCTTGGGTCGTTATGCGGCCTAAGCCGCGGTGTGGCCGCCGGCTCGGTACGATCTTCGTATCCGCCGCGGCGCATACGTGCTGGCTGTGCGGTATGCCTTGCGCTCAGGCGTGTACGAAGCCGAGCGTTGGCTTTTAATATCGTGTTTTTGGAGATTATCGCCGTGGATGAACAAACCCGTATCGAAGTCGAGGCCGCTGCCTTTCGCGATCTGGTCGCACACCTGCAGCAGCGTACCGACGTGCAGAACATCGATCTGATGAACCTGGCTGGCTTCTGCCGGAACTGCCTGGCCAAATGGTATCGCTCGGAGGCCGAACGGCGCGGTGAATCCCTCGACTATGAGCAAGCGCGTGAACGCGTGTATGGCATGCCCTATGCCGAGTGGAAGGCGCGCTATCAGGCCGAGGTCAGCGACGAACAGAAAGCGCTTTTCGCATCGACCGAGGCCGGGCACGCCGATACCCAGGGCGGCCATTAGCGCGATCCGGCTGTAAGGCTGGCCGGCTGCTCCAACGCGGAAAAGGCCAAGGCGGCGATGTGGGCCTGGGGCAACGCGAGCGGCGATCTCGACTATCCGAGTGTGGTATTAAACGGCCGATTCGCTAGCGCGTGTTGAGGTTTCGCGCGAGCGCCGCGTTGCCGCCCCAGTCGTGGAGGGCTGGCGAGGCGCAAGCCGCCGGTTCTGCGTGCCACGATCAAGAGTTGTAACGCCGCAGGGCGCGACGGGCGGTCCTACCCGACGGGCCAAGCGCCCATGAATGAACGATACGACGGCAATCCAGCGTTGCCGATCACTGGCGTAGCGCCACTACGCCGTACTCGCGGCGCCTCGGCTTGCAGCCCAACAGCCCTTGGCACGGAGTCGTACGAAACATCAATAGGCCCTAGAGCTTGTGGGGGCTCTCGGGGAGAGTCGCCGAGCCCCGGCATGCCGCTGGTCGCGGCTGCTGCCCGGCCTCGGCTTTTCAGAAGTGATTGGCTTGACGCCTAGCGGGCGTCGTATCGGTACGACGGGCTTGTTTGTGTTCGTACATCAGCGCATCGGCGCGGGCAATCAGTTCGGCGGTCGTTTCATCGGCGTCGTTCTGTACTGCGATGCCGATACTCGGTCCGGCATAGTCGATTGTGATCCCGTTCAGCTCGAAGGCACCACACAATACGTTGGCCAGACGCCGATGCATGGGTTCGATGTCGCCCGGCCGCTCGACGCGCGCCAGCACCAGAAATTCATCGCCGCCGTGACGGCAGCATAGCTCGTCGCGGCGCGTGGCCGTATTCAGCCGGCGGGCGAATTCGATGATGAACAGGTCGCCGATACGATGGCCATAGCGATCGTTGAGCGCCTTGAAATGATCCAAGTCGATAAACGCTATGCAGAGGTGATCGCCGCGGCGCCGGACCGAGGCTTCAAACCGACGACTTTCCTTATCGAAATAGCGACGATTCGCCAATCCGGTGAGAGGGTCGGAATGGCTCTGGCGTTCGAGTTCCTCGTGGGACGCGCGCAAATTGGCATTGAGTTGCTCGCGCGTGGTCATCAACGACAATTGCAGCGCGATATCGTTGAGGGTTTCCGTTATCGCGTACTTGAGCGGGTGCATGACCGGTGTACGTACGATCAAAGCCCCGTATATCTTGTCGTCGAACACCGCACAGGCAATGCCTGCGGCCCGGGTCTGTGCGTTGGCGATAGTGTCCAACTGGTGTTCCTGCCATTCGCTCTGATGGCATTGCCACCAGCCGGCGCCGTCGGGCAGGGCGCCCGAGGCATACAGGCTGCGTACCCAGGGCAGCAGACTCCGGCTCGCGGGAGGCCCCTCGTTCCGGGTGGGTTGAAACAGGGTATCGGCCGAGACTGCGACCACCGTAGCCTGCGGGTAGCGCAGGCTCAGACTGGTTGCGCAGCCCTCGAGGGCCTCTGCCAGCGTGGATGACTGGGAACAAATCCGGCCGATATCAACCAGTGCGGCGAACAATGCAGAGGTCAGTTCGGCGGCGTCCGCCCGTGTACGGGCGGCGGTTGCGGCTTGTTCTCTTTCGATCTGGCGAGCGAACAGCCGCGCGAACACGGTCATCAGGTCCAACACATGCTCGGGGACCGGCTGAGATGTGGCGCTGACACCGCAGAGCGTGCCGACGATGTCACCGTTGTCCAGGGTCACCGGTACGTTGATATAGGTCTGGAT
This sequence comes from Salinisphaera sp. SPP-AMP-43, assembly GCF_049568105.1. GTDB lineage: Bacteria > Pseudomonadota > Gammaproteobacteria > Nevskiales > Salinisphaeraceae > Salinisphaera. Next base: position 1,670,292 of record NZ_CP145335.1, read on the forward strand.
ACCTAGCCGCCGAGCGATGTCGGCATCGGGCCAACGTCTGGGCACATCGGTTTCGATGCGAACATTGTCTTTGAGCGCCCGTCGACAGAGCGTGTTTTCCCAGGGCACTTTCAGGCCCTCGGCGATCGTCAGGCCACCCTGGTTATACGAAAAACGGATGCGTTGCTCGGTCCGTTCCGGGTCGATCTGGGTCAGATATACCGAATCCATGCCGCTGATTTTGTACAATATTTCGAGCAGGGGACGGCAAAGCCCCTCGAGATCGCCAGACTCGTTGATACGCTCGGCGAGCGACTTCCGAGTGCGGCGGGCGGTTTCGGTTTCAACACACATGGCCGATGTCATTGGGCCCCCTATTTTTAGATACCTGCCTGTTAGGTCTTAAGGTTTTGTACGAGAGCCGCATTGGCATATGCCAACTGTGGCCTACAGGGCAGAGGCCGCTGGTCATGGCGTACCACTGCTCTGCTTCTGGCTCGCAGCGCCGAGTGGAACCTCGACGGCCGCTAGTATAACTCCGTATAAATACGGTGTTGGGAGGCCGCCAGGATCGATCGCCGTGCCAAGGCGATCCCGGGCACCCGATGGGCGCAAACCGGGCAGTTCGGATGAAACGCCAAGTCGTGGGAAGGGTCTCGGCTGAGCTCCGTTCACAGTTTTCAGCCATACCCGGTCGCCAGTGGACGCTGTATCGGCGGCCGGCGAATCCGGCTAAAGATCGATAAGCAGTGACCCGGCAACGTGCAACAATCCCAGAGACATGATGCCGGGTAGGGCCCGTCCTGCTAGGGAGAACGAATGGCCGAGCACGATTCCGAACGCGGTTCGCTCGTCGGTGCGATGATGCGTCCGATCAACGTGGTCGTCGAGCGATATATTCCAAGCGCGCTGGTTTTTGCCATCGTGCTGACTGTTGTCGTCGCGATTCTGGCGCTGTTGCTGACCGACGCCGGGATCGGCGCGGTCGTGATCGGTTGGGGGGACGGGCTAAGCGGTCTGCTGGCGTTCATGACCCAGATGTCGCTGATTCTGTTGCTCGGCCATACGCTGGCTAACACGGCACCGGTACGGCGTTTGTTGCGCCGGCTGGCGGATATGCCTCGTACATCGCGCCAAGCCTATGTGTTCGTGTTCGTGATCGCGACCCTGGCTTCGTTGATCAGCTGGGGGCTGGGGCTGGTGGTCGGCGCGCTGCTGGCCATCGAAGTGGCGGCCCGCGGTCGCGCGAAGGGCGTGAAGCTGCATTTTCCGCTGCTGATCGCAGCCGGTTATTCCGGCTACGTGGTGTGGCATATGGGCTACTCCGGCTCCGGCACGCTGGCAGCCGCGACCGAGGGGTCGTTTATCGCCAAGCAGCTCGGCCATACCGTACCGATCACGGATACGATCTTCGTCTGGTGGAATCTGCTGGCCGTGTTGGCCACGATCGGGGTGGTGGCCGGTGCGTTGGTCCTTGTGGCACCACGCGACGAAGCCGAGATCTTCGAGCTGGCCCATGACCCGCATGCGGATGATGCGCGAGACGGACCGGCCGCGGCCGATAGGTCCCAGACGCCTGCGGATCGTATGGATAGCAGCCGTGTCTTGACGCTGCTCATTGGGGTGGCGTTGTCGGCGTATATCGCGCTGCACTATGCCCGCGGCGGCACCGCGAGCCTGAATATCGTGAACTGGACGTTTCTGGCGCTGATCTTTCTGCTGGTACGCAGCCCCTCGGAGCTGACCGATCTGGTCAAAAATGCAGCCGCCAACGTCGGCGAAATCTTGCTGCAGTTTCCGCTCTATGCCGGGATCATGGGCATCATGACCGCGAGCGGGCTGATCACTGTGTTTTCACAGGCCATGGTGAGTATCGCCACGCCAGCAACCTTCGGCCTGATCGAGTTTGTCACCGGGGGCATCGTGAATTTCTTCGTGCCCTCGGGCGGCGGCCAGTTCGCGGTCCAGGGCCCGATCATGCTCGATGCGGCCGCCCGGCTGGGTGTGGATCCGTCGGTGGCGATTCTAGCGCTGGCCTATGGGGATCAGTGGACGAACATGGTGCAGCCGTTCTGGGCCCTGCCGGTACTGGCTATCGCCGGGCTTCGAATGCGCGACATTCTGAGTTTCACCACAGTCACCCTGATCGCTTCCGGCCTGGTATTCGCAGTCGTGTTGCTGTGCGTAGGCGCCGGGGTCTGAGCATGTCTCAAGCCAGCGGCCGAGATGCACTAGGCCGCTGGATGAGTTTGCCCCGACTCCGCTCACTGGCCGGTTCACTGGCCGATACGGCGTAGACTCTTGCCCTGCATGAGATTGCGTTCGATATTTTCCAGCGACACGCCCTTGGTTTCCGGAATCAGCAGCAGCGTGAACACGATGAACAAGAAGTTGAGCGCGGCATACAGCCAGAAAGTCGGCGCGTTGCCGAGCCCATTCAGTAGGCTCAGGAATGTCGCGCCGATGACCATGTTCGCGACCCAGTTGGTTACGGTCGAACAGGCTACGCCGAAGTCGCGCCCTTTGAGCGGCTGGATCTCGGAGCAAAGAATCCAGATCATCGGTGCGGCCGACATGGCATAGCTGATCACGAACAGCCCGAGCAGGGCGAGCGCGAGATATTTCGTTAACTCGCCGTCGAGCCCGTGGGCATACAGCAGGCCGAGCAGCACCATGCATATGCCCATGACGGAAAACCCGATGTAAAGCAGTGGCTTGCGGCCGATTCGGTCGACGAAGGTGATAGCGATTATGGTCGCTAGGGTCATGACCAGCCCGATCAGCACGGTCCCCCAGAGTTGTTCGGTTTCGCTGGCATAACCGGCGAGTTTCAGGATTCGCGGGGCGTAGTACAGGATCACGTTCGCGCCGGTGAACTGCTGCATGAACTGCAGCAACATGCCGAGGCCGACCGAACGCCGGAAATTCGAGTTGCCGCGAAACAGCTGCCAGCCGACGTCGCTGACTTCGGTGGCCTCTTGAATCTGGGCCATTTCTTCGTCCACGCGTTCACGGTCGCCGCCGCGCAGCCGCATGAGTACATCGCGGGCTTCGTCGTCGCGGTTGCTATCGGCCAGCCAGCGCGGGCTGCGCGGCAGAATCAGCATGCCGATCACCATGATCAACGCCGGGATGGCGATCACGCCCAGCATCCAGCGCCAGCCGCCGGAATAGCTGAATGAAACGTTGATCAGATAAGCCAGCAGGATCCCGCCCATGATCATGAGTTGATAGAACGAAATCAGGGTGCCGCGAATCCGCTCCGGGGCAATTTCGGACAGATAGACCGGCGCGATGTAGGACGAAATACCCACGGCCAGGCCCAGGACGATCCGGGCGCCGATCAAGGCTTCGGGCGACCAGGCCAGTGCACAGCCTAGCGCGCCGATAATGAATACGCAGCCGGACACACCAAGCGTGACCTTGCGTCCGAACTGACGCGACAGGCGGCCGGCGAACGCAGCGCCGACCGCAGCGCCCAGCATCATGCCGCTGACGATCAGCTCTTGCATCACATCGCTCAAGTGAAAGGCATCTTTGATGAACGGCAGCGCGCCGGAGATAACGCCGATATCCATGCCGAAGAGCAGGCCGGCGAGGGCGGCGATGGTGCCGATGACATAGATGATCGAGCGATCCTGTCCCTGTTCGGCACTGAGATGAAGAGTGGAAGCGGTCATTGAAGTCCCTGCCGGTCTTGGGTGGGGCGCTGTCGACATACCGTCGGGACAGCGCTCGACGAGGCGACCAGTACAAGCCGGCATTCATATATGTTCAACATATACTTTTGTATGAAGAATAAATACAGCTGTAAGGCCGTTATGCGTGAGGCGTTGAATAACACCTTGATGACAGTCCGTTTTCGATACAGGCGCCCGGGAAACCACCGACAACGAACCACGCGGCACGCAATGGCGGGGCTCGCCGAATGCTGGAAACGAGCGGCATGCTCGCGATAACCGGGCGGTTTGGGCTCGGGAGCAGCGGTTGTTGACGGTTGTCAATGCACAACTGGCCCGGCGCGAGGAACATCGAGTCGGCTTCAGTATTTCGCGTCTTTCCCACACGCATGGCTGGCGGCGGCCCGGCCGGCAGCTATCGAAGATGAAGCCCGGGCGTGGCGCCGATCAGCCGGGCCGTGTCGGGATCGATGGTCGACCGGCAGTCGCAATCAACGCTGACCCACACGATGCAAATAGATCCGTCGGCCCGGAGGTTTGTGCCATGTCGACATCACAGGGTGTACCGCCGGGCTCCGGTAACGACAGCGTGGCCTTCGCAGAGCGCTTGCTCACTGTTTTGAACGATGGCGCGCTCTGTTTGATGATATCGATTGGTCATCGCACCGGCTTGTTCGACATCATGCACGGCATGCCGGCGAGTACGTCGGTCGAAATCGCGGCCCGGGCCGGTCTTAACGAGCGCTATGTGCGGGAATGGCTGGGTGCGATGACGACGGCTGGCGTCGTCCGTATCGATGTAAAGGCTGAGCGTTTTACGCTGCCGGACGACCATGCCGGAGTACTGACCCGCGCGGCCGGGGCCGACAATGTTGCGGTGTTCGCCCAGTACATCGGCCTTCTCGGCCAGGCCGAAGACGGGATTGTGGATTGTTTCTATCGAGGAGGCGGTCTGTCCTATGCCTGCTATCCACGCTTTCATGAAGTCATGGCCGAAGACAGCGGCCAGTCGGTACTTTCGGTACTGGAAAGCGATGTCGTGCCGTTGGTGCCAGGCCTGCAAGAGCATTTGCAGCAGGGGTGTCACATGCTCGACGTGGGCTGCGGACGCGGTCTGATTCTGCTGTATCTGGCTGGGCGCTATCCGGCCAGTCGCTTTACCGGGCTCGATTTGTCGTCTGAGGCCATCGCCTATGCTCGCGCCGAGGCCGAGCGCCGTCGGCTGACAAACATCAGCTTCGAGGTCGCCGATCTATCGGATTTCGATGTTACGGCCCCGGCCGAGGCTTTCGATCTCGTGACCACTTTTGACGCCGTCCACGATCAGGCTCAGCCATTGAACGTGCTGAAAGGGATCCATCGCGCGCTCAAGCCCGATGGCGTCTATCTCATGCAAGACATCAGCGGTACGAGCGATCTGCATCGCGATATCGGCCATCCCATCGGAACGTTTCTGTATACCGTGTCCTGCATGCACTGTATGAGTGTGTCGTTGGCCCAAGGCGGCGAAGGGCTGGGCGCCATGTGGGGACAAGCCAGGACCCGCGACTATCTGCAGCGGGCCGGCTTCGCTTCCATCGTCACCCACAGGCTCGCGCACGATATCCAGAACAACTGGTATGTCGTGCGCAAGGTTTCCGAAACGGCCGCGGAAACCGTTTCAACCTGAGCGGGCATCGAAGACCCAGTTCAGGGCCGGATGGCGGGTTCGTTTGCATAGTACTCGCGCTCGGTGATTTCGCCGCGAACAAACGCGATCAGCCGGGCATCGGCCTCGGCGTCCTGGGCGATCGCGGTCTTACGATGGCGCATGACCACTCGGGCGCGCATGTGATTGAGAAAGCCGCCGACCAGGAACATGACGCTGCCGATCAGAAATTGCCAGGCCAGAAAATTGAACAGTTTTTCTTCGGCGCTGCTGCTGTCGAGATGCCACAGATAAGGGATGGATGCGACCAGGAACAGCCCCGAGCCGGCGATGAAGTTCAGGGCAATCAGGTTCATCAACTGCAGGCTGACGATCGATGAGGCCCGAATGATCATCAATACATTGATGCTGGCGCCAAGCACGAACAGTGCCGAGCCGATCAAAAACAACCAGGCGCCGGTAGTGAGCCAGTCCCACCAGGAGACGAACATCAGGCTGCCGACTGCGAACAGCACAGTGCCGATGACGTAGACCCATAGCGCCGTTGATTCCAGCGTCCGGCTGACCGAAAAAGAGCGTGGCTTGGGCCAGAACTGATTGGTCTCGATCAGATCGTCGGCGAGCACCGCCAGATAAACCAGCGAGCCGACGAAAAACAGCCAGGCACCGACGTCTTTCCAGGCTTCTAGTCGTGGCAGGAAAAAAACACTGCCCACGATGAACAAGAGCCCGCCCAACTCATAAAGCAGTGCGTTGATGGTTTCCCAGTGAAAACTGACATCCAGATCGGGGGCATCGACCCGGGTATGAGACACACGGGGGCGATTGGTGAAAAGATGCGGCATGCCCTGGCACGCAGACTTGGCAAGACAGGACACGCAACGCTACGGCGCTCATCAGACCGTGACTACCCGTAGGGCTGCGGACCGGTCTTCGTATTTACCGCTAGACGGCGCCCCGAGCCGTTAAGGCACGCACGGGATATTGATGGCAGCCACGACAGCACCAAGGCGCTGTGTAGGGACTTTGAGCTGCGGTAAAGGCCGAGGTAGAGCAACTTGGCCGGTTATGGCTTGGTGCGCATCTGGGCCGTCGCGTGCGCTGCATGGGCTTGGTCTCGGCGCGCTGTAGCCGGGGGTTATAGCCATGGCCGGTGGACTGGCGCTGGCTTTCCAAAGGGCGTGCGATGAGGCGGCGAACCATTGGCCCGCTTGCTTCCTCGCCCTGCGATCCTTGGTCGCCCAGGTCGGTCAGTGTCCCGATGGTGCAACCCCGTTCTCGCCCCAAACCACAACAGGCCCTAGGATAGCGAACCGCGAGTCAATCCAGAGCCAGCCCGGAAGAGGGTGCATGTTTTTTTATTCTACAGGGGGTGTCGCGCAGCGACGCTCGGTATGGTCGGCGGACGTGCCCGCTGCTGTTGACCGATGTCAGGACGCATCGCGGCCGGCATGGCAGGCGGCCCGGCCATGAAAGGGCAACTCGGCTATATTCATGCGCTGCGCGGCGTCGCCATTTTGTTGATCGTAGCGGCGCATACCAATTCATTCGCGCCGCACGACAATAACGCGGTCGAACATATCTATCGGGCCTTGCTTCGAGAAGGCACCGCTTTGTTCGTGCTGATTTCGGGTTTTTTGTTTCAGCATCTACACGCCAGCTATACCACGCTCGGGTTCTGGCGCTCGAAGCTGCGCAACGTAGCGCTGCCTTATCTGATCATGTCGATACCGGGCATTCTGCTGTATGTCGCGGTGCTGCCGACCCATTCACGGATCGACCTGGCGGCGCTCCACGAGCATTCGGTGCTTTATCAGATCGGCTATTTCCTGATAACCGGGGCCCATTTGTTGCCGCTTTGGTTCATCCCGGTACTGTTGATGATTTTTGCCTGCTATCCGTTACTCCGCTACCTCGCGGATAGTTCGCTGCTCAAATATGTGGCTGTGGCTTGTCTCGTATCGCTGGTCTTTACCCAGCGTGCAACAGACAATATCGGGCCCTTAGTATCGTTCATGCATTTTCTGCCGGTGTATATCGTCGGCATGGCGTTGCACCGCTACTGGGATCACTGGATCGAGCATGCCGCGGGTTACGGCCTTGGCTTGGTAGGGATGTTCATCGTGACGACGGCGCTGGCCTGCGTGTATCGCGACCCGTATGCCTATTCGAGTCTTGCGATTCTGGCCAAATTGATTTTATTCGTGCTGATCTGCGCGCAGTGCCACCACGTGGATTTTGTGGCCCTGTCCAATCGGTCGCGGCTGCTGCGGCTGTTCAACTATCTCGCCGCGCTGTCGTTCGGGATCTATTTCGTCCACGGCTATGTGGCTTCAGCGATTGCACGCAGTCCGCTGGTTTTCCCGGTGGACAACGGTGGGCTGGCGGTGGCCCTGGGTATCGCCAACGTGGCCGTGGTTACCGCGATCTCGGTGGGTCTCGTCGAAGCCGTGCGATACACGACGAAATCCTACTCGCGGATGATCGTTGGCGCCTAAGGTCGGCTCTGGCTTGGCACAGTCCGCTCACGCATCGGACAAAGCCGCTCGAGGCCCAGTAATCAGGGCGTCGAGCGGCTGTTGTATTTGACCGGCGCGCTCCAGACAGCGCCCAGCGCGCCGATAGAGGCTTGAAGGCTCAGCCATCCGGATCTGTTTGAGCCAAGGCCGGCTGCGATCGGCCGTGCGGTACACGAAAACCGGGCAGCCGGTAGCGCGGCTCTATACCGGGCCGACCAGGACGATTTAGTAGGCGACCGCGATTCGGACCATGCCGACCGGGATCACCGTATCGTCATGCTCTGGATTGACGTCCTGTAAATCGTCGTTACGTGCCATGACATCCACACCGGCATCGACCGTCCAGTGGCCGAACTGGCCATCCGGTTGACTCAAGGCGAGCGAGGCATGGGCGCCGGCGCTGACAAACCCGGGGGTTCCGGTATCGTCGCCGTAGTAGTCGTCGAAACCCGCGCCGATCGCCAGCGGCAGCTTGAAGGTAACCGGGTGGTCCGTGCTTTCGAAGGTCTGGACCGCCGGGCTGATATCGCCCCGCACGAAGGTGCCTTCGCCGTTATCGACCGGTGTCGCGACTTTGAGTTGCGGGTGGAGCACATCCTGATGGCCTAGCGCGACGGCGAGCTCTTGAGACGACGCAAACTGGTCGTTCGGCGAGGTGTAGTCGGTATAGGTCACGCCAAGCGAGAAATCATGCGCCATCTGGCCAGATAAGCCGACGAAATTATTGGCTTCATACCAGGATTCGCGATGGCCGTTGCGCTGGGCCGCGACCGTATTGGTCGTGAAGCTGGTATGGCTGCCCGCGGTAAGATTCAGTGCGTCGAACAGGCCCAATGTCGGCAAGTCGAGGCTGATCGATGCAAAAGGAGACAGCGCCGTATCGCTGGCGTCGGTGCTGACGCCGTCGTAACCCCCCCGAAAATAATCCGCGCTATTGGCCTCGAAACCGGCGTTCAGATGCAGCGGCGCGGGGTTGCCCGATGTGTTGGACGACAGATCGCCGAGATTGTTGATGGTCGAATAAGTCGAGGCGTCGCTGTGATCCTGCGCCACGGCTGCCGAACTGGCAGCAAGCGCGGATACGCAGAGCACACCGGTCAGCAACGAGTGAGGGTGGGTCATTGGGTCTCCAGGGTCGAGCAGGTTGGGGGGGAGCTGTAAAGCGCTCTACCCTAGTGTGGTTGATACGATGCGCGAATACGGGATAACCCTTTGTTATCTATAAAAGATTGTGGTAACCCTAGATGTAGGGTCGAGACAGCGCTGAGCCATACCCCGGCGCCTGCTCGGCATATGGCCGGCGTACACGGCGCTAGGGGCGGCGTGTCATTAGCGTGACGTGCTCACCGCGATACTCGAGATGTTCCTGGGCCTGCCAACCCAGGCGTTGATAGAGACGCTGTTGATCGGGAGTGTAGAGATACAGACGCTCTACCCCGGCGTGTCTGGCTTCTCGTTCGACCCGCTGAACGAGCGCAGAAGCGATGCCTTGGCCGCGGGCCTCTGGCACCACGTAGACCGAGGCCAGCCAAGGCGTCAGCTCTGGCCGGGCATTCATGTCCTGACTCACCAGGCTGGCCGTACCGACCGGCTGGCCTTGGCGGCTCGCCACGAAAACCGACGGAACACCGGCCGGGCTGCAATTCTTCTGATTTTCCGCAAACCACTCCATAGGCCCTTTTTCCGGGTGTAGATCGCCCCACATGTCGTAAGTCCAGCCCGAAATTACGGCGAGCTGGGGGGCGTTGGCATGGAGCCTTTCGATGATCGGGGCGTCGTTTGGCATGAAGGAGTTATGGTTGCTCGCGCCCGCCAGGGCGGCAGTTGGGTAAGCGCTCGCGGCATCGCCCGGGTACGACGGCAAGCGCCGGCCCCGAGTGTCGCGGCATTACGGTCAGTCTTAATCATGCCACCAACGGCGTGTTTGGGATGTGCTTAGCGCATCACCGATGGCGCAATACCGGGCGGGCGGCCACGCTCGGTAAAAGAGGCCCGATCCACAGCGGCCCCCTGCAGGCGGAGTTACGCTGGCAGGACGGCCGCCATGGATAGCACTGTTTCGAAGGCTTGACTGGTGTTAAGAGTCGATCGCTGCCACTCCGGCCTTGGCCGTCTGGGCATCCTGATCCGGTTTGACCCCAGAGACGCCGACCGCGCCTGCGATCTGGCCATCGACCACGATGGGTACACCGCCCGTCATGGTGCCTTTCAACTCCGGTACCGACAGAAACGCCGAGCGGCCGCCGTTGATCATGTCTTCGAAAGCCTGGGTTTCCTTGCGCCCAAGCGCTGCACTGCGGGCTTTCTCCGTGGCGATATAGCTGCCCATGGGCGCGCAGTCGTCGAGCCGTCGCAGGGCCAGGGGATGGCCACCGTCATCGACGACGCTGATCGCCACCGGCCAGCCGTTGGATTCGGCCTCGCGCTGGGCAGCGTCCAGAATATGATTGACCTCGTCTAGGGTAAGCGTCGGTTTCTGCTGCATGAGCTAAATCCTTTGCCGGATAGGATGAACACAGTTCCAAGCCATTGATGAATGGCGCACAAATCCTGGGCCACGATGCATCACCGCGGCGGGTTCATCATACCGATCGTCTTGGCGACGTCGACTTACCGATTGGGATGACACGAACGCCGCAGCCCGCTCTGTGCCCTGGCGGGCATCCGTTCGACCTGCCGGAGGCTCAGTTTGTTCGACGACTGGGGTTATGCTCGATCATGCGGTGTCGTCCTAGGCTTTGTTGATAGGCGGTACGAGCGCTGCCTTGCTGCCGCAAATCGTGGCCGGCACGGCAGGGGCTGCTGACCAGGCCGTGCAACCGGGTTGTGCGATGCCGCCAGACGCGATTTGGGCACAACCCTTCGGAACCACTACGGTTCACTCGAACCCGCGGCTAATGGTGGGTGACGACGTCGCCCGCGCGGCGTTTTGTTTAGCCGCCGGGTGTTTATGGTGTGGCTTCGCACGGGACATCAATACGCCTTGGCTGGAGGCGGCCGAAGTTCGCGCCCGGGCGGTTTGATCTTGCGAATCAAGCCGGCCCCCTGAGCGGGTCGGCACTCATGAGAGCCCGATCGCGACCGGCAGCCTTGGCGGCGTACAACGCACCGTCGGCGCGGCTCAAGACGTCTTCGAGGCTTTCTTTGCCGAGGGTCGACGCCAGACCGGCGCTGGCAGTCAATACAACCCTGTGACTCCCGGGTTCGAACGGCGCCGTTCGAATATTGCCGAGCAGCCGGTCGATCACGGTCTTGGCGGCGTCCACCGGGGTGTCGGGTAGGACGATGATGAACTCTTCGCCGCCCCAGCGTCCGACCAGATCCGAGCTGCGAAGCGTTGCATTGGCAACCTTGGCGAATAGCTGCAGGGCCGCGTCCCCGGCGGCATGGCCGTATTGGTCGTTCAACTGCTTGAAATGATCGAAATCGACTAGAGCGACACTCAAGGGGCGGCTATAACGCTCGGCCCGGCTTTGTTCGCGGTCGAAGTATTCGGTGAGCTGGCGCCGATTGCCCAGGCCGGTCAGTTCGTCCTGGGTCGCAATCTGTTGCAGCTTGGCATGGGCCTGCTGCAATTCGACCAGCGCCTGATTGCGTTCGATTTCATGGCTGAGCCACTGCGCGAACATCGCAACGATCTTGAGATGCTCATCGGTAAAACCGCCGGTTGAGCGAGGGCTACAGAAGGCGATCGTGCCGATGAAATCGCCTTTGAGATAGAGCGGCGCACCGATATACGAGCCTAGGCCAAAGCGTCGAAAGGCCGGGTGTTCGCACATGGCCGAATCGTTCAGGCGATCGGTGGCATATGGTCCGCGACGCGCGACGATCTCCGAACAAAACGTCTCGGCGGTTGGATGAATATCCCCGCTATGAGTCTCGTCGTTGACGTCGATGGCCTCGCGTATTTCGAAAGTGTGATCATCGATATTGCTGACGAGACCGAGCGGCATCGCGAAATATGACCGGCCCAGCTCGAGAATCGCGCGCTGGGTCTGTTCGAAGCTCAGACTGGGATCGCACGTGATGTTGTAGAGCTTTTCCAATACTTCGTCGGCCTTGAGGCGGGCCGAGACGTCGCGAATCAACGCCATGTACAGCGGCGGGGCCTCGGGCGATTCGCGAATCGGACCTGCGATCGTCTCGCCGGTGAATACACTATGATCGCTGCGCTGATAGCGCATTAAGTACTGGTCGTGAACGGCCTGCGCATCGCTGTTGAAGCGTTTTTCGCCTTGTTCGACGAAATCCGCCGCATTGGCGTAAAGAGAGCTGGTCGACTGCCCGATCAGCTCTTGTTCTTTGTACCGGAAAAGCTGACAGGCCGCAGGATTGACGGATATGACCCGTCGCTCGCGGTCGGCGACCAGTACTGCCTGGGGTAGATCAATGAACAGGTGCGACAAGATCGCCTTGACCGATTTCCGATTTATTGCGAGATCGGGCGGAGTCACTGGTTCGTAGATACGTAAAGCCATGACGGTTTTTCCCCCTTATCGTGCAAGCTGTCGCGGCGTCATAATATCGCTAAGACACCGTTATTGAACAATGAGATGCCGGCCCGACGCTGTTGACGGCACCGCCCGAGATCGCCGGGCGAACACAGAACCGGCGCACGCTTATGCGTGCATCGACCATTCCGTTTAAGTAGACCTACGGATAGCGCATGTTCGGGGCGCTGGAGAAAAATTCCGCGCTGCAAAATACGGCGTCCGACATGGCGACATACCGGCCACACCCCTGGCTCTGATGGCTCGTGTCGATAGTGCGCGATCGATTGATGCCATGGTAGATCGACAGTTTGTAACGGAAGGCCCTCAGTGGACGATCGAAAGAAACGGGCAATGCCTGTGCCATACCAGCGGTCTGGTCATTCACCTGAAGCCTGGGGATGGATCGAGTGATCGGCTACCCATTGCCGGTATCGAACTGCCGCCCGGAAGCCATCCGGAACCGGGCCGTCTGCTGGAGTTGATCAACTCGGCGACCCGCTTCTGGCAAACGCATGGGCATCGTTTGACCCGCGACCACCGCTAGCCTTGGGTGACGTTTTATGCCCGTGCCGGGCCGAGCAAGGCCGATCGACCGCTAGGCCGGCCTCGTGCATGAATCCATCAGAAGCGCCGCGCTGTGATCGGCCAGCGGCGGCCCGTTACCGGGCCGCCATCGTTTTGCGACGCGGTCAAAAAGTGGCCCAGTCGGCGTCGTCGTTCTCATTGGCCGGCTGGGGTTCGACTGGGGTGCGGCGGGCCCGGGGTTGGGCTTTGGCCGGGGTGTCGAACGCTGGCGATGCCGGTGCGCGGGCACGAACCGAGGGCTCGGCAGGGGCCGTAAAGCCCTGCTGGGCTTCCTCCGAGACTTTCAGACGAGAGACCAGCTCAGCCAGCGTACTGGCTTGATCGCGGATCGTCTGCGCGGCCTTGGAAGAATCTTCGACCATGCCGGCATTTTGCTGGGTCGTGGTATCCAGCTCATTGACCGCGGTATTGATTTGCTGGATGCCTTCGTTCTGCTGCGCGGCGCCTTCGCTGATCTCGGCCACGACGGTCTGTACGTGCGAGACCGCATTGAGAATCTCGGCGACGCGGTCAGCCGCGAGCGTCACCTGCGTATCGCCATTGCGGGCATCCTCGGTCGACTGCTCGATCAATGTACGGATGTCGCCAGCGGCTTGAGCGGTTCGATCGGCCAGACCGCGGACTTCTTGGGCCACCACGGCGAAGCCGCGCCCGTGCTCGCCGGCGCGGGCCGCTTCGACGGAGGCATTCAAGGCCAGAATATTGGTCTGGAAAGCCAGCGAATCCATCAGCGTTAGAATCTCACCGATCTTTTCGGCCGACCGATTGATGGTCTGCATCGATGAACGGGCATCGTCCATTGCCGAATTGCCCGAACGTGCCAGGTCGGCCGTATCGTTGCTCAAGGTCCGGGCTCGGTCGGCACTGCTGGCCGTGTTTTCCACCGTCGCCGTAATCTCTTCGAGAGAGGCCGAAGTCTGTTGCAAGCTGCTGGCCGCCTGGTCACTGCGCTCGGACAGAGAGTTGGTGTCGCGGGCGATGGTCTCGGCCCCGTGACTGAGTGTGCTCACGCTGCGACGCACCTTCTGTACGATTTCGGACAGACCCTCGCCAATGCCGTTCATGGCCCCGATCAGCTGGCCGATTTCATCGCGGCGCCGACTTGTCATGCGCTGGGTCAGATCGCCTCCCGCAAGCGCTTCGGCCGTGCGGACGACCTGCGCCAGCGGGCGACCGAGCATGACGCGCAACAGCCCATAGAACACCGCCGCCAGAGCGATCGCGACCAGCAGGGTGATCCACAGTGCCTGATTTTTCAGATGGGCAATCCCCGCTTCGACCTCTTGGTTGACCACCGTGCTGGCGATTACCCAGTGCCAGGCGGGATAGCTCAAATAATACGTCGTACGCGCGCGCGTATCGTCACCACGGGGGCGGTAATGGATCTCGCCTTGTGGCTTTTGCAACAGTGCCGCCAATGGCTGCTCATTGCCGGCGACCGGGATATCGCGGATCGCCTGTCCTTCATAGGGCCCGCCGGCAACGACTTGCCCGTTCCGGGAATCGATGAGCATGGCGAACCCGTTCTCGCCGCGGCCGAGTTCCCGAATCTGGGTTGTCAGCTGGGCCATCTGCTCGGCGATGCCAACTCCGAGGAACCAGGCACCGACCACGCGTCCGTCGTCGTCGTGGATGGGTTTGTATTTGGTGATGTAAGGCGTACCGAACAGATTGGCCGTACCGACATAGGGCTTATCGGCCATCAACTGCTTGTAGCTGGTGCTGTCGCGATCGAGCAGGGTGCCGATCGCGCGTGTACCGTCTGCTTTCTTGAGCGACGTGCTGATGCGGATGAAATCCTGCCCGTCCCGCGCGAACAGGGTGACCGGGTCATTAGTACGGTCGGTGTAGTGATCGACTACGTCGAACGAGTTGTTCAAAGTTCGGCCGAATGAGGTCAGCGTTGGTGCCGAATGTCCGCCGACGTCGATCCGCTCCTGGGGATCCAGCGAATAACTGCTGGCCAGGTTCGATAGAAAGAGGTCGAGAGATTTGCTGACCTGGGTTTCGAGCGTGTCTTGGAACAGCGAGATCATCTTCGCGATCTGCTGCTGTTCGCGGGCCATGTCGTTGCCCGCATTGGTGCGAACCATTTGGGCAGAACTGGAAGTCAGCCAGAAGCTGAGCCCGATAAAGCCTGCAAACACGCAGGCGGCGATGGCTAAAGAAAGCCGAGTCGCTAGACCTAAACGCGGTACTCTCATCAACGCTAACCCTCGATACTAATCACCGAAAACGAACGGAAAAACGGTGCTAGTCCGGCTTTCCCGATGCTCCTGGACTCGGTTGAGATTGGATGCGAGTGGCGTGCAACAGCCGGTTGCAGTAGCGGATGTTCCTGGCCAACGAACGAAGATAAAGCCGCACGGCATACCCGCCGGGCTGACCGCCTTTCTTCGATTCAAGCGAGCGGGCGACTCCTGTAGGCGGTTGTATTTGAATTGCCTGTTGTCGCAGCGCTCGATCAGGTCCGACGCGAACTCACACGGGCCTCAACCGGCCCTGGATTCTATCGGCAGACGAAGGTCGTAATTGAGGGCGTCGCCTCAGCGGGGCCCGTATCTGGGTAGGGTATAGGAGAGGGCGTGCGCTGCGCGGGCGCATCGGGTGATCGCCGGTCGGCCGTGCCCGGACCTGAGCATGGGAAAGGCCGCAAACACGCCGGCCATGCCCTGGCGCGCTGAAAGCGGACAAAAAAAAGCCGCTGAAAAACAGCGGCTTTTTCTTTGTTTGGTGCCGAGGAGAGGATTTGAACCTCCACGGGCTCTCGCCCACTAGCACCTGAAGCTAGCGCGTCTACCAATTCCGCCACCTCGGCTAAGGAGCGCATAATTTAGTTGCCGTTAGAGTCTTTGTCAACGATGATTTTTCACCGTTGGCTGTTGCGGTATCGTGAGCCTCGTCTATGGAGAAGTATTTTGACTAAGAAAGAACGCGCGGTCGACGATTGGCGCGACCGCGACCCGCAGTTTTCGTCCGAGCAGGGCAGCTATGCCGAGCCGGTGCCCAGCCGACAGCTGGTACTGGAGGATCTGGCCACCGAAGGTCGGCCGATGACCCGCTCGGAACTGATCGATTATTACGCGCTCGTCGGCGATGCCGCCGAAGCCTTTGACCATCGCCTGCGCGCCATGCTGCGCGATGGCCAGTTGCTGGAGAACCGGCGCGGCGCACTCGGCCCGATCGACAAGATGGATCTGGTGCGCGGCAAGGTCCAGGGCCACCGCGATGGGTTCGGCTTTTTGTTGCCGGACGACGGCAGCCAGGATGATGTTTTTCTCAGCCCGCGCCAGATGCGGCTGGTCATGCACGGCGATCGGGTCGTAGTGCACGTGACCGGCCGCGATGCGCGCGGGCGCCGGGAAGGGCGTATCGCCGAAGTGCTCGAGCGGGTTAACGAAACAGTCATCGGTCGGTTCGTGGCCGATAACGGCATGTACCACGTGGTGCCCGATAACGCTCGAATCGGGCACCAGATTCGGGTGCCCGCCAATGCGCGCAACGGCGCTGAGGATGAACAGATCGTAACCGTGCGGCTGACCCAGCCGCCGTCCAAGCGCGGTCAGCCGGTCGGCGAGGTGGTCGAAGTGCTCGGTGATCGCATGGCGCCGGGCATGGAAATCGATATCGCGATCCGTTCGAACGGGATTCCGCATGAATGGCCGGCCGAAGCCATGGAGCAGGCCAAAGCCTGCGGTGATGAAGTCGCCGAGGCTGATAAGGCCGGTCGGGTCGATCTACGCGATATGCCGCTGGTGACCATCGACGGGGCCGATGCCCGCGATTTCGACGATGCCGTGTTCGCCAAGAAAACACGCGCCGGCTTCAAGCTGTATGTCGCGATCGCCGATGTCTCGCACTATGTCGATAAGGATTCGTCGCTGGACGAAGAAGCCCAGCGCCGGGCGACCTCGGTGTATTTCCCCGACTATGTCGTACCGATGCTGCCCGAAGCGTTGTCCAACGGGCTGTGTTCGCTTAACCCGGAGGTCGATCGCCTGGCCGTGGTCTGCGAAATGCGTCTGAACCGGGCCGGCGAGCTGAAATCCTCGAAGTTCTATTCGGCGGTGATCCAGTCGCATGCGCGTTTGCTGTACGAGCAGGTCGCCGACTGGCTGGACAATCCGGAGAACATGCCGGAGCGCTATGCCGGTCTGCAGAAACCGCTAGATGATTTGTACGATCTGTACGAAGCGCTGCTCGACAACCGCCGCGATCGCGGGGCGATCGAGTTCGAGACCCAGGCGACGCGTATCGTCTTCAACGAAGACCGCAAGATCGCGCGCATCGTGCCCACCGAGCGCAACGTGGCGCACAAGATCATTGAAGAGTGCATGATCGCGGCCAACGTCGCTACGACCAAGCATTTGACCCGCAAGCGCATGCCGATGCTGTATCGCGTGCATGCCGGGCCAGCCGCGGATGCACTGGAAGATCTGCGGGCGTTTCTCGCCGAGCGTGGTCTGGCGCTGCCCGGCGGCGACGATCCGGATGCCGCCGACTATGCGCGTCTGCTTGAGCAGGTCCGGGACCGCTCGGATGCGCGTCTGATCCAGACGGTCATGTTGCGCAGCCTGCAGCGGGCGGTCTATACGCCGCACAACGAAGGCCATTTCGGCCTGGCGCTCGATCACTATGCGCATTTCACGTCGCCGATCCGACGCTATCCGGATCTGTTGGTACATCGAGCCATCAAGCACGTCGAAAAACGCCGCCGGCCCAAGACTTTCGGCTACGACGTGCCGGCCATGGAACAACTCGGCCAGACCTGCTCCGAAGCCGAGCAGCGTGCCGACGAGGCCACTCGTGACGTCGACGACTGGCTCAAATGCGAGTACATGAGCGACTCGCTCGGCCAAACCTTCGATGGCACTGTGACCGGCGTAACCGGCTTCGGATTGTTCGTCGAACTCGATGGGATCTTTGCCACCGGCTTGGTACATGTATCGTCGCTATCCAGCGACTTCTACCACTTCGATGCCCAGTCGCGCTGTCTGCGCGGCGAGCATGCCGGGCGGGTCTATCGCCTTGCGGACAAGATGCAGGTGAAGGTTGCCCGGGTGGATCTGGACGAGCGCAAGATCGATTTCGAGCCGGTCGAGGCCGACGATGAAGCCTCCAAGCGACGCGGTAAGGGCAAGTCGAAACCGAAACGCAACGCCGAGAACAAATCGAAGTCCAATAAACGTCGTTCCAAGAAATCGGGCGGCAAGAAGTCTTCCTAGTTCATTTTGTACTTTTATACCGGGACCTAACTATGACGCGTGGCAAATCCGCTCTACTCGTCGCTGCTCTGACTTCAGCCACTCTCGCCGTAAGCGCCTGCGCCAACGATCCGAACCGTCGGGCTGAAATCGGCGGCGGTGTCGGCGCCGTGTTCGGCGGTCTGCTGGGTTCGCAGCTGGGCGACAAGTCCGGAACCAACGCCGCGATCGGCGCCGCCCTTGGCGCCTTGGCCGGCGGGGGCGTTGGACACTATATGGATCGGCAACAGAAGGAGCTCGACAAGAAGCTGGCCGCTCAGCAGGCCCGCGACGAGCTCGAGATCACGCGTCTCGATCAGGACACGCTCAAAATCGGTGTGGCCAGCGATGCGTCGTTTGCCGTAGATAGCGCCGATCTGAATCCGACTGCACAGAACACCTTCAACAGCATTGCCAGTGTTCTGAGGTCGTACGATAAGACCGCTATTCACGTGGTCGGCTTTACCGACAGTACCGGTAGCGAACAGCACAACCTGAAGCTGTCGCAGCAGCGTGCCCAGGCTGTGGCCCAGTTTCTGGAAGGCCGGGGCGTGACGTCCCAGCGCGTACTGACCTGGGCCCGAGGTGAATCGCAGCCAGTCGCTTCGAATGCCACCGAGCAGGGCCGAGCCGAGAATCGCCGGGTGGCGATCGTGATCAAACCGATTGTCGAAGGTCAGGAAAAACAAGCCTTCTCGGCGCCGCCGAATCTGGGTAATCCGCAGTACGAAAACAGCAACGGGTAAGGGCTGCCCGTTGCCCGCTGCCATGGCCCGGCGTTGCCGGGCCTTTTTAATGAACGCGAGACCGCGATGACTGACGCTACCAACGATATTGAACGCATCGGCGGTTTTCATGCCGTTGCCTCGGCGCTCGAAACCGACCGACCGATTAGGCGGTTATGGCTGGCCGAAGGCCGGTACCACGGCCGCTATGAACAGCTGGTGGCCGAAGCCGAGGCGCGTGGGGTGGCAGTCGAAACCACCTCGATGAAGCGCCTGGACGCTTGGCTTCCCGAAGTGCGCCACCAGGGCTGTATGGTCGAAGTGGCGCTGCCGCGCGCGTACCGGGAGTCTGAACTCGGCGAGCTACTGGGCAAGGTCGACACGCCTTGGGTGCTGGCGCTCGACCAGGTACAGGACCCACATAATCTTGGAGCCTGTCTGCGCAGCGCCGCCGCCGCCGGCGTGACCGCAGTGATCGCGCCGCGCAAGCGAGCTGCGGGCCTGACCGCGGCCGCTCGTAAAGTCGCCGCCGGCGCCGCCGAACGGGTGCCGTTCGTGGTGGTGACCAATCTTTCGCGTGCGCTCGACCGGCTTAAGAACGAAGGGTTCTGGGTGGTCGGCCTGGACGGCGAAAGCGAACAGTCGCTCTACACAACGGCGCTGCCGTCGCCGTTGGTCTGGGTGGCCGGCGGCGAGCAGAGCGGGCTGCGCGAGTTGACCGCCCGGCATTGTGACCTGCGTGTGTCGATTCCGATGACTTCCGGTATAGAGAGCCTGAACGTCTCGGTAGCTGCGGCCGTCGCCCTGTTCGAGACCGTGCGCCAGCGCAGCCCGAACGCCTAGCGGCGCAGCCATACATTGCGTTAGCGAAGCTCAGCGACTACAATCGCGCGCCTTGCGGCGATTGCTGGCCGCGAATCCTTGCTCTACGGGTCGCTTGCCCGGGGGCTGTCAACCGAAAGGACATTCAATGCGACATTATGAAATCGTGTTCCTGGTCCACCCGGACCAGAGTGAACAGGTGCCTGCGATGGTCGAGAAGTACCAGGGCGTCGTCGAGAACGACGGCGGTACGGTGCATCGCCACGAAGATTGGGGCCGCCGTCAGCTGGCCTATCCGATCACCAAGATTCACAAGGCCCACTACGTTCTGATGAACGTCGAGTGCTCCCAGGAAGCGCGCGAGGAACTGGAAGACCTGTTCCGTTTCAACGACGCCGTGCTGCGTCATCTCGTCATCGCCCGCCACAAGGCCGACGTCGATCCGTCCCCCTTGGCCAAGAACGCCGAGAAGTCGGACGATCGCAAGTCCGAGGACCGCAAGGCCCAGGCCGCTAGCTAAAGGAGCACCGATATGGCTCGTTTTTTCCGTCGTCGTCGTTTCTGCAAGTTCACCGCCGAAGGCGTTGAAGAGATCGATTACAAGGATATCGAAACCCTCAAGCAGTACGTCACCGAGACCGGCAAGATCGTACCGTCCCGTATCACCGGCACGGCTGCGCGTTACCAGCGTCAGCTGTCGACCGCGGTCAAGCGCGCCCGTTTCCTGGCGCTGTTGCCGTACACCGACCGCCATTCGTCGTAAGGAGGCGCTCAAGTGGACATCATTCTGCTGCAGAAAATCCGCAATCTGGGCGATCTCGGCGACACCGTGAAGGTGCGTGCCGGTTACGGTCGCAACTATCTATTCCCGCGCGGCATGGCCCTGCCGGCCACGCGCGAGAACTTGGCTATCTTCGAAGAGCGTCGTTCCGAGCTGCAGGCGGCTTCGGAAGAGCGTGAAGATCGCGCCAAGCTGCGTGCCGATCAGCTGCGCAACAAGAGCTTCACGATCGCCATGCGGGCCAGTGACGAAGGCAAGCTGTACGGCTCGGTCGGTCCGCAGGAGATCGCTCAGGCCGTCAACGATGAAGGCTTCGAACTCGATCCGCGTGAGATCACGCTCACCGAAGGCACCATCCGCCAGGTCGGCTATTATCTGGCCGAGCTGACGCTGCATGCCGAAGTGGTCTGCAACATCGAGATCGTCGTGGCCCAGCAGACCGACATGGGCATCAACATGCCGGCACGGGTCAACGAAAACACCGAAGACGACGCCACGGCCGAAGAGGTCGAGGGCGAGCGCGTCGAAGATGCCGGCGAGCCGGCCGACGCGTCGGCGACCGAGGCCGACGAGCCGATCGGCGAACGCGAAGAGCCTTAAGAGGCGATCGCTAAAGCGCTAAAAACGCCGCCTTCGGGCGGCGTTTTTTATGCACGCTTTCAGCGCCTGTGCCGACATTCGGGGCGCGAGCCCGGTGCGATGCGCTGGCGAATGAAACTTCCGGCCGGCGTAGCGTAAACTGCGCGAACCGCGTGCCCATACCTGTGCCGAATTCATGGCTGAAGCCAAGTTGCCCCCGCATTCCATCGAAGCCGAACAGTCGGTAATCGGCGGTCTGCTGCTATCCGAAAGAGCCTGGGACGATATCGCCGGGACCATCAGCGAGGATGACTTCTACCGTGAGGATCATCGCCTGCTGTTCCGGGGTCTGGCCGATCTGGCCGACACCGGTCAACCGCGCGATTTGGTCACGCTCACCGAGTGGCTGCGCAACAACAGCCTGCTGGAGAAAGCCGGCGGGGCGAGTTATATCGGCAATCTGGCGGCCGATATCCCGAGCGCGGCCAACATCAAGGCCTATGCCACGATCATTCGCGAGCGTTCGGTCATGCGCCAGCTCATCCGGGCGGGCGATCAAATCACCTCGATGGCCTTCGAGCCGGCCGGTCAATCCGCTGATGACGTACTGGGATCGGCCGAAAAAGAAATCTTCGCGATCGCCGAGCGCGGCCGCAAGGGCGGGGAGGGCCCGGTCGGGCTCAACGCGCTGCTGACCAAGGCGGTCAATCAGATCGAGAAACTGGTGCAGAACGAGGGCGCGTTTTCCGGCGTGCCCACCGGACTGCTCGAGTTCGACAAGATGACCAACGGCCTACAGCCGGCCGACTTGCTGATCCTGGCCGGACGCCCGTCGATGGGCAAGACCTCGCTGGCCATGAACATCGTGGAAAACATCTCGATCAAGGAGAAAGTACCGGTCGCGGTATTTTCTTTGGAAATGCCGGCAGAGCAGCTGGTCATTCGTATGATTTCCTCCTGGGGGCGGGTCGACCAGAGCCGCCTGCGTTCAGGGCGTCTGACCGAGGACGACTGGCCAAAGATTACCTCGGCGATCGGCATCATGAACGAAAACGCCCGGCTGTTTATCGACGATAGCGCGGGTCTGTCGCCGTCCGAGATGCGTGCCCGGGCGCGGCGTCTGAAGCGCGAGCACGATATCGGCCTGGTCGTGGTCGACTATCTGCAGCTGATGCAGGTGCCGGGTACGGCGGAAAATCGAACCAACGAAATCTCGGAAATTTCGCGCCAGCTCAAGGCCATGGCCAAGGAGTTGAACGTGCCGGTGATCGCTCTGTCGCAGCTCAACCGCCAGGTCGAACAGCGCGACAACAAGCGGCCGCGCATGTCCGATTTGCGTGAGTCGGGCGGCATCGAACAGGACGCGGACGTGATCATTTTCGTCTATCGCGATGAGGTCTATAACGAAAACAGCGAAGACAAAGGGGTGGCCGAGATTATTATCGGCAAGCAGCGTAATGGCCCGCTCGGTACGGCGCGCACGGCATTCCTGTCGCATCTAACGCGTTTCGAGAACCTCCAGGACCACTACGACGACGACTTCATCGATTAGGCCGAGCCCATGTTTTTGATCCGCACAGCCGTGCTGCGTTTGAGGCCCGTCTATACGCCGGTTGTCGCTTCGGGCGGACCGTTTGCGTGGCGCTCGACCCGCAACGCCTTAGGCCGGCCGAAATGGCGTCTCGCAGTGCATACCGACCGGTTTGGACGATCGCTGCGGCACCTGTCGCCCGCGGGCTTTATGCAGCACGGTGCCCGGCCATGAGGCGCGCACTGGCGAGCATCGATCGCAGCGCACTGGCGCACAATCTGCGCCAGGTGCGCGAATTCGCGCCGCGCCAGGCCGTGTATGCCGCGGTCAAGGCCGATGGTTATGGCCATGGGGCGGTTACGGTCGCGGGTGCGCTGGCCGGCGTCGATGGGTTCGCTGTGTCGTCGCTGGAAGAGGCGCTGCAGCTGCGCTGGGCCGGTCGGGTCGAGCCGATCGTTACGCTGTCGCAGCCGCTGGACGCAACAATCTGTGCGCAGGCTGCCGCGCACGATATTCGGCCGGTGGTTTTCGATCGGTCGCATCTCGACGTGCTGGCTGACTATGTCGGGCCGACATTGTCGGTCTGGATCAAGCTCGATTCCGGAATGCATCGGCTAGGTTTTCCGGCGGCCGAGGCCGCGGCCCTGGATCGCCAGCTCGCCGTGTTGCCGCATGTCGAGCGCGTCGGTTGGTTGACCCATCTGGGCTGTGCAGACGATATCGAGCACCCACTGACCGAGCAGCAGATCGCCAATTTCGAAGCGGCAACGGCGACTCTCGACGGCCAGTGTTCGATCGCCAATTCGGCTGGTGTGCTGGCTTGGCCAGCCAGTCATGCTGATCTGGTGCGTCCGGGGATCATGCTCTATGGCAGTTCTCCTATGGGGCATGCCAGCGCCGCCGAATATGGTTTGCGCCCTGCGATGCACTTGAGCGCGCCTCTGATCAGTCGGCGGCGTGTCGCGGCTGGCGAGCCGATCGGTTACGGCGCCACTTGGTGTGCCCCGGAGGATATGGACGTCGGCGTCGTCGGTATCGGCTATGGCGATGGTTATCCGCGCCATGCGCCCTCGGGTACCCCGGTCAGTATTCGTGGGCGGCGGGTGCCCCTGATCGGCCGAGTGTCGATGGACATGCTCACCGTCGATCTGCGCACTGTTCCCGAGGCCGAAATCGGCGAGCGGATCACGCTCTGGGGGCCCGATCTCCCGGCGGATGAAGTCGCTGAGGCCGCCGGTACGATCGCCTATGAATTGTTTTGCCGGCTCACGCCGCGGGTCGCGTTCGAAACGATTTAGTCGGACCGGGCGCGGTTTGAGCCGATACCGGCTCGGCGCCGCCTTGGCGCGGGTCGGAGGCCCCCGGAGTCAGACGCTCGCCAGGCGTTGCCGAGGGCCGGGCCCCGCCCGGGTCGCGCCTTTGTTGTATGTCCTGCTGTGTGTATATGGGCGGCCAATAGCGTGTGCCGTAGCCCTGGATAGAGCCGGCCCGGGCCGCTTGCGGCCGCGATGGGCCGGCTGCGTGGCCAAGCCCGGCATGCCGCTGCGTGGGTTCTAGGGCGGGCCTAGTCGCGGCGCTAGCGCCTGTTTGAAAAATGTCAGCTGATCGCTGCTGGCCTGACGGAACCCGGCGCCCCGGTAGATATCGAAATGGCCAATCCGGTAATGGCGCGTCACGATGTTGTCGCCGCCGCGGGCGGCAGCGTCCGCAGCGGCCTCGGCCGGCGCGACGCTGTCCTGATCGCAGATTTGGATCAGGGTGGGGCAGCGTAGACGGGCGACTTTCTGTCCGGGGCGGTACAAAGCCAGGGTGAGCAGCGTGCGTGCGCTCATTTCGTTGCGCCAGTCGGACGGTGTGATCGCCATATAGCCTGCATAGGCGTCTTCGGTGCTCATGGCCGCGAAGCCACCGGGCTGCGCCACCAGCGGAATCCGGTAGGGCTCGGCGCCGGCGAGGTCGGCCAGCTGGTCGCGCAGCCCGGCATAGACCAGCTTGAGCATATGCCATAGCCCGCGCTGGCGCAGCACGTTCAATACCGCGGCGCGCCCGTCCATCATCGGTCCTTGCGAGGCAATCGCGGCCACGCGCTGATCGGCCGCACCGGCTGCGATCACGTGGCCGCCCGAAAACGAGGTGCCCCAGAGCGCGATTCGCTCGGCGTCGATGCCGTCGACGGCCCGCACGGCTTTGATCGCGGCTGCCCAGTCGGCCAGTTGGGCCGAGACCGACAAGAGTTGCCGCGGCCGACCGTCGCTGGCGCCGAAATAGCGATAATCAAACACGATCACGGCAAAGCCGGCGTCCGCGAATCGGGTCGCGAACGCTTCCAGGCCGGCATCGCGGGTGCCGCCTAGGCCGTGAGCCATGACGATGGCCGGCACGCCAGCCGAGCCGATCATCGCCTCGTTCTGGGCTGGGTAGAACCAGGCACGACACGTCGTGCCTTGGCTTTCGAATTCGAAATCCTCGCGGTCCACCATGATTGTTGTTCGTCTCCCGTCGGCGCGGACGCCTTGTTGGCGCATCGTCGTTGACCGCCTAGTATGCCCGTTTGCTCAGCCGAGCCCGAAACCCGATGGCCAAGACCAAGACTGTTTTCGTCTGCGACAACTGTGGTTCGACCCAGCCCAAATGGTCCGGCCAGTGCCCGGACTGCGGGGCCTGGAATACGTTGACCGAGAGTGTGCCGGCCGCGCCTGCCAAGCCCGGGGCGGCGGCACCGCCGGTCTCGTTTGGTGATACCACGCCGCAGGTTCAGAAACTCAATGCCATCACGCCGCGCGAAACGCCGCGCACCCCGACCGGGCTGAGCGAGCTCGACCGGGTGCTCGGCGGTGGTCTGGTGCCGGGCTCAGTGATCCTGATCGGTGGCGACCCCGGGATCGGCAAATCGACTCTGCTGCTGCAGGTGCTGGCCCAGCTGTCGGCCGATGTGCCGGCGCTCTACGACACCGGCGAAGAATCGTTGGAGCAGGTCCAGCTCCGCGCCCAGCGGCTCGGCGTGGCCGATGCCGATCTGGCGGTCCTGGCCGAGACTTGCGTCGAGCGGGTGTTGGCGCTGGCCAAGCCGCAGGCGCCCAAACTGTTGGTGATCGATTCGATCCAGACCGTGTTCTCGCAGGCGTTGTCGTCGGCCCCGGGCAGTGTTTCGCAGGTACGCGAGTCGGCCTCGATGTTGGTTCGCTTCGCCAAGGCCACGGGCACGGCGCTGATTTTGGTCGGCCACGTGACCAAGGAAGGCACGATCGCCGGCCCGCGGGTGCTCGAGCACATGGTTGATACCGTGCTGTATTTCGAGGCCGAGGCTTCCTCGCGCTTTCGGGTGATCCGTGCGGTCAAGAACCGCTTCGGTGCGGTCAACGAACTGGGCGTATTCGCGATGTCCGGGGCTGGGCTCAAGCAGGTCAAGAATCCGAGCGCGATCTTTTTATCGCGCCACGACACCGCGGTGCCGGGCAGTGCAGTGATGGTCACCCGCGAAGGCTCGCGGCCGATGCTGGTCGAGGTACAGGCTCTGGTCGATGGTTCGCAGCTGCATAACCCGCGGCGCGTAGCGCTTGGCCCGGATTCGCAGCGTCTGGCAATGTTGCTGGCGGTACTGCACCGCCACGGCGGTATCGCGCTCGCAGATCAGGATGTGTTCGTGAACGTGGTCGGCGGCATGCGCGTGTCCGAGACTGCGGCCGATCTCGCCGTGGTCCTGGCCGCGCTGTCGAGCTTTCGTGACAAGCCGCTCGGCGAAAAGCTAATTATCTTCGGCGAGATCGGCCTGGCCGGCGAGATCCGGCCCGTGCCTGGCGGCGAGGACCGGCTCGCCGAGGCCGCCAAGCACGGCTTTACCCGCGCAATCGTACCCAAGGCTAACGCGCCGCGCAGCCAGCGCGTCGGCGAGCTCGAGGTGGTGCCGGTCGGGCGCTTGGCCGAAGCGATCGACGCGACCGGCTGAGGAACGATGCCGTGCCGCCAGGCGAATCAGCTGCTGTCTTCGTAGCGCTGTGACTCGGACGGCTCGGGTTCGCTGCGTTCGAAATCGCCGCCACGCAGACGACGCTTGCGCCGCGGCGGGTGCACGCGCACGGTCTGGATCAGGTTGGCGCTGGTCTCGGTGATCTCGAAGACATATTTGCTGATTTTGACCCGGGTGCCGGCCTGGGGGATGGTCTCGGTCTGCTCGGTGATCAGGCCGTTGATCGTGCGCGGCCCGTCCACCGGCAGCTTCCACCCCAGGGCGCGATTGAGTGCCCGGATCGAGACCGTGCCGTCGACCAGATAGCTGTTGTCGCCGTCCATGGTGACGTTCTTGACCCGGGTGAGCGGGTCGGTGGTGAATTCGCCAACGATCTCTTCAAGGATGTCTTCGAGCGTGGCCAGGCCCTGGATGTCGCCGTATTCGTCGACCACGAAACCGATCCGGCGTTTCTGGTTCTGGAAATTCAGCAGCTGCTGGTTGAGCGGCGTGTTTTCCGGAATGAAATACGGGGCACTGGCCAGCGCCACCAGCGAGTCCTTGTCTAGCTCGTTGTTGGAGATCAGCGCCAGCATCCGGCGCATATGCACCATACCGACGATCGAGTCGATCGAGCCGTCGAACAGGGGCAGCCGGGTATGCTGGTTATGTACGAGCTGTTCGAGAATCTCCGGCCAGGGCTTGCTGATATCGATGCCCACGATTTCGTTGCGCGGGACCATGATGTCCTCGACGGTGGCGTTTTCCATGTCGAGAATCGAGAGCAGCATCTGCTGGTGGCGGCGCGGGATCATGGCGCCAGCCTCGGTGACCACGGTGCGCAGCTCCTCGGAGGATAATGAGTGTCCCGCGGCCTCTTCCGGCGAGACCCGCAGCAGCCAGAGCACACCGCGCCCGGCCGAGTTGAACAGATACACCAGGGGCCAGAACACCCGCAGCAACGGCTGGTAGATATAGGCCGCCGGATAGGCGATACGCTCCGGATACAGGGCGGACAACGTCTTGGGGGTGACCTCGGAAAAGATCAGCACTGCGATGGTCAGGCATATCGTTGACAGCACCACGCCGAAGTCGCCGTAGAGCCGGATGCCGATCATGGTCGCCAGCGACGAGGCGATGATGTTGACCAGGTTGTTGCCGAGCAGGATCAGGCCGATCAGCTTGTCCGGCGTCTCGAGCATGTCGGCGGCCCGTTTCGCACCACCATGGCCGGTCTTGGCCATATGCTTCATGCGATAACGGTTCAAGGTCATCAGGCCGGTTTCGGAACCGGAGAAGAATGCCGACAGCGCCAGCATAAAAATGAGGATGCCAAACAGCACCCACAGGGGGATTGCGTCCAAGGACTACGGGCTCGTCGTCAAATGAAACGGCCGGATCGGTTGGGTGGTTCCGGTTACCACCAATGTTCGCCTAGAATCAGCTCGAGCACCAACTTGCTGCCGAAATACGCCAGCACCAACACGATATAACCAATCATCACGCCGCGCACCGCCACCCGGCCGCGCCAGCCATAGCGCCAGCGCCCGAACAGCAGGATCGCAAACACCAGCCAAGCCACCAACGATAGCGCGGCCTTGTGCGCCAGATGCTGTTCGAACAGGTGGTTGATGAACAATACGCCGGTAGCGATCGCTAGGCTGAGCACGAAAAAGCCCGCCCCGATCAGCCGGAACAGCAGCGTTTCCATGGTCTGTAGCGGCGGCAGCGTCGTAAATAGTCCCGACGGTGGCCGCCGGCGCAGCTGACGATGCTGGATCGACAGCACCGCCGCCTGGACAGCGCCCAGCGTGAGTAGTCCATACGCAAGCATCGATAGCAGGATATGTGCCTGCAGTGGCCAGTCCAGGGCCTCGTGGGCGCCGTTCGGATCCGGCACCAATAGTCCGGCGATCACGCACAGCCCGGCCATCGGATAGATGACCAGCCCAAGCGCGCCAATCGAGCGTTTGAGCGAGAACAGCCACAGCAGCAGCGCGGCCTGCCAGGCAAACAGCGATAGCGCGGTACCGACCCCAATAATCATGGCCCCGGTATGCAGGGTCATGTGTATGAGGGCGATCAATTGCATGATCAGGCCGGCGGCGCCGAACAGGGTCACTGGCAAATAGGGCGCGCCGACTGCGTGGTGGCGCCATACCGCGCGCGTGGCGGCTGTATAGGCCAGAGCAGCCAACAAAACTTCGATGACGACGAAAGTCATCCGTGATGGACGAGGCAATAGGGCATGACGACCTATTGTGCCGTATTTGGGATTGGCAGGACGACCGCAGCGTACGCTGAGCCGGCGATACGACAGCTCCGACGCGATCGCTGCGCATTCACGGCAAACAAGAACGGGCTTCAGACCGTTATACTAGGGGCAGTAACAGCAAGAGCGTGTTCTCATGTTCGATTCCCTTAGCGATCGTCTCAATCGCAGTCTCAAGACGCTGTCCGGCCGTGGCCGGCTGACCGAGGACAACATTAAGTCCACGCTGCGCGAAGTGCGCATGGCGCTGCTCGAGGCCGATGTGGCGCTGCCGGTGGTCAAGCAGTTCGTCGACGACATCCGCGAGCGCGCGGTCGGGTCCGAGGTGATGAGCAGCCTCACTCCGGGCCAGGCACTGATCAAGATCGTGCGCGATGAGCTGACCAATCTGCTCGGCGAGGCCAACGAAAGCCTGAACCTACGCGCCAAGCCGCCGGCAGTGGTGCTGATGGCCGGCCTGCAGGGTTCGGGTAAGACGACGTCGGTCGGCAAACTTGCGCGCCATCTGTCGCAGCGCGAGAAAAAATCGGTGCTGGTGGTCTCGGCCGACGTGTATCGTCCGGCAGCGATCGATCAGCTCGAGCGCGTGGCTGGCGATGTCGGCGTGGACTTCCACCCGAGTGCCTCGACCGACAAGCCGAAAAAGATCGCTAAGTCGGCGCTCGAGGCGGCACGTAAGGGTCTGTACGACGTCTTGATCGTGGATACCGCCGGTCGTCTGGGTATCGACGAAAAGATGATGGGCGAGGTACGCGATCTGCACCAGATCCTCGACCCGATCGAAACCCTGTTCGTGGTCGATTCCATGACCGGCCAGGACGCCGCGAATACCGCCAAGGCGTTTGGCGATGCACTGCCGTTGACCGGCGTAGTGCTGACCAAGGTCGACGGCGACGCCCGCGGCGGCGCGGCGCTGTCGGTGCGCCAGATTACCGGCAAGCCGATCAAGTTCCTCGGTACCGGTGAAAAACTCGAAGCGCTCGAGCCATTCCATCCAGATCGTGTCGCCTCGCGCATCCTGGGCATGGGCGACGTGCTATCGCTGGTCGAGGAGGCCGAACAGAAGGTCGATCGCGACAAGGCCGACAAGCTCGCGAAAAAGCTCAAAAAGGGCAAAGGCTTCGATCTCGATGACCTGGCCGATCAGTTGCGCCAGATGCAGGACATGGGCGGTATTGGCGCGCTGATGGAAAAGATGCCCGGCGGCGCGCAAATGCCCAAGGGCATGGCCGCGGCCGCCGACGAGACCCAGGTCAAGCGTATGCTGGCAATCGTCGACTCCATGACCAAACAGGAAAAAGCATTCCCCGATGTGATCAAGGCTTCGCGCAAGCGCCGCATCGCAGCGGGGTCCGGCACCCAGGTCCAGGACATCAACCGCCTGCTCAAGCAGCATACGCAAATGCGTAAGATGATGAAGAAGATGAAAGGCGGTGGCATGAAGAAGATGATGCGTGCCATGCAAGGCATGGGCGGCGGTAACATGCCGGGCGGCATGGGTGGCGGCGGCGGCCCGACCCTGCCGCCGGGCATGGGACGTTGAGTACCAGCCCGGCGGTTTATACACACGGGTTCCATTTTCTGCGCATTGGCGTACAATGCGCGTCCTTCAAACCGCGCGCGGATAAACGCCGCGTGCACATGAATCTACAACGGCGATAATTCGGCTATGGTCAAAATCCGGCTCGCACGCTCCGGCGCGAAGAAGAAGCCCTTCTATCACATTGTGGTCACCAACAAGAGCAATCCGCGTGACGGTCGTTACCTCGAGCGTCTTGGATTCTTCAATCCGGTGGCTGTTGGCGGCGAAGTACCGCTGCGCTTGGATATTGAGCGTATCGAACACTGGAAAGGTCAGGGCGCGCAGCTTTCTGAGCGCGTGACTAACTTGGTCAAGTCTTTCAACCGTCATGGCGAAGGCGTGGCTGCCGAACGCGCGGCCCCGGCCGAGTCCAAGGCTAAGGAAGCCAAGGGCCAGACGACCCCGGCCGGTGCGACTGGCGATGTGTCGGCGGCGGGTCCGGACAATCCGGACGCCAAGACCGACGAGTCGGGTCTGGACAGCACTCAGAGCTGATCGCTCGATCATGGCCGAGACGACGCCGCATCGCCACGTCGTGCTCGGCCAGGTCCATGGCCTGTTCGGCGTTCGTGGCTGGATCAAGGTTTATTCCCATACCCGCCCGATCGAGTCGATCCTCGATTACCAACGCTGGTGGATCGGTAACGCCGGTCAGCGTCAGCAGTATCAGGTATTGGAGGGGCGCCTCCAGGGCAAAACTCTGGTAGCGCGTCTAGCGGATGCCGAGGGCGAGCCGCTACCCGATCGTGATGCGGCGGTTGAACTGCTCGATCTCGATATCGCAGTGGCGCGCGAAGATATGCCCGATCCAGAGCCAGGCGAATACTACTGGTTTGATTTGGTCGGGCTGCGCGTGGTGACCCTTGAAGCTATCGATCTCGGCCAGGTCTCGGCGATGATGGAGACCGGTGCCAACGATGTGCTGGTCGTTAAGGGCGATCGAGAACGCCTCATTCCATTGGTGATGGATGAATACGTCACCGAGGTGGATCTCGAAGCCGGCCGGATCGTGGTCGATTGGGATCCTGAGTTTTAGCGGCGGTAAGGCCGCGGCGGGGCACGTTGAGTGCACTGCCGGTCTGAGATCGGCTTGTTTTAGCTCTGTGACTGGATCGCCATGCGCATCGACGCGATTACGCTGTTTCCTGAGTGGCTGGATCAGCTCGAACACTACGGTGTCGTCGGGCGCGGGCTGCGCGAAGGTCGTTTGTCGCTGACGAGCTGGAATCCGCGCGACTATACCGACAGCGCCAGCCGTCGCATCGACGATCGGCCCTATGGGGGCGGCCCTGGCATGGTGATGCAGTCTGCGCCGCTGGCGCAAACGCTTGCCGAAATCCGATCGGCACAGGCAGCAGCTCAGTCGTCGCCTGTCTTGCTCATGTCGCCGCAGGGCGAGCGATTCGATCAGCGCTGGGCCGAGCGGCTGGCAGCGTCGCCGGGGTTCGTACTGGTCTGCGGCCGTTATGAAGGCATCGACCAGCGTTTTATCGATCGGTATGTCGATGCCGAGATTTCGGCTGGGGATATGGTGCTGTCCGGCGGCGAGCTGCCGGCTATGATGATCGTGGACGCCGTTGCTCGGCTGTTGGATGGTGTACTCGGTGACCAACGCTCGGCGAGTCAGGATTCGTTTTCGGCCGAACTGCTCGATCATCCGCACTATACGCGGCCGCCGCATAGCCAAGACGGGGCGGTGCCCGATATTCTGTTGTCGGGCGATCATGCGCGTATTGAGCGCTGGCGGGAAAAACAGGCGCTCGGTCGGACTTGGCTGCGTCGGCCAGATCTGCTCGATTCGATCGAGCTGACCGACCGTCAAGAGACACTGCTCGCAGAATTCATCGCCGAATACGGTGCCATGCCTGGGAGCGCATAAAAAATTACGAAGGATTGGCGTCAAGGGTCCCCAAAAGCGGATCGTTTCCGGTATAATCCGCCGACTTTGAACGCCGACCCACGGCTCAAATCACGATTCAGAGGCAGGCCATGAGCAACATCATCGACGAATTGGAAGCCGAGCAGCAAAACGGCAAAAACATCCCCGAATTTTCCGCCGGTGATACCGTCGTCGTTCAGGTGCGCGTGGTCGAAGGCGAGCGGGAGCGTCTGCAGGCCTTCGAAGGCGTGGTCATCGCCAAGCGCAACCGTGGCCTGAATTCGGCCTTCACGGTCCGCAAGGTCTCGCACGGCGAAGGTGTCGAGCGCGTTTTCCAGACCTTCTCCCCGGGCATCGCCGAGATCAAGGTACTGCGCCGCGGCGACGTACGCCGTGCCAAGCTGTACTACCTGCGCGAGCGCAGCGGCAAGTCGGCCCGTATCCGCGAAAAGCTGAAATAAACCGCGACCCGATTCGCTGATATGAAAAAGGCGCCTTCAAGGCGCCTTTTTTGATGATGGCATGACGGTTGAACCGAACGAGCGGCGCGCTCGGCGCCGTTCGCAGACTGACGGGATTCAGCGGGACGCCGTCGCTTCGGGCAATAGACGCGCTACGCCGACCAGACGCTGTTGCCAGTAATCTCCGGATAGCGATACGCGTCGTACGCCGCCGCCTTGGTCGAGCGTGCCGGGCAAGGCCAGTACCGCCAACTGACTATCGATCAGGACACCGACCGTCAGGCGTCCCTGGCCGTTGGGACTGTCCATACGAAAGAATACGAGATCGCCCGGTTCAGCCTGGGCCAGTGGGATCGGATGCCCGGCCTCAATCTGGGCTTGCAGCCCGCGCGGCAGGGCACGCCCATTCTGTCGATAGGCATAGTAGACCAGGCCGCTATCGTCGTACTGGTCGGGCCCGGCCATATTGGCGCGATAGGCATCGCCGACCTGGGCCAGTGCGACGGTGGCGATGGTCTGACGTTCCGGGGTGGTCTTTTCGAGGCTTTGCTGGACGCTTTCCGGCGTACTGGTGGTGCTGCAGGCCGATAGGACCATTGCACAGGCTAGGCCAAGGCTGGTGCCAGTACGCGACCGGAAAAGTATCGATAGGACGTTGTTCATGCGCTCATGATGCCGCACACCGAAGGCCGCGCCTAGCGCCCGTGGGTCGGTCGGGCGAGTCTAGGCCTGGCCTGTTTGGCGCCAAGACCAGGCATGGCGACTGTGTATCGTCGTTCTAGGCCAGCAGCAACGCAGAATGGCCGCCCGACAACACCCGTTCTGTCGAGTTGGGCCGCCCATGTACGAAGAACCATGGGCAGCCCATAACCTAGGCTTTTATCTGGCAAGCCCGATGGGCGTCGATGGGCGCTGCCAACGTCGTGCTCTCATGACCCATCAAGAGCTATGAGACGGCCCAGCCTATATGGCTTGACTGTCGCTTCAGACTTCGCGGTGGGCGACCTGGCTTTCGACGTGTTGTTCGCGCGGCGTTTCGTTCTCGGTCAGCGCGTCGAGATGTTTTTCGGCATCAAGTGCGGCCATGCAGCCGGAGCCGGCCGAGGTTACGGCTTGACGATAGACATGGTCCATGACGTCGCCGGCCGCGAACACGCCGGGTTTGCTGGTCGCTGTAGCGTTGCCCTGGGTACCGCTCTGGACCTTGATATAGCCGCCTTCCATATCGAGCTGACCAGCGAAGATATCGGTATTGGGCTTATGGCCGATGGCGATGAAGATACCGTCCACGGCCAGCTCCTGGGTCTCGCCGCTCTGGGTGTGTCGGAATCGGCCGCCGGTCACGCCCATGTCGTCGCCGAGGACTTCGTCGAGCTCGTGATCCCAGATGATCGTGACGTTGCCGTTGGCAGCCTTGTCGAACAGCTTGTCCGCCAGGATCTTTTCGCCGCGGAATTTATCGCGCCGGTGCACGACCGTGACATGTGCCGCCAGATTCGACAGATAAAGGGCTTCTTCGAGCGCGGTATTGCCGCCGCCGACCACAGCTACGTTCTTATTGCGATAGAAAAAGCCATCGCAGGTGGCGCAGGCGGAAATGCCGCGACCCATGAAATTGCTTTCCGATTCCAGGCCCAGATAGCGGGCAGTGGCGCCGGTGGCGATGATCAAGGCATCGCAGGTATAGATACCGGAGTCGCCTTCTAGGCGATAGGGCGGCGCCGACAGGTCGGTGGTATGGATCTGATCGTGGATCATGCGCGTGTTGAAACGCTCGGCATGCTCTTTCATCCGCTCCATCAAGGCTGGGCCTTGCAGACCATCGACATCGCCGGGCCAGTTGTCCACGTCGGTCGTGGTCATGAGCTGGCCGCCTTGTTCGATGCCGGTGATCATCACCGGGTCCAGGTTTGCGCGCGCGGCATAAACGGCGGCGGTATAGCCGGCCGGACCGGAGCCAAGGATGATCAGGCGATGGTGCTCGACATCAGTACGGGACATGACAAGCTGCTCGAACGTCGAATGATGGCCGCTAAACTGCGGCACATATCATCGGTATTCAAGTCGCGTAGGCAGCAACGAGCCGCTACACTGGCCGCCTTCGGCACGACAGGTTGGACGATCGCATCACGGGTGCGGTCGAAGGGGATACGCTGTGGCTGGCAAACCGTCTTTTTTCCGGCGTCTGGTCGGCGGGCTCTGGCGCACGCTCGCGCTGATTTATTCGCTGATTTTTCTCGTGATTCTGATCATCGTGCCGGTCGGCATCTATCTCGCGGTGCATCAGCCGGCGCCGCCGGTACCGTCCAAGGCGGTGCTCGTGGTCGATCCGGTCGGCAACCTCGTCGAGCAGGACACCGGAGTCGGCGATCTGCTGGAGAACGTTTTCTCCGATCAGGCACGGCCGTCGGTGGTCCGCGATCTGATCACGGCGTTGGATCGGGCGCGCTCGGACGATCGCATCAAGCAAGTGTTGCTCAAGCTCGACGATTTAGGTGGGGCCACGCCAGGCCAGCTTCAGGATCTGGTCGCAGCCGTGGATCGCTTCAAGCAGTCGGGCAAACCGGTCGTCGCCTGGTCGGATGCCTTCGATCAGAGCCAGTACGAACTGGCCAGCCATGCCGACACGGTCTATGTCGATCCGCTGGGCTATGTGTTGCTCGAAGGCTATGGCGCCTATCGCAACTACTACAAGGATGCGCTCGACAAGCTCGGCGTGACGGTCAACGTGTTTCGTGTCGGCAAATACAAATCCTATGTCGAGCCGTATACCCGCAACGGCATGTCGCCGGAGGCCAAGGCCGACAATCTGGCCTGGATGAATTCGCTGTGGTCGACCTATCGCGAGCTGGTGACTGCCGAGCGCAATATCACCTCGGACGATATCGACCAGTACATCGCCGACTATGCCTCGAATATGGTGGCCAATGGCGGCAATGCCGCCGCGCTGGCCAAGAAAGCGGGGCTGGTCGATCAGATCGCTAGCCTCGATGCGCTGCATAAACCGCTGATCGACCAGGTTGGGCGCGATCCGGCCAGCGGCAGTTTCAATCAGATCGGTCAGCAGGCCTATCTGGCGGCGACCGACGAAACCGCGAGCGGCGATGATTCTTCGCTGGCGGTGGTCACGGTGTCGGGCGAAATCATCGACGGCGAGAGTGTGCCAGGCTCGGCCGGCGGCGAGACGGTCTCGCGTTTGGTCGATGCTGCCCGCCGGGACGACCACGTCGCCGGCTTGGTACTACGGGTGAATTCCCCCGGCGGTTCGGTGACCGCAGCCGAGCAGATCCGGCGCACGGTGATGGCGTTCCGCAAGGCCGGCAAGCCGGTGGTGGTCTCGATGGCCGGCATGGCCGCCTCCGGCGGTTACTGGATCTCCATGAACGCCAACCAGATCTGGTCGGAATCATCGACGATTACCGGCTCGATCGGCATTTTCGCGATCGTGCCGACGTTCGCCGAGCCGTTGAACAAGCTGGGCATTCATACCGATGGTGTGGGCACGACCCAGCTTTCGGGGGCGATGCGCCTGGACAAGCCGTTGTCCGATCCGGTGAAGATGATCCTGCAGGCGGGCGTCGAGCATGGTTATAATCAGTTCGTCGGTCGGGTAGCCAAGGCCCGCAACATGGGGCGCGACGAGGTCGACAAGATCGCTCAAGGGCGGGTTTGGAGTGGCCAGGACGCCCAACGGATCGGCTTGGTCGACAAACTCGGCGATGTCACTCAGGCCGAAGCGGCAGCCGCCAAGCTGGCCGGGCTGAACCCGGACGATTACACGCTTCAGATCATGCAGCCGCCGTCGAACTGGCGTACCGCACTCCAGCAGTTCCTGACGTCGCATGCGAGCTTCGCATTGTTGCCGGCCTGGTTGCAGGCGCCGGCACACAGCGATGCCGTGGATTTCCTCAAAACGCTCAACGATCCGCACGGACTGTACGCTCGCTGTTTCTGCCGCCTGCAATCCGCCGATACATTGGCCGGGGCCGCCGAAGCGCGGGCCGCTCTCAAGACGCAATAAACCACTATGGGATTACTCATCGAAGGCCGCTGGCATGACCAGTGGTACGACACCGAATCGCACGGCGGCCGCTTCGTACGCGAATCGGCCGGGTTTCGTGATTGGGTTCGAAACGAATCTGATTGTGCATTCACGCCCGACGCCGGGCGCTACCATTTGTATGTGTCGCTGGCCTGCCCCTGGGCGCATAGGGCGTTGATCTTGCGTCGTCTCAAGGGCCTGGAAAAAGTGATCGGCATATCGGTGGTCGATCCTTATATGGGCGCCAACGGCTGGCAGTTCTCCAGGGTCGAAGGGGCGATTCCGGATACGCTGTACGGTCTGGACTATCTGCATCAGCTCTATCAAAAGGCCGCGCCCGACTATACCGGCCGCGTAACCACGCCCACGCTCTGGGACACCGTGCACGAAACGATCGTGTCGAATGAGTCGGCGGATATCGTGCGCATGTTCAACTCGGCCTTCGACGAACTCGCCGAGCATCCTGAGCTGGATTATTACCCCGAGGCGTTGCGCGAAGAGATCGATGCGGTCAACGAACGCGTGTATCACGACGTGAACAATGGCGTGTACAAGGCCGGGTTTGCGACCTCGCAGGCGGCCTACGAAGATGCCTTCGCTGCGGTATTCGATGCCCTCGACTGGCTTGACGAACGCTTGGCCGAGCAGCGCTATCTGACCGGGGCGCGGCTTACCGAGGCCGATTGGCGGCTGTTCGTCACCCTGGTGCGCTTTGATGCGGTCTATTACGGCCACTTCAAATGCAACCGTCGCCGGATCGACGACTATCCCCATCTGGCGGGCTATCTGCGCGAGCTCTATCAACACCCGGGGGTGGCCGAGACGGTCAACATCGACCACATCAAGCAGCACTACTATCGCAGCCATCCGAGCGTGAACCCGACCGGTATCGTACCGGTCGGGCCGCATCTCGATTTCACCAGCGCCCCGGGGCGCGACCATCTGCCGGCAGAGCCGGCGACCGGCTAGAGTTGTCGGTGCTGGCTGCGCTGGCGTTCCAGCAATCGCTGTAACGCCAGCGGCTGATTGGTGAAAATCCAGGGTACGCCGCGGCCGATCTCACGCAACAAAACGCCGCGGCGCCGGATGAACCCGCTGCCGATCACTCGATCGTGGGCGCGGGCATGGGCAATATCCGCCGAGCGGATCTGGGCAAAGAAACCGGCGGCGCCGCCGCATTCGTGACCGCGTGCCCAGTCGCGAATCGGTCGCCAGTTGCTTTTGGCTACCGGGATGAAAGCTCGGCTCGGCAGATCGGCGAGGGCAGCGAACAGGGCCGGGTCGAGGGAGAGCACATGAAAGGCAGCCCCAGGCTCGAGTCGTGACAGCCAGTCGTACAGGCGTGATTCGGCACGTTCGCTGCCGCGGGTTTTGAGCTCGATCATGAGATGACTGCGCGCGCTGTAACGCTCGATCATTTCCGCCAGATGCGGGATCTCGGGAATTTCGGCCCGCAGCGCGCGCCAGCTCAGCGCATCGATCCGCGTACTGCGACCGAACACGCGCTTCAGGGTTGCATCGTGTAAGACCACGGGTTCGTCGTCGCGGGTATAGCGGATATCGAACTCGATCGCGCCGACCCCGGCGGCAACGACGGGATCGAAGGCGGCAAAGGTGTTTTCGCGTACCTGTACTCCGTCCCGCTCGCCGCGGTGGGCTACGATCGTGGCGCGTTCAAGCTGGCTTGCGCTGGGTGGTTCATGTGGCCATGCGGCCAAGCCGGCTTCGATCAGCCAGACAAGCGTGTTTTCGACAAGCGGATGCAAGGATATCCAGGGCGAAGAAGAATGCGCCCGAGGAGTATAGCGGCTCGGTCGAACCGAGCCGTTCGTGGCGAGCGAAGCGCTTTGCCCCTATGCTTGGCGGCTTGGTTTTCCTGTTCGCGAGATCATGAAGAACGCTACCCGCCTGGTGCATGCCGGCCGCCGCCCCGCCGACCATCACGGCATGGTCAACACCCCCGTCTACCATGCCTCGACAGTGCTGTTCGACAGCCTGGCTGCCTTCGATGCCTCCAATGCTGATCCGTTCGCGGGGGTGCACTATGGCCGCCTCGGCACGCCCACCCAGTTTGCTTTCGAGCAGGCGGTCGCGGATCTGGAAAACGCGCATGGTGCGGTCAGTACCTGTTCCGGGCTGGCAGCGATCGCCACCGCCTTGCTGAGTGTGGTCGAGGCCGGCAGCCATGTGCTGGTGGCCGATAATGTCTACGGCCCGACCCGCAAATTCTGCGACGGCTTGTTGGCCCGCATGGGGGTGACCACCGAATACTTCGATCCGTTGATCGATGCCGAAACCCTGGCCGGGCGATATCGCGAGACCACCAGCGCGTTGTTCCTGGAAGCCCCGGGGTCTCTGACCTTCGAAATTTCGGACGTGCCCGGACTGGCGGCGACCGCCCGCGAGCGCGGGGTGACGGTGATCGCCGACAACACATGGGCAACGCCGGTCTATTTCGATGCCTTTGCGCACGGCATCGATCTGTCGGTGCATGCCGCGACCAAGTATATCGTCGGTCATTCCGATGCCATGCTAGGGGTGATTAGCTGTCGCGACGAAGCGCATTTCAAGGCGGTGCGCCATACCTCGATCGCGCTCGGCTACTGTGCTGGGCCAGACGATGTCTACCTCGGCGCGCGCGGACTGCGCACGCTCGGTCAGCGCCTGCCGGTCCACGAAGCCAATGGCCTGGCACTGGCCAACTGGCTGGCCGAGCAGCCGGCTGTCACCCGCGTGATTCATCCAGCACGGGCCGACCATCCACAGCACGAGCTCTGGAAGCGCGATTTCAGCGGAGCCTCCGGCCTGTTCGCGATCGAGCTGGTGCCCGCCAAGCGGGAGCGGCTGGCAGCACTCATCGACGGTTTGGCGTACTACGGGCTGGGCGCCTCTTGGGGCGGCTACGAAAGCCTGGTGCTGCCGGTCGACCCAGGAAGCTCGCGTAGTGCAACGCATTGGGATGCACAGGGCCCGCTACTGCGCATCCATGCCGGACTCGAAGCCATCGACGATCTAATCGACGACATGGCTGCCGGACTGGCGCGCTACCAGAGCTGAAATCCAGCCGCAGCAGAATGCTCGCCAAGCGCGTACTTCTGCTGCGGCGGTTCTTGATCGGTTCGGTGGCGGGCAACGACGCGTAGGCTACGCGCCGCCGTTGCCCGATCCGCCAGCCAGACGCAGTCCGGCGAACACATGCCGATGGGTCGGCGGATAAAAATTACGAAAGCTGGGCCGGATCACTTCCGGTTCCGTGTGCACGCTGGCGCCACGCGCCATGAAATGCTGCCCGTCGAACCACGGCGTCGAATAGCCGTCGTAGGGAAAGGCCTTGAAGCCGGGGTAGGGGGCAAAGGCCCCGTCGCACCATTCCCAGACTTGCTGTTTGTGGCTCAGCGCGTCGGCCCGATCGGCAGCTTCCCATTCCGCTTCGAGCGGCAGCCGGGCATTGGCATAGCGGGCAAACGCCCGGGCTTCGTACCAGCCGATACCGTGTACCGGTTCGTCGGCGTGGGCTGCGCCAGTGCCGTGCAGGCTGGGTATGCGCCAGCCGTCGGTGTCAGCCCGCCAATGCTGGGGGTAGCGGATGTCTTGATGGCATCGCCATTGCCAGCCGTCGTCGTCCCATAGCTCGGGGCGTTGGTAGCCGTCGTCTTCGATGAATGCCAGATACTGGGCGTTGTCGACCGGCTGGGCGGCGATTTCGAACGGCTCGATCTGCCGCTCGACGGGGGGCTGTTCGTTGTCGTAAGCCTCGATCGAGGCCGTGCCCAGCGTGACCCGGTGGCCGGGAACGCTCACGCGCGGCGATTTCGAACGGCGGGGGCCGAATTCGATCGGTGGCGCCCTGTGCTGTTCGAGGTCGAGCTGAGCCACGGCCAGACGCATGGTTTCAAGATGCTGGGCGTAATGCTGGCAGACGAAGGCCGAGAGATAGCCGTCAGTCAGCAGCGCATGGTGATGATGTTGGGCACAGCGCCAATAGAAGTCGCTGTGGTCTGCGACTTCCAAGGTCCAGGCGTACAACGCCTTGGGATCCGGCAGTCGGCTGCTGCGGGCTTCTTTGGCGCATTCCTCGGGGAAATACAGCGCCCGCCAGCGATCGGTGATTCGGGTATCGCCGAATACCTGTTCGGCAATCCAGTAGTTTTCGACGAAAAATACGTGCCCGACGTGCCATAGCAGCGGGCTCAGTTCGGCGTGGGACTGACGACGAAGCGCGTTGTCATCGCGCTCATTGAGTAGGGCGCGTGAAGCCTGTCGCAGTGTCGTCAGCCGGCTAGGAGGTCTGGCGGTCATCTTGCAATGCCATAACCGATATTATGCCCCGAGCGTAACAAAGCTTTCCGGGTTAATCGCGCACCAGTTGGGATCGGCGTCGAATGCCTCCGAAGCGATGACGGCTGCGCCTTGCCAATCGCGATGCACATACAGTGACGGCGCCGGCGCATTATAGGCACTGCGTACGGCGACCAGCTGGCGGCCGTCGGTCACGGCCATGTTCAAAAGCGCCTTGAGATCGCCGGTTTC
The DNA here is from genome assembly GCF_049568105.1 of Salinisphaera sp. SPP-AMP-43. Taxonomy (GTDB): domain Bacteria; phylum Pseudomonadota; class Gammaproteobacteria; order Nevskiales; family Salinisphaeraceae; genus Salinisphaera. The sequence goes on from NZ_CP145335.1 coordinate 1,711,589, forward strand.
GGCCAGCCAGCTGTGAATCTTGTCGAGTGCGGCGGCCAATTTGTCCTGTAGCGTTCCGGTCTGCTGGCGGACCAAGGCGAACATATACTCGGAGTCGGTGGTGCCGTGGATGCTTTGTTCGATCTCGGGATCGAGCTCGGCGCGTATCCGGGCGCGCAGCGTGCGCGCAAAATCTTGGATATAACCGTTATGGACGAAGATTAACCCATCGCCGGCAAACGGCTGGGTATTGGCATGGTCGGTGCCCAGCCCTGAGGTCGCACTGCGCACATTGCCCACCCAGAGCGGCCGCGACAGGCTACGAGCCAATCCATCGACGTTGCCGTCCGCCCAGATCGGCAGGGTATGGCGATAGATCGCCGGCGCGCCGTCGTCGGCATACCAGGCCACGCCCCAGCCGTCGGCGTTGACGGTGGCACTGGCCATTTCGCGTGCGTCCCAGGATTGCCGGGCGAGGCTGTGGGGCGGGGCATCCAGAAACTGGCGCAGCGAGCATTCCGGGCCAAGATAGGCAGCAATTCGGCACATAAGCCGTCGAGAAAGTAAGCGTATCGGCCCATGATAACCTCGGTGGATCACTAAAAAAGCAGACACCATGAGTGCGGATTTCGATACGCCGCGGGTGCGCCATCATCAGGTTGCCCCGACCCGCGCGATTGCCGGTCTGGCCGATGACGTACGGGCCGGCTTGTTGGTGCCGCCGCGCTGGCTGCCGCCCAAATATTTCTATGACGACCACGGCTCAAGGCTGTTCGAGTCGATCTGTGAAACCCCGGAATATTATCCGACCCGGGCGGAATCGGCGCTGCTGGCCGAGTCGGCCGAACGCATCATCGAGCAGACCCGGCCCGGGCATATCATCGAGCTCGGCAGCGGCAATTCCCGCAAGACCCGGCATTTGATCGCAGCCTGCGATCGATTAGGACTGCCGGCACGCTATTGGCCGTTCGAGGTCAGCACCCAGATCATGTTGGATGCCGCTGCGGAACTGACGACGGACTATAGCTGGCTGGAAGTCGATGCCTTGACCGGTGATTACACCGCAGGGCTGGCGCATCTGCCGCTGCCTGACGATTCTGCGCCACGGCTGTTCTTGTTTCTAGGCGGCACGCTGGGCAACTTCGAGCCCGAAGCGGCCGATGTGATGCTCGATGAAATCAGGGCGCTCATGCGCCCGGGGGACGCCCTGTTATTGGGGCTGGATCGGGTCAAGGATCGACAGCGGCTGGAAGCCGCTTACGACGATGACGCTGGTTTTACGGCGGCCTTCAATCGCAACGTGCTCACGGTGCTCAACCGGGAGCTCGACGGCGATATTCCGGTGGCCGATTATCGGCATCGGGCGCTATTCGACCGTCAGGCCCAGCGTATCGAGATGCGGCTGGTCGCCGAACGTGCGCATCGCGTGTCGTTCAAGACGATCGATGCCACATTCGAGGTCGAGGCCGGCGAAGAGATCCTGACCGAGATCAGCCGCAAGTTCACTCCAGATTCGATCGCGGACCTGCTGGCCCGGGCTCGACTACGAACCTTGGCGCATTTCGAACAAGGCGACGGCGACTATTCGCTGGTGCTGGCCGCCCCGTAAGGGATGGCCAGCACCCAGGGCCGTCTATTCGGCTTCGAGTAGCTTGAGCAGCAGGGCGGTCTGGGCATGTAGCCGGTTTTCGGCTTCATCCCAAACCACGCTCTGCGGGCCGTCGATCACCTCGGCGCTGACTTCCTCGCCGCGATGGGCCGGTAGACAGTGCATGAACAGGGCATCGTCGGCCGCCCAGCTCATCAAAGCCCGGTTGACCTGGAAATTGGCGAAATCTGCCAGACGGTTTTCGCGTTCGCCTTCGTCGCCCATGCTGGCCCAGACGTCGGTGACCACCAGATTGGCGCCGTCGGCAGCCTGCTGTGCCTCGTCGCAGAGCGTGACCGACTGCTCGGCGCCGCGCAGCATGCGGGCATCCGGTCGATAGCCTTCCGGGGCAGCAATACGCAGGGAAAAACCTAGCAGGCGTGCGGCGTTGATATAGGAATGGCACATGTTATTGCCATCGCCGATCCAGGCCACGGTTGCGCCCTTGATCGGCCCTCGATGCTCGACATAGGTCTGCAGATCGGCCAGTAGCTGGCAGGGATGAAAACGGTCGGTTAGGCCGTTGATTACCGGCACCCGCGAATAGGCCGCGAACTGTTCGAGGATGGCATGCGAGTGATTGCGGATCATGATCGCATCGCACATGCCGGAGAGTACGCGTGCCGTGTCCTCGACCGGCTCGCCACGGCCGATCTGGGTATCGCCCGGCGACAGAAAGATCGCATGGCCGCCCAGGCGGGTCATGGCGGCCTCGAACGATACACGAGTACGGGTCGAGGCTTTTTCGAACACCATCGCCAGGCTTCGGCCGACCAGTGGGCGATCGACGGGGCCGTGGCGTTTGCGCTCGATGGCACGTTCGATCAGATCTTCGATTCCGGCGGCGCCCAGATCGTCCAGGCTAAGAAAATGTCGAGAACTCATGAATGGATGCGGTTAGTCGGTGTGAACAAATAAAATCATGGTGCCCGCGCTGGGCCGGGCACGCCCTGATACTTTCGGCTTGCTGGCGCCATCGATGTGTCGTACCAAGCGCCACGGCTCCTCGGTCGCGGCTGCGATCGACATATGACCGAAGCGGGCGGCGCAGCTGCTTATGAGAGCCCGATGCATACAGGCGGGCAGGCCGCTGGGTCGACAACCGTGTTAACAGGGCTCCCGTTGGCAGCCCGGCGACGATCGGTGCGAACTCGGCAGAACACGTCGATAGCTTCCAAGTACGCAATCGTCCAATAAAAAAGGCCCCGCCGCAACGCGGCGAGGCCTCTCGGGTTCGAATTAGCCGAGCGTTTAGCTGGCGGCTTCGAACTTCTTGGCGATGCCGTCCCAGTTGACGACGTTCCACCAGGCTTCGACATACTCCGGCTTGCGGTTCTGATACTTCAGATAGAACGCATGCTCCCAGACGTCCAGGCCCATAATCGGCTTACCCGATTCCGAAACCACGTCCATGATCGGGTTGTCCTGGTTCGGCGTCGGCACGATCTTGAGTTGATCGCCGCCGGCCGGCACCAGCCAGACGAAGCCCGAACCGAACAGGCCGGTCGCTTGCGCGGTGAATTGTTCCTTGAAGTCGTCGAAGGAGCCAAAGCTGTTATCGATGGCCTCGGCCAGCTTACCGCTCGGCTTGCCACCGCCGTTCGGCGACATGGTTTCCCAGAAGATGATGTGGTTGAGATAACCACCGCCCTGGTTGCGTACAGCCGCACCGTGCTGACCGGCCTGGGACAGGATCGTCTCCAGATCCTGATCGGCCAGCGGGGTACCCTCGATGGCGTTCTGGAACTTGGTCAGATAAGCGTTGTGATGCTTATCGTGATGGATCTCCATCGTGCGCCCGTCGATGTAGGGCTCCAGCGCATCGTAATCGTAGGGCAGATCGGGCAATTCGAATGCCATGACGTAGTCCTTGTTGTCATGTGAATGAGTCAACGTCCCTACTTATATAAGGTTTGGCCTTGGTTTTTCAAAGGCTCGGGGGTTTTCGAGCCGGGCGAGGCCGCGTTCGTCGAGCTCGCAGGCACGATAAACGGCAGCCTTGTGGTTTATGGACGTGTGTCAGCGGCTGCAAGAAGCGGCCGGTGTCATACCGGGTAGGCCGGCCATTACGTGCGTCACGAAAGCGTCATTCATGCATTGCATGCCGTGCCCTTGATCAGCGCCGGGCTGAACCCAAGATATATTGGATTCCAAAATCAATTCCCCGATTCGAGGTACCGTCCATGAGCGCGAAAGCGATGGAAGTCATCAAAGAGGAAGTCGAAAACAACCCGATCGTGCTCTATATGAAGGGCACGCCCGATTTTCCGCAGTGCGGTTTTTCGGCACGCAGTGCCGAAGCGATCAAGGCCTGTGGTGTATCGTTCAAGGCGGTTAACGTATTTGACGACGAAGAAATCTATCGCCAGGGCGTCAAGATCTATTCTAACTGGCCGACCATTCCGCAGCTGTTCGTCAATGGCGAACTCGTAGGTGGTTCGGACATCGTGATCGATCTGTTTCAGTCCGGCGAGCTCAAGACCATGCTCGACAAGGCGGTATCCGAGCACCAGCAGTAAGGCTGCCAATGCTGGCCGTCTATAGGCTGGTATAAGACGATATCCCATCGATGGGCCGGGCCGTTGTCGCAGGTGCTTTCATGCATATGGCGACAGCGGCTCTTTTGTATGTAATCTTCGTTGCGATTCTTGGTCGGGCCGGGAGATCAGTTCATGGCGGACAGCCCCGTAGCACAGCACATTGGCATCATCCTGATCGGCGACGAGTTGCTGTCGGGCAAACGGATCGACAAGCACATGCCGCAGGTGATTTCGATCCTCCACGAACGTGGTCTGGAACTGTCTTGGGCGCGGTTGGTCGGCGACGATGCGGCGTTGCTCGAGCGCACGTTGGCCGAGACCACGGCCAGCAACGATATCGTGTTCAGCTTCGGCGGTATCGGGGCCACGCCCGATGATCGCACCCGGCAATGCGCAGCGCGTGCCCTGGGGCGGGAGCTGGAAATTAACGCCCAAGGCCGGGCGATTCTCGAAGACAAGTTCGGCGATGAGGCTTATCCAAACCGGATCCATATGGTCGAGTGGCCTGCCGGGGCCGAGGTTATTCCGAACCCGATCAATCGCGTGCCGGGTTTTTCGGTCGACCATCATCATTTCGTACCGGGCTTTCCGAAGATGGCATGGCCGATGGTGGCCTGGGTGCTCGATGAGCACTATGCCCATCTGCATACCGATGAGCGCAGCGTCGAATATCTGGTGGAGGTCTTCGATACTCCCGAAAGCGCATTGATCGATCTGATGCAGGCAATCATGAACGAACACCCCACGGTGCGCATTGCTTGCCTACCTTCGGCCGAGGGCGAGCGCAAGATCGAATTCGGTGTGCGCGGGCGACCCGCCGATGCAGCTTCGGCCTTCGACGCGCTGTACGCAGCCTTGAGTGACGCCGGCATTCCTATGGGTGCCTGTACGTCGCGCTAGGCTTTCGGTACGCTGATCCGCATATACCTATTTGAGATAAAAAATAAATTCGTAACGAGCCTTAGGTCGGCCCGGGGGCTAAAGGGGGTAGGCTTTGGAGCGCAGTCGCCGAATGCGCTTGGATGGTTTGAGGCAACTACTGCGTGGCTCCGTCACGACGACAGCGTATTTGGCGCTGGTTATTGCCTTAGTCGTCGTTGCTGTAGCGACGGTCATCAACGCTTTTATTACCATTGGGAGTACCGAGCTGGCAGCGCTCGGGCAAGCTCAAGCCGACAATCCATTGCTGTGGTTGCTCGATATGCTGCCGTTGCTATGTCTGGTTCTCGGTCAGTATTACGGCCGGCGCCTATCGGCTCATGATGGCTGTCGCGACATCGGCGAGCGCTGCGACGTGCCGATTTTAGCCGAGATTGACGACTCGCCTGGCATCGATCCGCTCACCGGCCTGACCGATCGCAGCCATTTCTTCGATCGGCTTGAGCATGCGATTGAGGCGGCCGCAGCCGATGCCATGCAGCTTGGGCTTATTGCCGTCGATCTGGATGGGTTTTCCGAGATCAATCAGCGCTATGGGGCCGCCAGCGGCGACTGTGTCCTGGCCACGGTCGCACGTCGCTTGAAGGGCGCCGTGCCGAATAATGCTGTCGTCGGCCGGCTGAACGCGGATTATTTCGGCGTATTTATCCTGCCGCTCGATGATCCGGCCCAGCTTCGGTGCCTGGCCGAAGAGATTCAGCAGGTTCTCAAACCCGCCTGCCAGATCGACCGCGTATCCGTGAGCTTAGCCGCGAGTATCGGTGGGGCCTGCTATCCGACGGACGCCAGGGGTGGGTATACGTTGCTCGGTGCCGCAGAACAGGCAATGTCGCAGGTCAAGGCGCGAGGCGGCGGTTTTGCTCTCCCTCGGTCGGCTCAGCCGGCATCGGGCGTTGCGATGCATTCGTTGTCGATGGAGCTGCCGCGGGCGATCGAGCAGGACGAACTGGTCCTGCATCTGCAACCGTTGGTGGATGTAGCAGAATCGCGCATCTATGGTGTCGAGGCGCTGGTTCGCTGGCAGCATCCGCGGCGCGGGTTGATCATGCCTGGCGAATTCATTGCCCGGGCCGAGCGCAGCGGGCTGATGCGCGAACTGACGCTCTGGGTGCTGCGCGCTGCGATCGCCCATATCGCCGCTATTCGCCGGGGCGGACAGGCGCTTCGAATTTCGGTCAACGTGCCGGCCCACGCTTTGCTGCGCTCGGAGTTCCCTGACGTCTTACACCAGTTGCTGGCCGAGCAGAAAGTGCCGGGCTCTGCGATCACGCTCGAAATCACCGAAGACACGCTCATGGCCGACCAGACCCGAACGCTCGAGATCATTCAGCGTCTGGCTGCCATGGGCGTCGATATCTCGATCGACGATTTCGGTACCGGTTATTCACAGTTGGCTTATCTCAAACGAGTGCCCGCCGCCGAGATCAAGATCGATCGCTCTTTCGTTCAGGATATGCTCGTCTCGGAAACGGATCACTCGATCGTGGCTGCCACGATTGGCCTGGCTCATGCGTTGAAGCTACGCGCGGTCGGCGAGGGCGTAGAATCGCTCGAACAGCTCAAGGCATTGCAGGCGCTGGGGTGCGATCTAGCCCAAGGATACTATCTGGGCCGCCCGATGCCGGTGGCGCAGTTCAAGAACTGGCTTGCTGAGCGATCGACGGCGCTAACGTCGACATAGCGCCTATGCAAGACGGTCCGAAATGACCGCCGGTTGCCGCAAACCATGTCCAGACGCAGACGAAGTCACAAGGCCGGCCGTAAGGCCGAAAAGCAGGTATCGCCCGGCGAACCAGCATCAAGCCGGCCGTGGATACCGCTGTAAGGCCCCGCATCCCGCGGGCAATGTCACCAGGGCCTATCGAGGTTTCATGTGGGCGCCGCACAAGCATCGCCTACGGTGTTTTTGCAAGACATGAGTCGCGCGCCGCGTTGCGGCATGCTACGGCGCCAAGGCGCAACACCATGGGGCGCTCGAAAGGGCATTGGGCGCGGGTGGCCCAAGCCGACGCCATAAGTACGTGACGATTAACGACATGCCGGCCATCCCGCGTCATCGCTGATGCGCTTAGAGTAACGATGCGACGTTGGCTACGCCCGGTCTGAACGTACATCGTCATTTTTCGGGCAGCGCTTGGCACGACCTAGCGCGCAATCTGCATCCGCAATGGCGCTAAGCCGCATCCGATGCCCGGGCGGCTAAGTCGAGGCTTTGTCCGAACGCTGGGGCGATGAAATCGTCTTCGGCCAAGCCTTGATCCTGGCGGGCAGCCGCTAAGTCGCGGATCGGGGCATCGTATGCTTCGTCGGTCAGACGGTAGGTGGCGAAGTGCATACCCATCGACCGGCGCGCTTTCAGGTCGCGATGGGCAGCCACCGCCTCGGCCGGGTTCATGTGCTGGCCGGCCATCCAGGCGCGTGGCTCGTAGGCGCCGATCGGCAACACGGCAACATCCGGTTCGCCGAGACGTTCGCGAATCCAGCTGAAATGCGGCCCGTAGCCGCTGTCGCCGGCGATATAGACGCTCGTATCGCCGGCCGTAACCCAGAAACCGAGCCAGAGACTCCGATTGCGGTCGAACAGGCCACGCCGCGACCAGTGCTGGGCTGGAACGGCCGTTACCCGGACATGATTGTCGGCGACAGCCGTATGTTGCCACCAGTCCAGGGTGGTTGCGCGTTGGCTGCCGCGACGGGCCAACCAGTCTGCCAGCCCGAGCCCGGCCACGATCTGTGGATCGTCGCGTTCGATCAGGGCCGAGATCGTGGACCGGTCAAGATGATCGTAATGGGCATGGCTGACCAGCACGACATCGATCGGTGGGAGCTCAGACCAGTCGAGGGTGGGTGGACGATGCCGTCGTATGCCCAGTCCGGGCAGGGGGCCGGCCCAGCGTGCCCGGATCGGATCGCTGATCAGATTGATCCCGGCGATCTGAACCAGAACCGTGGCATGGCCGAGCCAAGTGACGCGGGGCGCCTGCGAACGCGTCGGGGGCGGCACTACCGGGGCGGTCTGTGACGGTTCGTGTTTCGGCCACCCCGCGCCGCGTGGGCGCAGCAGCCATCGCCAGAGCCCGAAGCGACGGCTACGGCGGGGCTGCCACGGGTTATAAAAGCGCTGCCCGTCGAAATGGTCGTTGGCCTCGTCCGGCAGATCGCTGCGTCTTCGAGCCATTAGCGGCCGGCCTCGACCGGGGTATCCGACTGGTTGCCCCAGTCCGACCAGGCACCCGGGTAGCCGCGTAGACGGTCGTAGCCGAGCGCCTTGAGCACCAAATAGACATACGACGAGCGAACGTGGGTCTGGCAGTAGGCCACGATCTCGTCGGCTGGCTCGATGCCGTGGGCCGCCAGTAGGCCGCGCACGGTATCCAGATCGCGGAGCTGGCCATTGCTGTCCTTGAGCAGCTGCCAATCGAGATTGACCGCGCCCGGGATATGGCCGCCGCGCGCGCTGCGTACGTCCTCACCAGCGAACTCGGCCTCGCTACGGACGTCGAGGAAGGTGGTATCGCTACGGTCCAGATGCGATTCGATCCAGGCCCGGTCGGCGATTGTCTCCGACCGGGGGGTAAGTTCGAAGTGGCTGGCACCGGCAGCAGGTTCGCCGGTCTCCAGCGGCAGGCTGGCCGCATGCCACGCCGCCAGCCCGCCATCCAGAACGCTGAATGCCCCGTGGCCCATGGCGTCCAGGGTATAGCACAGACGCGCAGCCTGGCCGTCGCCGACCCGGTCATAAGCCACGATATGCACATCGTTGCGCAAACCGGCATCCGAAAGCCGAGCCGCCAAGGCGGCCGGTTCCGGGATCAAGCCGCCGGTGGTCCCGTCGCTGGCCGTGAAGTCGGCCATGGCGATCTGCAGGGCGCCCGGTATATGCGCCGAGGCATAATCCGAGGCGCTGTCGACAGCCACGATCTGCACGCCGGGATCACTCATGACGGCATGCAGATCAGAAGGGCGCAGGAAAATGGGCAATTCTTCGTTCATGGAATGCCTTTCTATAACTGACGTCAGACTTTCTCGCCGGCCAGGAACAACCAGGTTGAGACCACCGTATCCGGGTTGAGCGACATGCTTTCGATACCTTGGTCGAGCAGCCAGCGCGCCAGATCCGGATAGTCGGATGGGCCCTGGCCACAGATGCCAACGTATTTATCGTTGCGCTTGGCCGCGACGATGGCTTTTTCGAGCATGATCTTGACCGCGGGGTCGCGTTCGTCGAATAGGTGCGAGATCAACCCCGAGTCGCGGTCCAGACCGAGCGACAGCTGGGTCATGTCGTTGGAACCGATCGAGAAGCCATCGAAGTATTCCAGGAATTCATCGGCCAGTACCGCGTTCGACGGTAGCTCGCACATCATGATGACCTTGAGATCGTTCTTGCCGCGTTCCAAACCGTGCTCAAGCAGCAGGTCGGATACGCCCTTGGCCTCGCCGAGGGTCCGTACGAACGGAATCATGATCTGGACGTTGGTCAGGCCCATGGCGCCACGTACCCGCTTGACCGCTTCCAGCTCCAACTCGAAACAGGGCTTGAAGTCTTCGGCCAGATAACGCGAGGCGCCGCGCCAGCCGATCATCGGGTTTTCTTCGTCCGGCTCGTAGGCCTCGCCGCCGATCAGGTTGGCGTATTCGTTGGACTTGAAGTCCGATAGGCGCACGATCACCGGCTTGGGATGGAAGGCCGCTGCGATCGTAGCGATGCCTTCCACGAGCCGGTCGATATAGAAGTTCACGGGATCTTCGTAGCCGGCGATATGCGCATCGATCACGGCCTTCAGCTCATCCGACTGCTGGTCGTACTCGAGCAGGGCACGCGGGTGCACGCCGATCTGGCGGTTGATGATGAACTCGAGCCGCGCCAGACCCACGCCGGCGTTCGGGATCGAGGCAAAATCGAAGGCCCGGTCCGGATTGCCCACATTCATCATGATCTTGGTGCCGATTTCCGGCATCCGGTCCAGCGAGACCTCGTCGATCGTGAAATCGATCGCCCCGGCGTAGACATAGCCGGTATCGCCTTCGGCGCAGGACACAGTCACGTCGCTGCCATCGGCGAGGCGTTCGGTGGCGTCGCCGGTACCGACCACGGCCGGGATGCCAAGCTCGCGGGCGATGATCGCGGCATGGCAGGTACGCCCGCCACGGTTGGTCACGATCGCTGCGGCACGTTTCATGACCGGTTCCCAGTCCGGGTCGGTCATGTCGGTGACTAAGATGTCGCCCGGTTCGACCTTGTTCATCTCCTTGATCGAGGCAACATTGCGAACCCGGCCAGCACCCACGCGCTGGCCGATCGAGCGGCCGGTCACGAGCACGTCATAGCCGGCGGCATCCAGTTTATAGCGCTCGAGTTTGGCAGCGTTGGATTTCACCGTCTCCGGCCGAGCCTGCAGGATATAGAGCTTGCCGGTCTCGCCGTCTTTGCCCCATTCGATATCCATCGGCCGGCCATAGTGGCGTTCGATGGTCATCGCCTGGGCCGCCAAAGCCTCGGCGTCTTCGTCAGACAATGAAAAGCGTTGCTGGTCGGCCGGTTCGACGTCGACGAACTCAGTGGTCTTACCATGCGAGCGGTCTTCGGTATAGACCATTTTGATGGCCTTGCCACCCTTGACCCGGCGCAGGATCGCCGGCCGCTTGGCGTCGATGTTGTCCTTGTAGACGTAATATTCGTCTGGGTTGACTGCGCCCTGGACGACGGCTTCGCCCAGACCCCAGGAGCTGGTGATGAATACGACCTTGTCGAAACCGGATTCGGTATCGATCGTGAACATCACACCGGACGTGCCGGTATCCGAACGCACCATGCGCTGCACGCCGGCCGACAATGCCACCTGGCTGTGTTCGAAGCCCTTGTGTACGCGATAGGAGATCGCCCGGTCGTTGAACAGCGAGGCGAACACGTCCTTGATCGCGAGCATGATGTTGTCCAGCCCGCGGACGTTGAGAAAGGTTTCCTGCTGGCCGGCAAAGGAAGCATCCGGTAGATCCTCGGCGGTTGCCGAACTACGAACCGCGACCGCCATGTCATTGTGGCCCTCGGCGAGTTGTTCGAAGGCGTCGCGGATGGCCTGCTCTAGGGCCGGCGGGAAGGGATGATCGAGCACCCATTGGCGGATCTGGCCGCCGGTTTCGGCCAAGGCATCGACGTCGTCGATATCGAGTGCGTCGAGGGCAGCGTTGATCCGATCGGCGAGACCGTCGTGTGCGAGAAACTCGCGATAGGCTGCGGCGGTGGTGGCAAAGCCATCCGGCACCGATACGCCGGCGTCGGCGAGATGGCTGATCATCTCGCCCAACGAAGCATTCTTGCCGCCGACCGTGTCGACGTCGTCCATGCCCAGTTGGCTGAACCATTTTATATGAGAGTTTTCCACGCTCGATCTCCTCCAAATCGAATGAGAAAATAAACCGACCCGCATTCTACACATCGCGCGGGACAGGGCGCATATCGCGAATGCGTCGTGATTATTGGGCTAAGCGGCAAAAGACCGCACTAAGGAAGGCGCCATGAACAAATCCGATACGTCGATGCGATCGATCTTCTTTTTATCCGACCGCACCGGCATTACCGCGGAGACCCTTGGCGCGACCCTGCTCAGCCAGTTCGATGAAAGCCAATTCAAGCAATCCACGCTGCCGTTCATCAACTCAGCCGAAAAAGCGCGCTCGGTGCTGGAATACATCGAGCATACCGGCCGCTCCAGTGGCCTGACGCCGATCGTGTTCTCGACCACGGTATCGGATGAGGTCCGCAATATCCTGCGAGCCGGCGATATCCTGTTTCTGGACGTATTCGATCGGTTTCTGCCGCAGCTGGAAACAGCGCTGGATACCAAGTCCACCCATGCGGTTGGCCGTACCCACGGTATTGCGGACAAGGATGTCTACGAATCGCGTATCGAGGCCATGAACTATGCGCTGACTCACGACGACGGCGTGGGCGAGCAAGGCTATGCCGATGCGCATGTGATCCTGGTTGCGCCATCGCGCTGTGGCAAGACACCGGTCTGTATCTATCTGGCCATGCAGCATGGTATCTATGCTGCCAACTATCCGCTGACCGAGGACGAGTTCGAAAGCCGGAGCCTGCCGGCGGCATTAATGCCGCATCGCGACAAGCTCTACGGGTTGTATATCGAAGCCACGCGGCTGCAGCAGATTCGCAGTGCCCGACGCCGTGGCAGCCGGTATGCCGATATGGGGCAGGTGAGTTACGAGTTACGTCAGGCCGAACAGCTGTACAAGCGCCACCGTGTGCCGTACGCAGAGACGACCAACAAGTCGATCGAGGAAATCGCCACGCTGATCATGGAAGACAAGCACCTGCGGCGACGGACGTTCTAGGTCCTGCACGGGTCTCGTACGCGTCCGCGTTATGGCGCTCGTCTGTTCGGCTTGGGCTGGCTCAGGCCAAATAAGCCGGAGTGCCCCGCAGCGTTGCGCGTCTGGAACATGGCGGGCTAAGAGCTGGCCCCGCGCTGTGTCGAGCCCGGTCGGCGGGCGCCCACTCGGTGCCCGGATGAAACATCGACAGGCCCTGTAACGTCGCGATAACGGGCCGGGTGCATTTGAAAAGCCGGGACACTGCCTTATAGTCGCTCAATGGCTAAAGTAAAGCGAAATCACTGGCTCGCGGCGGCACAGCCGCGCAGCTTCACCGGGCTCATGGGTCTGTACGAGAGCAACTACCGGCGTTTCGAACGCCTGGCCCCTGAACTCGATCTGCCTTTCGAGCAGGCCCGTTCCGTGGGCCAGGACGCCACGTTGTACCTACAGGTATTGGAGCGATGCCGGTATACGACCACTATTCATCTGACCTACTGGTTTGGTGAGGGTGAGCAGGCCCGAGCCGATCCGGACCTGACCCTGCGGGTCTATCGCGATGCCCAGCTCGCAGAAGCCGTGTATTGCGATGCTCGCTCGCGCTATGCCTCGCTGGCCGGGGTGCCGGACATCGACGACGCCGTGCTGGACACGCAATGGCCACGTAATCTGCTGCTCAACAAATGGCTGGCTTACTGCCTGGCCCAGGGGCATAGCTTCAGCGCAGCGAACCGGCCACGGCGCGCCGGCGCCGACTAGTCGGTTTTTGCCTCGGGTTGTAGCTGCAAGCCGACCTGATCGATGGTGCCGTTGTTGAGCCGGCGCACGATCAGGCGCACCGAACCGATGGCGACGATGTCGCCCTCGACCGGCCGTCGGCGCAGCCGGCTGCGCATGAGTTGGGCGATGGTTTGGCTGCGCTGTGCCTCGGGTAGATCGAATCCATAGATATTTGCCAGTTCGCCACTGAGCGCATTGCCGGCGATCGTGAAGCGACCGAAAAAATGGGCCGGGGTGGTGCCGCCATGGCGGGTATCGCCGCGGAACAGCCGGCCCAGATCTGCCCGGTGGCGTCGGCCGGCCAGTACATAGAGCTTGTCGCCGACGGTATAGACGAAGCCTTGGCGCGGAAACCGCAGTCGAGAGTTGCGGGTGACCGCGACCACGTTGAGCTCGGGAAAACGGTTCAGCGCATCACCGGCGGTATTGGCAAGGGTTGAGTCGGCCTCGATGCGATACGCCAGAATTTGAAAGCGATCGCCCCGGTCGCCTTCCAGGTCGAAGGCCGCGGACGGTTCGGGTGCCTGGGGCACCTGTAGCTTGAGCAAACGCGCCATGGTGCCCAGGGATGTGCCTTGGATCAGCAGCGAGACCAGGACCACGGCAAAGGTCAGATCGAACAGGAACTGCCCGCCCCGCAGGTCGATCATCAGCGGAAACAGCGAGAGCACGATCGGCACTGCCCCTCGCAGACCGACCCAGGCAATGAAGGCCTGCTCCCGGCTCGGAAAACGAAACGGCAACAGGCTGACCCATACGGCCACCGGACGGGCGACAAAGATTAGAAACAGGGCGATCAAAAACGCCGAGCCGGCATCGGCCCAGAGTTGGCTGGGATTGACCAGCAGCCCGAGGACCAAAAACATGCCGGCTTGGGCGAGCCAGGCCAGTCCGTCCATCACCCGGAAGACATGCTCGGTGGACTCGTTGCGCCGATTGCCAACGATCACGCCCAGCAAGTAAATACCAAGGAAACCGCTGCCGCCGAGCTGATTGATCGCGGTGAATGCCATCACACCGCCGGAAGCGATCAGGAGCGCATACAGCCCCTCGACCAGCGGCAGCCGGGAAGCCAGCCAAGACAGGGCATAGCCCAATGCAATGCCGCCGATCGCGCCGATGCCGAACTGGCGAGCCAGTTCTCCGGCGACGCTGGCCAGCTGAAAACCCTGATCTTGGTCGATCGCGGTCATCAGATAAGTGACCAAAAAGATCGCCATCGGGTCGTTGGTCCCCGATTCGATTTCCAGAGTCGCCGTCACTCGCTGGTTGAGTGTCACACCGCTGCTGCGCAGTTGGGAGAACACGGCCGCCGCGTCGGTACTGGCGACGATCGAGCCGAGCAGTAACCCGTATCGCCAATCGACATCTAGGATCATGGCGATGAAGGCACCGGCCAGCGACGCCGAAACGAGTACGCCGACAGTGGCCAGCGACAGCGCTGGACGTAGGGCGACTCGGAAAGTCCGCAGCGAAGTTCGCAGACCGCCGTCGAGCAGAATGATGGCGAGCGCCAGATTGGCGATGAAATAGGCCAGCGGAACGTTGTTGAACTGAATTTGGCCGATACCCTCGCCGCCGGCCAGCATGCCGCAGACCAAAAAAATCAGCAGCAGTGGGGGGCCAAAGCGTGCCAAGGAGCTCGCGAGCACGCTAAGAAACAGAATCAGCCCGGTAAAAAAAAGAATGATATTGGTATCGCTCATGCGCTCCGATGACCTGCTGGCAGCCTCGTTCCCCCTTGGGCATTTGATGTTGTTGTGAGCGTCGTATCGTCGCCGTTTAATGCTACGCGGCGCAGGCCACCAGCGATCGCGGCGCCATTATGACTGCGGCCGATCCAACGTCCGACCGAGCATGCCAGGACCGCAAGGCCGGTACATGATTCGCTACGCCGGCCTGTTCATAACCTGTTGTGCGGTCCATGACTTTTCCGGCCGGGCCGCCAAACCATGTACCGAGCCCTACTCACGGTAACGCATCGGCCGACCGCGCATCCTTGAGGGCTGTACTCGCGCTGCCGGGTAGACAAAGTAGGCCGGCAATCGTTCGCCAGGCGGGCGCATATCGTTAATAGGCGATCGGGCGTATGCAAAAGCTCGATCAGCCTGATAACGGGCGAGGCGATCATCCTTAACCTCGGCCGCTTGCGCGGATGGACTGTGACACGACAACGCAGTGCAGTTCTTTATAAGTATAAGAAAATAACCAAAAGTGATAAACTGAGCGATCCCTGAACGCAACGGATCGAAAGTGCCATGCTGAGCATTGTCTTTGGCGTCATCGTCGGTCTGGCGCTTGGCCTAACCGGTGGTGGCGGGTCGATTTTTGCAGTGCCATTACTGATCTACGGTCTTGATGTGGCACCACGAAACGCAGTTGCGATCTCCTTGATTGCAGTGGCGCTGACGGCGGCTTCGGGCGCGATCGAAGGCTGGTGGCATGCCGTGGTCGAGCGGCGCGCCGCAGCGATTTTTGCGGTTGCGGGCATGATCGCGGCCCCTGGCGGCGTGTGGCTGGGCGACCAAGTCTCGCCACAGCTCACCGTGTTGGCCTTCGCTATGCTGATGCTGGTCGTGGCCGCGCGCATGTTGATCAAGGCACAGCGCGCGCCGGAGGAAGCACGGGTGATCCGGGCGCGTATCGCCACTGAAGCCGTCGACGATCTGCCAACCGTATGTCGCTATAGCACCGATGGGCGCCTACGCCTGACCGCGCGTTGCAGCCTCGTATTAGTCGCGGCGGGTCTGGTGGTCGGTGTGCTTTCAGGATTCTTCGGCGTCGGCGGTGGGTTTTTGATTGTGCCGGCCTTGATGCTGATCACGGAAATGGGCATTCATCGGGCCGTCGCCACCTCCCTGCTGGTGATTACGCTGATCGGTTTATCCGGCGTCGCTTCGGCGATGTTGGCCGGGCGTCAGATCGATGCGGCGTTGACGACGTTATTTATTGTCGGGGGTGTGATTGGCATGGGCGGCGGTCGTCTGCTGGCACAGCAGCTGGCAGGGCGAACGCTGCAAACGGTTTTCGCGGTCGCTATGATAATTATCTCTATTTTCATGCTGTTTGAACGACTGGGTCCGATATGAGCTATTTTTTTAACTAAACCGGGGTATTCTAGTCCTTCCAGCCAAGCGTGTGGGTGGGGGTATGCTTAAAGAACGACTCGAGTGGTACAAGACCAAGCTCAACTACTCACGTTCGGATACGCTCAACGGTATCCGGTTCAATGTGCCCCGTATCAACGGCATTCGTTATCGTCCGAACGAGCGATGGATGAGTGAGGCGATTCGGGGCCTGATCACGTATCGCCAAGGTGTATTCCTCGATTGTGGGGTCAACACGGGCCAGACCCTGCTCAAGCTGAAGTCGATCGATCCCGACTATCCGTATATCGGCTTCGAGCCAAATCCGGCCTGTGCTTACTACGTGAATACGCTGATTCAAATGAATCAGCTCCGCGAGTGCACACTGGTGCCTGCCGGACTGGCTCCGACCACTGGCACCGCCACATTGAATCTGTTCGATACCGCTGCCCACGACGACAAGGCATCGTTGATCCCGGAACGCGGCATCGAGGTCCGGTCGACCCGGTGCGTGGTGACGTTGGGGGCCGAGCCGCTGTGCCACCTACTGGGTGAGCGGGCGCTCGGCGTGGTCAAGATTGACGTCGAAGGCTTTGAGCTCGAAGTCGTGGAAACCATGCATGCGTTGATCGCCAGACACCATCCTCCAGTGCTGATCGAATTCTTGCCCTCTTACAGCGCAGGCAGTAAGCGGGATCGTCGCCAGAAGACCATAGAAAAGCTCTTCGACGAACTCGACTACGATCTGTACCGAATTCAAAAGACGAGAAGCGATGAACTGCAAGGTCTCGACCCCATCGAGACTACTGGGGTACAAACGGAATGGTCGACGAATTCAGACTATCTGCTTGCGCCCCGCGAGCAAAAGCATGCGCTATCGAATGTATTCGCCATCGGCGTGGTATGAGGGCGACCGACCCGTCTGGCCAAGCGCGATGAACACCGGCGTTCGTTAAGGTTTCGAACGCGTGCTGGGGCCGACATCAATGCCCGGGGATGGTTTTATGGCGCAAGGCTCGACCCGCGCGAAGTTCTATGTCTAGCACCTGCCTACGGCGAATCAGGTCAACCGTGCTGCTCAAAAAGCTTTGCGCGCAGCATCCGGTTAAAGATAGATAGTCTTCGCTGCAGCCTGATGTAAGAGCCCAGCACGGTCGGCTGGGCGGATTATAGCCTGTCAGTTGCCAGCAGACTCGCCCACGTTGCGCATAAAAAAGGCCCTGTAAAAACAGGGCCCTGTTTGGTGGAGGCGGCGGGAATCGAACCCGCGTCCGCGGATTCTCAACCCTCGGATCTACATGCTTATTTCGTCTTTGATTGTCGGCGTGAGCTACCCAACGAAAAGGGACAACTCACGCGTATCTTCGTTTGCTCTTAACGGATCAGCCCGAAGCGGGGCCTTACCGCGAGCCTGTGAGAGTCGATACCCGACACCGGGAGCACAGACACTCTCCGGGCGGGCACTAGCGGGCTGTTTAAGCCGCTAGAGCGTAGTTGTCGTCGTTCGCAACTAGCTTAGGATGCAACCGGATTAACGAGGAAGATTGCAACCTCGGCATGCACCTTGGGTTTTGACATCCGCGTCGAAGCCATGTCGCCCCCGAAAGACGTGATCATTGTAACAGCTTCATAGGTATGGCGGCAGATCTGTTTTTCAATAGCGGCGTAATCAATCGGCTCCGTGACGCAGAATCTGCGATTTGCGGCGTTGCCAGTCGTGTTCTTTTTTCGATTGGCGCTTGTCGTATTTGGCCTTGCCCTTGGCCAGCGCGATTTCTAGCTTGGCCTTGCCCCGGCTCCAGTACATGGCCAGTGGCACGATGGTATGCCCCTTCTGTTCGGTTGCGCCGATCAGCGTGGCCAGTTCGCGCTCGTGTAAAAGCAATTTCCGGGTCCGGGTGGCATCGGCGACCACATGGGTGGACGCCGACTCCAGCGGTTGGATATGGCTGCCGAGCAGGAATGCTTCGCCGTCCTTGACGATGACATAGGCTTCGGCGATCCGTCCTTTGCCCGCGCGCAGCGATTTGACCTCCCAGCCCTCGAGCACGAGACCGGCCTCATAGCGTTCTTCGATGAAATAGTCGTGGCGTGCGCGCCGGTTAAGCGCGATCGTGGTCGACGACTGTTTCTTGTCCTTAGATTTGCTCATGGACTTATTATAGCGATCGAGGCAAGCTCTGCGAGCCATGACGGTTCCCTACCGCCCGCTACCCCAGCTTTGGTCCTCTTCTGTTCGCTTTGTGATCGTATGCGCAGCAGCGATCGTGAGTCTTGGCGATTTCTGGCGACTGCCCTATCTGGTGGCCACTTACGGTGGTGGGGCATTCCTGCTCGTCTATGCTGCCGCGCTCGTCGTCATGGGGCTGCCGGTATTCAGTGCCCAAATGCTGATGGCGCGTGGCTGCCATACGGATTTGCCCGGCGTGGTATCGATGTGGACCCGCGATACCGCCTATTCGCGGGCCTGGGTCATCGGGGCTTACGCTACGCTGCTGGGCGCTCTGTTGTTGCTAGCGGCGTATACCGTGGTGGCGAGTTGGTCGTTGGCCTACAGCCTGCGCGCCTTGGTTGGCGCGCTGCAGGTGGCTTCGATCGAGCAGGGCAGCGCGCGATTCGTGGCGTTTGCGCGCGACGGCGAGCGCGGCCTGGGCTGGCTTTTGTTGTTCGTGCTGGTACTGGTAGCGACTACGGCACGTGGCCTGCGCAAGGGGACCGAGCCAGTCATGCGGACACTGGTGGTCTGCATTCTCGGTCTGTTGTTCTTGCTCGGGATCCTGGCGTGGCGGTATCCGCCCGAAGCCGCCGCGCTGCAAGAATCGCTACGATTCGACTTCGCGGCGCTGGGCGTTCGCGGCCTACTCGAGGCACTGTATCAAGCCTTTTTTTCGCTGAGTCTGGGAACGGGCGTGATCATATCGCTGGCATCGCATTTGCCGGCGCGGGCCCCGGCGATCCGGCTTTCGGTGATCGTGATCGCGATCAGTCAGATGGTTGCATTGCTGTTCGGCTTCGTCATCGCGCGTTTGCTGCCCGGCGGCGCCGCTCAGCTTGGCGGCGGCGTGCAGCGGATTTTCGAGGTCCTGCCGAGCCTGGTCGAGCCATCGTGGGCGATGGCGTTATTGTTTGCCTTGTTCGCGGTGGTGGGGATGACTACCGGCATCGGTTTGTTCGAAGCGTTGGTTCAAGGCGTGTCGCACCGGTTCCGTATTCCGCGTATGCGAGCCGCAGTCTATACCGGTGTGGTCATCGGCTTGCTCGGGCTGCTCGCACAGAACTCGTTCGGGGTCCTGGCTTTCTGGCACCCCGCGCAGCGCAATATATTCGACTGGTTCAGCCTGGTCAGCGCCCACCTCTTGATCCCGGCCACGGGGTTGATGCTGTGCGTGCTGGTCGGCCGGGTGTTGGCCCGGCGTCAGCTGTTGGCGGCCTGGCAGGGTGACGAAACGGCAACCGTCGGTGCCGGCGGTTTTGCGGTATGGCTCTGGTTGCTGCGCTACCCCGCACGGATCGCTCTAATCGTGGTCGTGGCGTATTCTCTAGGGGCGCTGACGCTCATCGAAGCGATCTGGAGACCGTAATCGTGGTCGAAAATGTCACTACCAAGCAGATCGAAGTCGTATTTGCGATGCCCGGGCGCTGTTGGCGTGAATCGGTGCGAGTTGCTGCCGATGCCACGGCCGAACAGGCCGCGACTGCCTCGGGGCTGGATACGATATGCCGGGAGCAAACCGGCTCGGCGCCGACTGCGTTCGGCGTATTCGGCCGTAAAATAGCGGCTGAGACCCTGATCGGCGATGGGCAGCGCCTGGAACTGTATCGTCCACTGACTGCCGATCCACGAGAGCGGCGCCGGCGCAGAGCGGCCCGAACAGGCTAGGACCGCGAGCGAAAGACCACGTCGGTCGACAGCGGGCGGGCGTACGAGCCCTGGGGATTGCTAAACACGCGCCGGCAGGCGCCTGTACTCGGAACGTATCGAGCGCGGCCAGGCCAGGCTCAGGTCGAGCGCGTTAGTCAGGCCCGCGCCGTAGCAGCAATCAAGCGGCTATCGGCGCGAGCTGGCGAGCACGCTGTCAATTCGGCCGATCGGGTGGCAGAACAGGGCGCTCGGGCGACATCGGGCCATTATTGCCCGGTTGGTTGCCGGGCGTGACCGGCTGGGCGGTGCCTGCCGTGTTGTCGCGCGGCGTGGCTTGATCAGAGGCGGCATTAGTTGCCGGCCGGGTCGGCTGGCTCTGTTCACTGCCAACGCCCAGAGACGCACCGGCGGCGCTGGTGCCGGCCGGGAGTTGCCCTGAATCTGTTGAGTCGGGCCGGTCGCCGAGCTTCATGGTTTCAGCGCTGTATTCCTCGTTGCCTTCAATATCGGACAGCTTGTCGTCGACGAAGTACAGATCGAGCTTGGACTGCCGTACATGGGCGTTCGGATTCCGATAGTAGAAAACGTAATCCCAGCGGTTGGCCTCAAATGGTGACTTGATCAGGGGCGTGCCCAGCACGTAGGCGACCTGTTTTTTGGTCATGCCCTGTTCGAGTTTGGCGACCTGATCGGCGGTAACGATATTGCCCTGGACGATCGGAACGCGAAAGAACACCGGGAGGCTGCAAGCCGACAAAGCCAGCAGCATCACGAGCGCAGCGATTAGTTTCATAAATCAAAAGCCCCTTGTCGCGAACCGCATCATACGGGAGGCTTTTTTCGGCTGCCAAACGAATGTGCTTGCCGCGCTGTTGATTGTGCGTGTCTACGAGGCAGTAAGGCTATCGGTGCCCGGCCGATCGGCGGCTTAGCCAGCGCGCGCGATCATGTCAGCAGCGTGGGCGCGGGTCTGCTCGGTCAGCTCCACGCCACCAAGCATGCGCGCTAGTTCTTCGACCCGATCGTCGCGATCCAGTGGGTCGATTCGGGTCATGGTCTGGCCGCTTCTGACCTGTTTGGCCACATGCAGATGGTGCTGTGCCTGGGCTGCTACCTGGGGTAGATGGGTCACGCACAGCGATTGGCCGCTGGCGCCGAGCGCGCGCAGCTGGCGACCGACGATTTCAGCCACGCCGCCGCCGATGCCGGTATCGACTTCGTCGAATACCAGGGTCGGTACCCGGGTGCGGGCGGCCGCGATCACTTCGATAGCCAGGCTGATGCGCGATAGCTCGCCTCCCGAGGCCACGCGATCCAGAGGTCTGGCGCTCTGGCCCGGGTTGGCCGCGATCAGAAACTCGATATGATCATTGCCGTGGGTCGATACGCGTTCGCTGGCATTGGCGCGTACGCGCACGCTGAATTCGCCTTCTGGCATACCTAGTGAGCGAATGATGTCGGTGATCGCTGCGCCGAGTGGCTTGGCGGCACGCTGGCGCGCCTGGCTGAGCGCGGAGGTTGCTTGATCGTACGCTTCGGCCTGTGAGGTCTCGTCGGTTTTAAGTTGCGCCAGCTTTTCATCGGCGCCTTCGAGCTCGGCAAGTTCTGCGGTCAGGCGTTGCGTGAGTTCCGGAAGTTCCGAAGGGGCGACGTGGTGCTTGCGAGCCGTATCTCGGATCGTGCCGAGGCGGTTTTCTACTTCGTTGAAGCGCTGCGGGTCGATATCCAGCGAATCGATATGCCGACGCAGTCCGTCGGCAGCTTCCTGGGCATGGATCAGGGCGTTGCTGACCAGTTCTGCAATCGGCTCGAAACCGGCGTCGATGCTGGATAATTCGCCGATCAGGCGTTCGGCCGCGCCCAGGCGGTCGGTCGCGGCGCCGTCTTCGGCTTCGTAGAGCAGACCGAGTGCGCGCTGGCCGTCGCCGATCAGACGCTCGGCGCTGGCCAGGCGTTTGTGTTCGGCTTCGAGCGCCTCCAGTTCATTGTCGCCCAGGTCCAGTGCTTCGAGTTCGCCCGCCTGATAGCGCAGCAACTCGATCCGGGATTCGCCACGACCATCGCGCTGTTCGATGCGTTCGATCGCCTGGCGCGTGGCCCGCAGTCGCTCGGCAGCGTCGGCGACGGCCGTCAATTCGGTCGTATGCCCGCCGTATTCGTCGAGCAGGTCGCGCTGGGCGTCGCGCTTGAGCAGCGACTGATGGGCATGCTGGCCGTGGATATCTACCAGGCATTCGCCCAGCCCGCGCAGTTCGCGCACCGGCATTGGTGTGCCGTTGATCCAGCCGCGGCTGCGGCCTTCGCGTGCGACTACCCGTCGGATGACGCATTCATCGTCGTCGCTGTCGAGTTCGTGCTCGGCCAGCCAGGCGATGGCAGCTGGCGCATCGGCCAGGGAAAAGCGAGCCGTGATATCGGCCCGGTCGGCGCCTTCGCGTACCGCTGCACCATCGGCACGATCGCCGAGGATGAGGCTCAAGGCATCGACCAGGATCGATTTGCCAGCGCCGGTTTCCCCGGAAAGCACCGTCATGCCGGCGCCGAACTCGACCGCGAGTCGGTCGATGATGGCGAAATTGCGAATAGTCATCTCTGCCAGCATGGCGCGCCTTCCGTCCGGCGCCATGGCCGGCGCAGCGAACTGTATGCAAATACAGTTCTACTGTATCAGATTTTCGGCGCTTCCTGACCGCGGCCCCAATGCAGCTTGTTGCGAAGAATATTGAAGTAATCGTAGCCCGGGGGATGGATCAAGTTCAGGTTATAGGGCGCCCGCGCGATGATCACACTGTCGCCAGCCGCCAAATCACGGCTGACCTGGCCGTCGCTGGTATACATGGCGCTGCCTTCGATCGTGCTCGAAATATGGATTTCGATCTCGTGATCGGCATCCACGATCAGCGGTCGGTCGGACAGAGTGTGCGGGCAGATCGGCACCAGGGCCAGCGCATTCAGCCCGGGGTGCAGCACCGGGCCGCCGCCGGACAAGGCATAAGCCGTGGAACCGGTGGGCGTGGCCACAACCATGCCGTCGGCGCGATGGTGGCTGATGAACACGCCGTTCATATAGGTATCGAAGTCCAGCACCCGGGCGAAGGCCTGATTGCGGATCACGCATTCGTTGATTGCCGGTACGCTGGCTTCGGCCTCGGCGCTGTCGGCGGCCTTTAGGCGCGTGGTCAGCATCAATCGCGATTCGGCGATGTGATTGCCGGCGAACACCTCGTCGAGCGTGGTGCGCATTTCATCGGGCAATACGTCGACCATGAATCCGAGCCGCCCGAGATTGATGCCCAGCAACGGTGTGCCATGGGCCGCGACTGCGCGGCCGGCGTCCAGCAGCGTGCCGTCGCCGCCGACCACAACCACCAGATCGCAGCTGACGCCCAACTGCTCGCGCCCGCAAGTCGCCACACCGTAGTGGCCGGCGATATGAGAATCGTCGATGACGACCTGTTTGCCGCGATCGATGAGATCGGCGATCAGTGTTTCCACGGTCCGGGTAACGCCGGCGTTATTTTTCTTGGCAAAGATGCCGATTGTGGCGAAGGCGTGGGCCATCGACACCGTTCCTGAGCGAATGATGCGATCAAGCATTCACGCCTTGGCCGACAATTTCAACGCATAACGACGCCGGTTCGGGGCGGGGAATGCAAATTGTTGGCGAACGGAAGTCTTGAAATGACGATCGCCAGCCCAATTCTAGCGTTCTGTTGAAGCCGTAGCCGATCTGTCGGCGCGGTCGCCACATTACACCTGCATTTAATAGTGGGGATTTGCAATGAGTCAGCACGACGAGCGCCCAACGCCGCATGGCGACGATGACGCCGCCGACAACGCAACGCGGCCCGATATCGAGCCGGTCCAGGGTGGCAGTGAGGATTCTGTCGACGCCGGCGAGCCCAGCGCTGACGGGGTCTCCGAAACTGCAGAACTGACCGCCCAGCTCGAACAGGCTCAGGCCGAGGCCGAGCAGTATCGCGAGCAGGCGGTGCGCGCCCAGGCGGAAATGGAAAACATCCGCAAGCGTTCCCAGCGCGATGTCGATTCGGCGCGCAAGTTTGCGATCGAAAAATTCGCCAGCGAATTGCTGGGCGTGCGCGACAGCCTCGAGCTCGGGCTGCAGGCCGCCGAGGACAACCATGGCGATTTCGACAAGCTCAAGGAAGGCATGGATATGACCTATCGCATGCTGGCCTCGAGCATGGAAAAAGTCGGTATTGAAACCATCAATCCCGAGGGCGAGACCTTCAATCCGGAATACCACGAAGCCGTGGCCACCCAGCCCACCGACGAGATGGCGCCCAATACGGTCGCTTCGGTGATGCAGAAAGGCTATACGCTCAACGGCCGCGTGCTGCGTGCGGCCATGGTGACCGTCGCCAAGCCGGCCGGCTAAGGCTAGCTACTTAAGACGCGGCGCTTGAAAAGCGACCGGCGCCGCCCCAAATCGACTGACAAGCAACGTTTTAAGTCGCTGCCCTAAGCAGCGCGAAGTAAAGAATCAGGAGGGACTGAGACATGGGTAAGATCATCGGTATCGACCTGGGTACCACCAACTCGTGTGTGGCGGTACTCGAAGGTGACAATCCGAAAGTTATCGAGAACGCCGAGGGCGAGCGCACGACGCCGAGTGTCGTCGCGTTTACCGATGACAACGAGACCTTGGTAGGACGCCCGGCCAAACGCCAGGCGGTGACCAATCCGACCAACACGCTGTATGCCATCAAGCGTTTGATCGGGCGCACCTTTGATGATCCGACGACGCAGAAAGACATCGAGTCCGTGCCGTATCAGATCGTCAAGTCCGACAACGGCGATGCCTGGGTGCAGGTTGGCGACAACAAGATGGCGCCGCCGGAAATCTCGGCCAAAGTGCTGCAGAAGATGAAGGCCACCGCCGAAGACTATCTCGGCGAAAAGGTCACCGAAGCGGTGATCACCGTGCCGGCCTACTTCAACGACAGCCAGCGCCAGGCGACCAAAGACGCCGGTCGTATCGCGGGCCTCGAAGTCAAGCGCATTATTAACGAGCCGACCGCGGCCGCGCTGGCTTATGGCCTAGACAAGAAGGGCGGCGACAAAAAGATCGCGGTCTATGACCTGGGCGGCGGTACCTTCGATATCTCGATCATCGAGGTTGCCGAAGTCGACGGCGAGCACCAGTTTGAAGTTCACGCCACCAACGGCGATACCTTCCTGGGCGGTGAAGACTTCGACAACAAAATCATCGATTACATCGCCGACGAGTTCGAAAAAGAGCAGGGCGTTGACCTGCGTAAGGACAAGCTGGCCCTGCAGCGTCTCAAGGAAGCTGCTGAAAAAGCCAAGATCGAGCTGTCTTCGACCCAGCAGACCGAAGTCAATCTGCCGTATGTCACGGCTGACCAGTCGGGGCCGAAGCATCTCAACATGAAGATCACCCGGGCCAAGCTCGAGTCGCTGGTGGAAGACCTGGTCGCCCGTACGATCGATCCGTGCCGGACCGCGCTCAAGGATTCCGGCATGAAGGCCTCGGACATCGACGACGTGATCCTGGTCGGCGGCCAGACCCGTATGCCGGCTGTGCAGGACGCCGTGAAGAGCTTCTTCGGCAAGGATGCCCGCAGGGACGTCAACCCGGACGAGGCCGTGGCCGTTGGTGCCGCCATTCAGGGCTCGGTCCTGTCGGGCGATACCAAGGACGTGCTGCTGCTGGACGTCACGCCGCTATCGCTCGGTATCGAGACGCTGGGCGGCAAGATGACCAAGCTGATCGAGAAGAACACGACGATCCCGACCCGCAAGTCCGAGACCTTCTCGACTGCCGAGGACAACCAGCCGGCCGTGACCGTGCATGTGCTCCAGGGCGAGCGCGAGCAGGCGTCCGCCAATAAGTCGCTGGGTCGCTTCGATCTGTCGGACATTCCGCCGGCACCGCGCGGTACGCCGCAAATCGAGGTCACCTTCGATCTCGACGCCAACGGCATCCTGAACGTCTCGGCCAAGGACAAGGCCACCGGTAAGGAACAGTCGATCGAGATCCGTGCCTCCTCCGGTCTGTCCGATGACGAAGTCGATCAGATGGTCAAGGACGCCGAGGCCCATGCCGAAGAAGACGCCAAGTTCAACGAGTTGATCACGGCGCGCAACCAGGCAGACGGCCTGATCCACAGCATCGAGAAGTCGATGCGTGATCTGTCCGACCAGATCTCTGAAGAAGAGAAAAAGCCGGTCGACGACGCGATCGCCGAATTGCGCACCGCGCTTGAAGGCGACGACAAGGACGACATCGAGGCCAAGACGCAGAAGCTGTCGGAAGCCTCGGCGCCGATCATGGAAAAAGCCTACAACCAGGGCGGCGAGCAGGGCGAAGCCCAGAGCGCCGAAGCCGGTTCCGGCCAGAGCCAGTCGGCGAACTCGGACGACGACGTTGTCGATGCCGATTTCGAGGAAGTGAACGACAACGACAAGAAGTCGGGCACCAACTCGTAAGAGTCGGCTGATCTCGCCACGCGCCGGGGTAGCGCTAGTCGTTGCCCCGGCATTTTTGATTCAACTCAAGGCAAGAGATGGCTGATTAATCCGCGAGCCGGCATGCCAGTCGAACGCGCGGTTCAATCAGGGATCTTGGAATAACGGACCATGGCAAAACGCGATTACTACGAGGTCCTGGGTGTTTCCAAGAACGCTTCCCAGGACGAGATCAAAAAGGCCTACCGCCGCTTGGCCATGAAAAACCACCCGGACCGCAATCCAGGTGACGAAGAGGCCGAGGCGCGGTTCAAGGAAGCTTCCGAGGCCTATGAAGTGCTGTCGGACGAGCAGAAGAAGGCGACCTACGACCAGTTCGGCCATGCCGGCCTCGGCGGCGCAGCCGGCGGCGGCGGGTTCGGCGGTGCCGGCGCTGGTGCCGGTGGGTTCGGCGATATCTTCGGCGACATTTTCTCCGACATCTTCGGTGGCGGCATGGGCGGCGGTCGCAGCCGCGCGGCCCGTGGCGCCGATCTGCGTTACGATCTGGATCTGGATCTGGAAACCGCCATCGAAGGCGATACGATCGAGATTCGTATTCCCACGCTCGAGCAGTGTGAATCCTGTGGCGGCGATGGCGCCGAGCCTGGTTCGCCGGTCGATACCTGCGATACCTGTAAAGGCCAGGGCCAAGTGCGTATCCAGCAGGGTTTCCTGTCGATCCAGCAGACCTGCCCGGACTGCCAGGGCTCGGGCAAAAAGGTCCGTAACCCCTGCAAGAAATGTCATGGCGACGGCCGCGTGCAGTCGTCCAAGACATTGTCGGTGAAAGTACCGCCAGGGGTGGACAACGGCGATCGCATCCGTTTGTCCGGCGAAGGCGAAGCCGGCGAGATGGGTGGCCCGGCCGGGGATCTGTATGTCCAGATCAATGTCAAGCCGCATGAGTTTTTCGTGCGTGATGGCAATAATCTGCGCGCCAATGTGCCGGTCGATATGATCACCGCAGCGCTCGGTGGTGAAATCGATGTGCCTACGCTCAAGGGCAAGGTTAGCCTGCGCATTCCGGCCGAGACCCAGTCCGGCAAGACCTTCCGTCTGCGCGGCAAGGGGGTACAGTCGGTACGCACCTCGGCCCCAGGTGACCTACTGGTCAAGGTGAGTGTCGAAACTCCGGTCAACCTCAACAACAAGCAGAAGAAGCTGCTTGAAGAGTTCCAGGACTCGCTAGAGGAAAGCGGCCGTAGCCACAGTCCGGCAACCACCAGCTGGCTGGACAAAGCCAAGCGCTTTTTCGGTGAACACCTGAGCTGATCGTTCGACGTTTGCGGAGGCGGTATGAGTAGGCGCATTGCGATCAACGGCGCATCCGGGCGCATGGGCCGAGAGCTCATCATCGCCTGCGGTCAGCGCGACGATCTGACCCTAGTGGCGGCGTTCGCCTCGCCGGACAGCGATCAGCTGGGCATCGATGCCGGCCGTCTGGCCGGCATCGCCGAAATCGGCATTGAATTGAGCGGTTCGAATACGATGGCGGATACCGCCTTCGACGTGCTGGTCGATTTTTCGCTGCCCGAGCCGTCGATCGCCGCACTTGAAGTCTGCCGCGCCCAAAAGGCCGCGATGGTCATCGGCACTACCGGCTATGCCCGCGAACAGCAGGCCGCGATCGATGCCGCTGTGGCCGATATCGCGATCGTGCAGGCGCCGAACTACAGCGCCGGCGTTAACCTGTCGCTCGATCTGGTTCGGCGAGCGGCGAGTGCGCTCGGTGACGAGGTCGATATCGAAATCATCGAGGCCCATCATCGACACAAGGTCGATGCCCCCTCTGGAACCGCGCTCAAACTCGGCGAAGTGGCTGCCGAGGCAACCGGGCGTGATCTCGACGAGTGCGCCGTCTATGCGCGCCAGGGCCATACCGGGGCGCGCGAACGCCGCAGCATCGGTTTTTCGACGGTACGCGGTGGCGATATCGTCGGTGAGCATACGGTGATGTTTGCAGGCGCGGGTGAGCGTATTGAGATTACGCATAAAGCCAGTTCACGTCAGACCTTTGCCGGTGGCGCGATCCGAGCGGCGGTCTGGGCCGCCGAACAAGGGCCGGGCCGTTACGACATGAACGATGTACTGGGGCTCGGCTAGTACGCATTCAGATTGCAGCTGGCGGCCTGGCCGGCGAATCGATATACTCTCGCCGCCCAGGGCGGGTTGGCGTGTCGAACGAAGAACGCGTCGATCCTTGAAAATCGTGTCGGACAAGCAGTCAAAACTGGCTTGTCCTACTGCTTAGCGCCACGCGTTTTCGCACGACACCAACACGCCCCCGGCCGCCTGTCTCATCCCAGCGTTGGAGTTGCCATTGCGCCCGAAAGCCGTACTTGCGCTCGAAGACGGAAGTATTTTTCGCGGTCGCGCCATCGGTGCGAGCGGTCAAACAGTCGGTGAGGTGGTATTCAATACCGCCATGACGGGATATCAGGAGATCCTGACCGACCCCTCTTACCGACAGCAGATGGTCACCCTGACCTATCCGCATATCGGCAATACCGGCACCAACGGCGAAGATATCGAATCGGCGCATGTTCAGGCTGCCGGTTTGATCATTCGGGAAGTGCCGCGTTCGCCAAGTAACTGGCGTAGCAACAACAGCCTGATCGGCTATCTCGAAGCCAATGGCATCGTCGGTATCGGCGATATCGATACCCGCCGCCTGACCCGCGTGCTGCGTGAAAAAGGGGCCCAGAACGGTGCCATCGTCGCCGGCGACACTATCGATGAAGACGAGGCGATCGCGGCCGCTCGCGGTTTTCCGGGTCTGAAGGGCGCGGATCTGGCTGCCGATGCTGGCACCACTGAAACGTATGTCTGGACCGAAGGCACTTGGATCGGGCCCAACGATCTACATGCCCCGGCCGAACCGCGTTTTTCGGTCGCGGTCTACGATTACGGCGTCAAGTACAACATTCTGCGCCGCTTGGTCGACTGTGGCGCGAAAGTCACGGTCGTGCCGCCGAAAACACCGGTCGATGCAGTGCTCGATCTGGGCGTCGACGGGGTGTTGCTGTCCAACGGCCCGGGCGATCCCGAGCCCTGCGACTACGCCATCGCGATATGTCGCGAACTGATCGAACGCAAGTTTCCGACCTTCGGCATCTGTCTCGGCCACCAGATCCTCGGCCTGGCCGCGGGTGGTCAAAGCTTGAAGATGAAGTTCGGACACCACGGCGCTAACCATCCGGTACTCGATGTGGCCTCTGGCGAAGTGATGATCACCAGCCAGAATCATGGCTTCGCCATCGATGAGGCAAGCCTGCCAGACAACGTGCGCGTCACCCATCGCTCCCTGTTCGACCAAAGTCTGCAGGGCATCGAGATGACCGATGCGCCGGTGTTCTCGTTCCAGGGGCACCCGGAAGCCAGCCCCGGCCCACATGACGTCGGACCGCTGTTCGAGCGCTTCATCCGGCTCATGGAAGAGCACCGCGCCGTCGACGCCTGATTCCCCGCCGCTTCGGTGGAACGGTAGATAACATAGTTTCGAAGGCGTTCCGGCAGGCTCGGAACGCCGGCAGCCAGCGAGCAACCGCCATGCCCAAGCGCACCGACCTTAAAAGCATTCTGGTGATCGGCGCAGGCCCGATCGTGATCGGCCAGGCCTGCGAATTCGACTATTCCGGTATGCAGGCCTGTAAGGCCCTCAAGGATGAAGGCTTCCGCGTCATCCTGGTCAATTCCAATCCGGCCACCATCATGACCGATCCGGAAACAGCGGACGCGGTGTATGTAGAGCCGATCACTTGGCAGACCGTGGCCAAGGTGATCGCCAAGGAAAAACCGGATGCGTTGCTGCCCACGATGGGCGGCCAGACAGCCCTGAACTGCGCGCTCGATTTATTCTACGAAGGCGTGCTCGCCGAGCACGGGGTCGAGATGATCGGTGCCTCGCGCGATGCCATCGATATGGCCGAGGATCGCAACGCCTTCCGCGAGGCCATGACCGAGATCGGTCTCAAGACCCCGGAGTCCAAGACCGTCCATACCATGGCCGAGGGCGAAGAAGTCCAGGCCCGGATCGGCTTCCCGATCATCATGCGGCCGTCGTTCACGCTCGGCGGCTCTGGCGGTGGGATTGCCTATAATCGCGAGGAGTTCGACGATCTGCTCTCGCGAGGCCTAGAGCTGTCGCCGACCAACGAGGTGTTGCTCGAGCAGTCGGTGCTCGGCTGGAAAGAATACGAAATGGAAGTGGTCCGTGACCATGCGGACAACTGCATCATCATCTGTGCGATCGAGAATATGGACGCCATGGGCGTACATACCGGCGACTCGATCACGGTGGCACCGGCTCAGACCCTGACCGACCGCGAATACCAGGTCATGCGCGATGCCTCGCTGGCCTGTCTGCGCAAGATCGGTGTCGATACTGGCGGCTCCAACGTCCAGTTCGCGATCGACCCCCAGACCGGGGACATGATCATCATCGAAATGAACCCGCGGGTGTCGCGTTCGTCCGCGCTGGCCTCCAAGGCGACCGGCTTCCCGATCGCCAAGGTCGCTGCCAAGCTGGCGGTCGGCTATACGCTCGACGAGCTCAACAACGAAATCACCGGTGGTGCCACGCCGGCTTCGTTCGAGCCGTCGATCGATTATGTCGTGACCAAGATGCCGCGGTTCACCTTCGAGAAATTCCCGACCGCCGACGATCGCCTGACCACTCAGATGAAGTCGGTGGGCGAGGCAATGGCCATCGGGCGCAGTTTCCAGGAGTCGCTGCATAAGGCGATGCGCAGCCTCGAGATCGGCTCCGACGGCTTTGAGCCCAAGCTGGCCGACGTGAGCACCGAGACCGCGGCCGATACGCTGCGCAGCGAACTGTCCACGCCGCGCTACGACCGGCTCTGGTACGTCGGCGATGCGTTCCGGGCCGGTTTCACGGTCGACGAAGTCCATCAGTTGACGCATATCGATGTCTGGTTCCTGGATCAGATCGCCGAGCTGATCGAGATGGAAACCGAACTCGCCCAGTCCACGATCGGCGACCTGGATGCCGATACGCTGCGCGACTACAAGCGTAAGGGTTTTTCCGACCTGCGCTTGGCCACGCTGCTCGGCTGCGATGAGTTCGCGGTACGTCGTGCCCGGCTGACCCACGACATCGTGCCGGTCTACAAACGGGTCGATTCCTGTGCCGCTGAATTCCCGACCGCCACGGCCTATCAGTATTCCTCCTATGACGAGGAGTGCGAGGCCAATCCATCGGATCGCGACAAGATCATGGTGCTGGGCGGCGGTCCGAACCGGATCGGCCAGGGTATCGAGTTCGACTACTGCTGTGTGCATGCCGCGCTCGCCATGCGTGACGACGGCTACGAGACCATCATGGTCAACTGCAACCCGGAGACCGTCTCGACCGACTACGACACCTCGGACCGGCTGTATTTTGAGCCGCTGACCTTCGAAGATGTCATGTCGATCATCGATGTTGAAAAGCCCAAGGGCGTGATCGTGCAGTACGGCGGCCAGACCCCGCTCAAGCTGGCTCGGCGCCTGGAGGCAGCCG
The DNA here is from genome assembly GCF_049568105.1 of Salinisphaera sp. SPP-AMP-43. Lineage (GTDB taxonomy): Bacteria > Pseudomonadota > Gammaproteobacteria > Nevskiales > Salinisphaeraceae > Salinisphaera. The sequence continues at coordinate 1,743,774 of NZ_CP145335.1, forward strand.
GAGCGCCGATCATCGGTACCGCCCCGGATTCTATCGACCTGGCCGAGGATCGCGACCGGTTTCTGAATCTGGTCAACAAGCTGGGTCTGAAGCAGCCGGCCAACCGTACCGCGCGTTCGGAAGCCGAGGCGATGCGCTTGGCTGAGGAAGTCGGCTTTCCGATGGTCGTACGGCCGTCGTACGTGCTCGGCGGCCGGGCCATGGAGATCGTCTACGGGCCCGAGGATCTACAGGGCTATATGTCGGCCGCGGTCAAGGTATCGCCGGACTCGCCGGTGCTGCTCGATCGTTTCCTCGAGGATGCGATCGAACTGGATGTCGACGCGGTCTGTGATGGTATCGAGGTCTTCATCGGCGGCATCATGGAGCATATCGAACAGGCTGGGGTGCACTCGGGCGATTCGGCCTGCAGCTTGCCGCCGTACAGCCTGGGCGCCGAGGTGCTCGATGAGGTTCGGCGTCAGACCGCGGCGCTGGCTAAGGGGCTGTCTGTGGTCGGGCTGATGAACGTACAGTTCGCGATTCGCGGTGGCGAGGTCTACCTGCTGGAAGTCAATCCCCGGGCCTCGCGTACGGTGCCGTTCGTATCCAAGGCTTCGGGCATGCCGCTGGCCAAGATCGCGGCCCGCTGTATGGCCGGTCAGAGCCTGGCGGAGCAGCACGTTGGCGCCGAGCGCAAGCTACCGCATTTCGCGGTCAAGGAAGCGGTGTTCCCGTTTTCCAAGTTCCCGACCGTCGACCCGCTGCTCGGCCCGGAAATGAAGTCGACCGGCGAAGTCATGGGCGTGGGCAAGACCTTCGGCGAGGCATTCGCGAAGTCGCAGCTGGCCAGCGGCGTCGGCTTGCCGGAGGCCCCGGGCGTGGCGTTGATCACGGTGCGCGATGCCGACAAGCCGCTGGCGGTGGCTATGGCGCGCGAATTGATTGCCGCGGGCTTCACCCTATTGGCGACCCGGGGTACGGCCAACGAGCTGAGCGCGGCCGGCATCGAGTGCACGGTAGCCAACAAGGTTAAGGAAGGCCGTCCGCATATCGTGGACATGATCAAGAACGGCGAAATCCAGCTCGTGGTCAACACCACCGAGGGCAAGCGGGCGATTGAGGAATCGCGCTCGATCCGCATGACCGCACTGCGCTACAAGGTGTCCTACTTCACCACGATCGCCGGCGGCCAGGCCTGTGCCACGGCCCTGACCGACGAGCGCGCACTCGACGTTTATGCGCTGCAGGCGATCCAGGCCGAAGTCACCGCCTGAGCCGGAGTGACCGGCCGGTCGGAAGACCGGCCGGGCGGTCCGTAGCGCAACGGTCGGCAAAAAAAAATCGGTTGGTTATAATCGGGCCAAACTCGAACCGATATAGAGCCATCTCAAAGACTGATTCCGCGACTTCCAACGAAGTCCATTTTCGCCCGCCGAGCAAGCAGGACGGCGCCGGTATCCTGCATCTGGTGCACGAACTCGGCGTGCTGGATGTGAACTCGGCCTATGCCTATATGCTGATTGGCGAGCATCACGCGAGTACCAGTGTGGTGACTGAGATCGGCGGCGAGCTGGTCGGTTTCATCACGGCTTATATCCTCCCCGAAAAACCCGATACGGTTTTCGTCTGGCAGGTGGGCGTTGCCAAAGAAGGGCGCGGCCGGGGCCTGGCGACCCGCATGTTGTTCGACATCCTCCTGCGCGATGCCTGTTCGAACGTGCGCTATCTCGATACCACCATCGGGCCTAGCAACGAGCCATCGCAGTCGTTGTTCCGTAGCCTGGCCCGTCGCCTGGATACCGGCATCGAAGAAAGCGAGTTATTCTCCAGCGACATGTTCGGTGAATTCGAAAGCGATGAGCCCCACGAACCCGAGATCCTGTTTCGCATCGGCCCCTTCGACCGGGCGGCGGTCGAGCGCGCCTCGGAATAAACACGACCCAACACCCAGCAAGGGCTAGGAGTTTCCAATGGAAATCATCAACCGTCTCGAATCGGAAGTGCGCGGTTATGTCCGCTCGTTCCCCAAGGTCTTCACCCAGGCCAAAGCCAACTGGATGACCACCGAAGACGGAGCCGAGTATCTCGACTTCTTCTCGGGAGCCGGGGCACTGAATTACGGCCATAACGACGACGTCATGAAAAAGGCGCTGCTCGAGTACATCGAGTCCGACGGTGTGACCCACGGTCTGGACATGGCGACCGACGCCAAGCAGAAGTTCCTGGCGACGTTTGAAGACGTGATCATGAAACCGCGGAACATGGAATACAAAATCCAGTTCCCGGGGCCGACCGGTACCAACGCGGTCGAGGCCGCGCTCAAGATCGCGCGCAAGGTCAAACAACGCGATCGGGTGCTGTTTTTCACCAATGCCTACCATGGCATGACCCTGGGCGCATTGGCGGTCACCGGTAATGCCTCCAAGCGCGGTGGCGCTGGTGTGAACATGCCGGGCGCGACTCCGGTGCCGTATTCCGGCTACTTCGGCGAAGGCCGGGACACTGCCGATGATCTCGACATGATGCTGTCCAACAGCTCTTCCGGTTTGGAAAAACCGGCGGCGATCATTCTCGAGACAGTACAGGGCGAGGGCGGTATCAATATCGCCGATTTCGACTGGCTGAAGAAGGTCGAAGCGCTGTGCCGCAAGCACGACATGCTGTTGATCGTCGACGATATTCAGGCCGGTATCGGCCGCACCGGGCCGTTCTTTTCGTTCGAGCCGGCGGGTATCAGTCCGGACATCATCACGGTCTCCAAATCGCTGTCGGGTTACGGCCTGCCGCTGGCGATCACCATGATCAAGCCCGAGTACGACATTTGGGCGCCGGGCGAGCACAACGGTACCTTCCGCGGTAACAACCACGCCTTCATCACAGCATCGGCCGCGCTCGAGCATTACTGGCGCGACGACAAGCTCGAAAAGGCGGTGCTGCGCATGAGCGACCGGATCAAGGAACGCCTCAACGGCGTGTTGTCTGCGAATCCGGCCTTTAAGGCTGAAGTGCGGGGCCGGGGCTTTTTCATCGGTATCGACTGTGAGCCGGCCGAACTGGCTGACGAAATCGCCGCGGAATGCTTCAAGCATCATCTGCTTTGCGAAACCGCCGGTGCCGACGACAACGTGATCAAGATCATGCCCCCTCTGATTAGTCCCGATGCGGATATCGAGAAGGGGTTGGACATTATGGAAAAAGCCATCGAGACCGTTCTCGATCAACATGGTCTGTTGAATAACGCGGCCTGAATATCCGGGTGGACCCGGTCTTTTCGGCGATCGTATTTGATGTACCATCAATTGCGATCGCCGAAATCCAATCAAAGGAGTCGTTATGAAGATCATCCGCACCGAAGACCTGCGGGGCACCGATCAGGAAGTGGTCAGCCCGGATGGCTGGACCAGCGTGCGTTGGCTGCTGGCCAAGGACGGTATGGGCTTTTCCTTCCATGAGACCACCTTCCCGCCCGGTCTCGAATTCGACATGTGGTATAAGCACCACTTCGAAGCGGTGTTCTGCTACCAGGGCGAAGGTTCGATCCTGAACCGGGATACCGGTGAAGAGTTCGAGATCAAGCCGGGTACGGTGTATGCGCTCGACAACCACGATCGCCATACCCTCAAGGCCAAGACCGAAATGAAGCTGGTCTGTGCCTTCAACCCGCCGGTGACCGGTCGTGAGATCCACGACGAAGACGGTGCCTACGTGCCGCCGAAAGACTAAGGCGTCGCGTTTTATCGCGATACGAAAAGCCCCGGTTGCTTGCCGGGGCTTTTTTTATGCGGTATCGACAAGATCAGTATCCGATACTGATACTGCTGCCTGAGCGAAAACACGCTCAGACAACGGCTGGGGCTAGACCGTAAGGCCGCCGATCAGCGCACCGATCAATAGCGGAAAGCCTTGGACGACGATGACCAGGAACAGGCTGATCGAAGCAATCGCTCCGATCACCGGCAGCCCAGTCAAAGCAGTGCCGGCGCCCAGTAACATCAGCGACAGTATTGCTGCCGGGAGAATGGCAGCCAGCAGGCCCCGGCCGGCGCTGCCCGCGGTGCGCCCGCCGACGAAGCCGGCTAACAGCGGACCAGCAAGCGGCAGCCAGAACAGCACGAGTGAAATGACGGCCATCCAGATGATGGCCATGACTAGGCTGCCTTTCTGCATGCGAAAATCCTTTTCCCTCGTGGACGTAACGTGTCTGAGCACGGACAATGCGCATGATTATCGCATCGCTGAACAGGTCGCGACATGAACTCCTATAGTCTCGACAACTATGAACGCCCCGAGTTGATCCCGCCCGAATCCGACAGCCGCCTGCTGATGCATTCCTGCTGTGCGCCCTGCGCAGGCGAGGTGCTGGCCGCGGTCAAGGCCTCCGGTATCGATGTCACGGTGTATTTTTACAACCCGAACATCCATCCCCAGGCCGAATACGAGATGCGCAAATCCGAAGACATGCGCTACTGCGAAGAGCTGGGCATTCCGCATATCGATGGCGATTACGATACCGATAACTGGTTCGATCGTATCCGCGGCCTGGAAAACGAGCCCGAGCGGGGTCGTCGCTGCACTGTCTGCTTTGACATGCGTTTCGAGCGCACCGCCCTGTATGCGGCTGAAAACGGCTATGGGCTGATCTCGAGCACGCTCGGCATTTCGCGCTGGAAGAACATGGCTCAGATCAACGAAGCCGGAGTGCGTGCGACGTCGCGCTATCCCGAGGTGACCTACTGGACGCTCAACTGGCGCAAGAAGGGTGGCGCTGCGCGCATGATCGAGATCGCGAAACGCGAATCGTTCTACCAGCAAGAATACTGTGGCTGTGTGTACAGCTTGCGGGATACCAATCGACACCGCCAGGCGATGGGACGCGAGCGGATCCAGAAAGGCGTGAAGTTCTATGGCCGTGAGGCGGTCAAAAGCCCGATCCCAGACAAGGGGCGCGGCGAGTACCCATGGCTGGATCGCAACGAAAAGCCATGACTGAACGTTAGGCAATAGGCCCCCGCAGGGCTGCAGCGTCTCGATGACAGGTTTGCCTGGGCGTTAGCCCCTGGCCTGCGACGATGCAGTCCACGCTATGCGTAGCTAACAGCGGGCTGCTCGGCTCAGACACCGGTCTGTCGGTCGTTGGCCGCGGCTCATATCGTTGCCGGCTGCCTCCCCATGCATCGATGGCCAGCGGCATATGTTGGGCGGTCACTCCGACCGATGTACTGAGGTTCGGCGGCGCGCCAAGGCGTGTCCGGCCTAGGGGGCCGCCCAAGAAGATCCGGGCCGTAGCCACGGTACTGATGCCGTTGTTTCTATGCTGGCGAGCGGGTCCTTCGGCTGTCTTGCGCTCGGGCGGGTATGTCGATATCCCGAGTTGGCTGGCGGGCCTGGGCCGAATTGATCGGGTCACCGGCCTTGCAGGGCCTTGAGGAGGGCGATTCTGATACTCGCTGTGCATTGGGCGTCGGTCGGGCGCGTTTCCAGCGTACCGAGATCAGGGCCGGTTACCACCGCAGCGATGCCTTGGCGTCGATCGCAGCAGGGCGATGGAATGACGAGGGCATGCGGGAGGTGGGTGCAATCGGGGTGAGCAGCGTGCGTTACGGCGGGCAGGCCCCGTCTAAACGGGTACCCGGAGCGCCTCGCTGCGGGGCGCGAGAAAAACCACTGTTCTCGGGATATCCAATGGGTCGTCGGGATATCGACGCCATGGGCGAACACGATGCATTCGCGGGTATCGGGAGTTGATCCTATACCGGTTCGATCGAAGGTGCATCGCATCAGCGAGGCGATCAGTGCGCGACGGGGCGGGTCGAGCGCGCTGAGAACGGTCTCCCCATCGAAGCCGATCGGCATGCGGGCGTGGATGCGGCTGACGAACGGCTGCTTTGTTGCATTGTCGCCCGCTCTGGCGGGGGCTGCCGGTCGCTATGACGGTCTCGGGAGCTGCGCTGTATCGCGTCGACGACGTGAACGAGGGCGATCTATGTCGGCTATCGGCCTAGGCGCCTGACGAGGCCCGCCATCGGCCAGCGTTCGAGGCAGTGGCGGCCCGGGTCGGGGCGCATGCATCAAGGGCGATTCGGCTGCGACGCGGGTCGCCGCAGCCGAAAACGACCTACGCGATCAATAGGCGAATTCTTCGAATACCGGGTCGACCGATTCCTGCCACGGTCCGTAATACCGCTTCAGCAGATGTTCGGCTGGGGTGACTCCGGATTCGGCGATCTCGGCCAGCTGGTCGAGAAACATCGATTCATCCCGATCCTGTCCATCCAGGCGCGCCCGGCGGCGAAGCCCGGCCTGGGCGATCGCTACCGTTTCACGGGCGATATCGCCGAGCGTGCCGCCGCGAAACGGGGTGGCCAGTCCGTACATGGGGGCCTGGTCACGTAGATGGTTACGCTCGGCGCGGGTGAAGTCCGAAACGAGTTGCCAGGCATCGTCCAGGGCGGTGCTGTCGTAGCACAGCCCGGCCCAGAGTGCAGGCAGGGCGCAGAGCCGTCGCCAGGGGCCGCCATCGGCGCCGCGCATTTCCATGAAGCGTTTGAGCCGTACTTCGGGAAAGATCGTGGTCAGATGGTCGTCCCAATCCGACATGGTCGGCCGTTCGCCAGGCAGCGCCGGCAGTCGCCCGGCGAGGAAGTCGCGGAACGACTGGCCTGAAGCATCGATATAGCGGCCGTCGCGATAAACGAAGTACATCGGTACATCAAGCGCGAATTCTTTGTAGCGCTCGAAGCCCATGTCGTCGTCGAATACCCAGTCGAGCATGCCGCAGCGATCGGCATCGGTATCGGTCCAGATATGACTACGGTAGGAGACAAAGCCGTTGGGCTTGCCCTCCTTGAAAGGCGAGTTGGCGAACAGCGCCGTGGCGATTGGCTGCAGCGCTAGGCCGACACGAAATTTCTTGATCATGTCGGCCTCGGAGCCATAGTCCAGATTTACCTGGACGGTCGAGGTGCGCAGCATCATGTCGATACCGAGATCGCCGACCTTCGGCATATACGACTTCATGATGTCGTAGCGCGCTTTGGGCATCCACGGACAATCCGCGCGCGGCCATTTGGGCTGAAAGCCGAGCCCGATCAGGCCGACGTTCATCTCGGCGGCGACTTCCTTGACCTGGCGCAGATGCACGTGGATCTCGTCACAGGTCTCGTGGACGCTATCCAGCGGCGCGCCCGCCAGTTCGAGCTGGCCGCCGGGTTCGAGCGTGATATGACAGCCCCCTAGCTCAAGTGCAACGACTTGGTCGTCCTCGACCATTGGCTGCCAGCCAAAGCGCTGCAGTTTGTCGAGAAAGGTAGAAATACTCTGCTGCCCGTCGAACGGCAGCGGACGGAGCGTATCGCGGTCGAACACGAATTTTTCGTGCTCGGTGCCGAGCCGCCAGCGGCTCGGCGGTTTGCAGGCATTCTCGAAATAGGCCACCAGCTGGCGTTCGTCGGTGATTGGGGCGCCACCGGACTGGGAAGGAGCGGACATGAATTCTCCAGCGGACGACATCGCGATACGGGCGCGAGGCCGCCTGAATTTTGGCTCATGGTAACGTTTCGGGGTTGTCCGAGGGTAGCTGCGCGATGCAGCCAGAACCACAAACCAACTACGGCCGGGCCGGCGCCCGGCACCACAGGATGCCGCTATGACCGCCACCACGCAGCCGTCCAGCCGCCTGGATCGCTATCTGCGCCTGACGCGCTTGAATAAACCGATCGGCATATTCCTGGTCGTCTGGCCGATGCTCTGGGCGCTGTGGCTGGCTGCCGGCGGGCTGCCCAATCTCTGGGTATTGTTCGTGTTCGTGGTCGGGGCGGTGCTGATGCGCTCGGCCGGATGTGTGATGAACGACTATGCCGATCGGCATATCGACGGCCACGTCAAGCGCACCCATGCCCGGCCGCTGGCGACCGGCGAGGTTAGCGAACGCGAAGCATTGTCGTTGTTCGCCGGGCTGTGTATCGCGGCTTTTCTATTGGTGCTGACGCTCAACGGCCTGACTATCGCTATGGCTTTCGTCGGGGTGTTCCTGGCCGTGTTGTATCCGTTTACCAAACGCGCAACCCACTGGCCGCAGATGTTTCTCGGCGCAGCCTTCGGCTGGGCCGTACCCATGGCCTTCGCAGCCGAAAGCGGGCAGGTACCGGCCGGTGGCTGGCTGCTGTTCGTTGCCACGCTGATCTGGGCGCTGGTCTACGATACGTTTTATGCCATGGTCGACCGGGACGACGACCTCAAGATCGGCGTCAAGTCGACCGCAGTCCTCTGGGGTAAGCAGGACCGCCTGATCATCGGCTGTTTTCAGGCCGTGTTCTACATACTGTTGGCGATCGTGGGCCTGATGTTCGGGTTGGGGGGCTTGTACTATCTGGGCCTGATCGCGGCCGTCGGCATGTCGATCTACCATCAATGGATCACCCGTGCCCGGGATCGCGAATCCTGCTTCAAAGTATTTATGCAGCACAATTTTCTCGGCGGGATCATATTTATCGGTCTGGTAGCCGATCTGGCGCTGTCCTGATCAGCGGCAACATCCTTCAATAGACCAGGCGAGTCGCAACAAGCGAGGCACGCATGCAAGCACGTATCGTCGAAAAAGGGCTGTTCTCCTGTTTCGATTCCGAGCTCACCGATGAATCGGGCGAGCCGGTCAATGTCGAGATCTCGGCCGTGGTCTGGAACGGCCAGCGTCTGGTCTTCGGCAGCGACAAGGCTATTCCCGGGGCGCATCGCTCCCCGGTGTTCTCGATGGCCGTCGAGGGCGGCCGCCCGCTCGAGGATTCGCTCGAGTTCTATACCGCGGACCTGATCAAGAACGCTGAGAAATACGAGGATTTCGCACTGACCGCCGATGGCAGCCATATGGTCGCCACTACTGGCTTCGACCGGGTCGCCAGCGACGGCGCCCATCAGGATGTCTACAATCGCCTGCTGGTCTGGCCTTGCGGTGAGCCCGAATCGCCCCGGTTGGTCGCTGATCGCGAGCACCAGGGCGTGCGCAGTTCGGTGGCGTTGCGCGACAATCTGGAAGCCGCGCTCGGCGCGCCGTATTTCAAGATCGAGGGGCTGGCGAGCATGCCCGATGGCGAGGGCGGCGATCCGTGGCTGTTGTTCGGTATTCGCGAGGTCGGTACCGATCACGAAAACTTCGACTATGTCGCACGCGTGGTCGGGGTGCCGTATCGCGTCAGCGGCGATGATCTCGAGCTGACCGGCGAGTTCTCGGTCATCTACGAGTTCGATCCCTCGAAATGGTCGGAGGTGCGCTTCGACGTCGGGCTGTCGAGTCTCGAATACGATCCACACAACGATCGACTGTATTTCCTGACCAGTTTCGAAGTCGACGACGGCGCCGGCGGCGACCTGATTGGGGCCTATCTCTGGTCGCTGTCGGTGGCCGATTTTCGGGCTGGGCGCGACCCAGAGTTGGTTCACGCCGCCCAGGGTGGGGCGCTGGAGTTCGCGAACAAGGCCGAGGGCGTAGCCGTGTTGCCGGATGGCCGGCTGTTCGTGGTCTATGATCCGGACCGTGAGCTCGAGCTGGAGGCCGACCATCCGCATGATGAGCGCGATCGTCACCAGGCGCCGTATACAGTGCTCGAGCTGGTCTGACGACCGGCACGATCGGGTCCGGAACGGATCGACGCACCAATGGCTCCGGCGGGGGCGTTAGAATGCGCGCCCGATCGCGCCCCGGCCAGCGGGGTGCGCCATCCACGCTCCGAGAAGACCGCCATGAATAATCAGGATCTGATCGCCCGCGATCTCAATGTGCTCTGGCATCCCTGCACCCAGATGAAGGACACCCACGACCTGCCGCCGATCCCGATGCGGCGAGGCGAAGGCGTCTGGCTCGAGGATTTCGAGGGCAACCGCTATATCGATGCCGTCAGTTCTTGGTGGGTCAATATCTTCGGTCACGCCAACCCGGCCATTAACGATCGCATCAAAACCCAGCTCGATACCCTTGAGCACGTCATGTTGGCTGGTTTCTCGCACGAGCCGGCGGTCGAGCTGGCCGAACGTCTGGTGGATATCACGCCGGCCGGGTTGAACAAGGTTTTCTACGCCGATAACGGCTCGGCAGCGGTCGAAGTCGCGCTCAAGATGAGCTTCCATTACTGGCGCAATATCGGTCACGGCGAAAAGACCCGCTTCATCAACCTGACCAATAGCTACCACGGCGAAACCCTCGGCGCGCTGGCGGTCGGCGATGTCTCGCTGTACAAGAAGACCTACGAGCCGCTCCTGCTCAAACCGTTGACCGCGCGCTCGCCGGATTGCTTCCACCGGGCCCCCGGGGTGTCCTGGGCAGAGCACAGCCGCGAGGTGTTCGCCGAGATGGAGGCGCTGCTGGCCGAGCATGCCCATGAGACCTGTGCCGTGATCGTCGAGCCCTTGCTGCAGTGTGCTGGGCATATGCGCATGTATCACCCGGTCTATCTAGAGCTGCTGCGCGAGGCCTGCGACCGTTATGGCGTGCATCTGATCGCCGATGAGATCGCCTCTGGCTTCGGCCGGACCGGCACCCTGTTCGCCTGCGAGCAGGCCGGCGAGAACGGTATCTCGCCCGATTTCATGTGCCTGTCCAAGGGCATCACCGCCGGCTATTTGCCGCTATCGGTGACCATGACCACCGACCAGGTCTACCAGGCCTTCTACGACGACTACGAAAATCTCAGTGCGTTTCTGCACTCGCATTCCTATACCGGCAACCCGTTGGCCTGCGCGGCAGCGTTGGCGACGCTGGATGAGTTCGTCGCTCGTGATCAGATTAACGCCAACCGTGTGTTGTCCGAGCGCATGGCCCAATCGACTGCCGTGATCGCCGACCATCCGCACGTCGCCGAAGTCCGCCAGACCGGCATGGTTCTGGCTATTGAGATGGTCGCCGACAAGGCCAGCAGGACCCCGTTCGACTGGCGCGAGCGGCGCGGGCTGGATGTTTATCGCTATGCGGTGACCCAGGGCGCGTTGCTACGGCCGCTGGGCGACACCATGTACTTCATGCCACCCTATGTGATCTCGCCAGAACAGATCGATCATCTGGCTGAAGTCGCTGCCGAGGGTATCGATCGAGCCACCTCGACTTGATTCCCGCGCGCTGCTAGCCTGTTGCTATCGCGGATGAACGCCCATCCGCTGTCATTTTGGTCGTCGCGAAACGGTCGCCGTTCCGGGCGACCGTTTTGTTTTGAACGCTATTAACTCACTCGAGGTGGTCCCCATGGATCGTACGCCGCTGACCCAGACCGGTGCGGAGGCATTGCGCGAAGAGCTGAATCGCCTTAAAAAATCCGAGCGTCCGCGCATCGTCGCGGCGATCGAAGAAGCGCGTGCCCACGGCGATCTGAAAGAAAATGCCGAATACCACGCCGCCAAGGAGGAGCAAAGCTTCAACGAAGGGCGGATCAATGAGATCGAGGCCAAGCTCGCCTCGGCCCAGATCGTGGATGTCGCCCAGGCTGGCGCCCAAGCCAATGGCCGGGTGATCTTCGGGGCGACCGTGGATCTGGCCGATGAGGATTCGGGTGAAGAATTGACCTATCAGATTGTCGGCGAAGACGAGGCCGACATTAAAAAAGGCCTGCTGTCGTTCGCTTCGCCGATCGCCCGCGCCCTGATCGGTAAGACCGAGGGCGACGTGGTCGATGTCGACGTACCGGGCGGCAAGCGTACGCTCGAAATCGTCGACGTGCGTTATAAGTGATTGGCCACGGCCCGGCCGGCAGAGTTGCCGATTGCCGGGCTGGCCTTCATGTTTCGTCCGGGTTCGGCCGATATAGCGTTGCTGTTCGGCCGATCTGCTGGATGCAGGTCGCCTCCAGGGTTTCGCAGGCCTGCTGTACTTCGGCTTTGAATGTGGCCTTGTCGTCGGCGACGAGCTTGATCTTGATCAACTCGTGATCGGTCAGGCCGCGATCGATTTCAGCGAGCACGGCATCACTCAATCCGGCCGCGCCGGATTGCACGATGGGTTTCAGGTGATGGGCCTGTTTTTTCAGGGCGAGCCGGGTGGGCTTGTCGAGGTCGACGGACATGTGGTTTATCGGATCGGTTAAATCAGCAGTATACGGGCCATGAGCAAGCGCAGCGATACAAAGCGGTGGTTGGCCGCGCATCGATCCGATCCTTATGTCCGGGCGGCGCAGGCCGATAATTATCGATCGCGTGCCGTCTACAAGTTGGCCGAGATCGATGCCAAGGACGGCTTGCTCACCAAGTCGCGGTGTATCGTCGATCTGGGCGCGGCGCCGGGCGGCTGGAGTCAGTATGTTCGGCGCAATGCGCCTAAAGCTCGCGTCGTGGCCTTGGACCGGCTGGCCATGGACCCAATCGAAGGTGTGTCGTTTCTGCAGGTCGATTTCGCCGAGCAGGTCGGCCTGGATACGCTGCTGGCCGAGCTCGGGGACACATCCGTTGATCTTGTACTTTCCGACATGGCCCCCAATCTTTCGGGAGTGAAGGCAGCCGACCAGGCCAGTGTCATGCAGCTTGCAGAACTGTCGTTGGCGCTATGCGATGATGTGCTGTCGCCGGGCGGCGCGCTGCTGATGAAGGTTTTCCAGGGCGAGGGGTTCGACGAGCTGCTCGCCAGTATGCGATCCGTGTTTTCCCGAGTCGTTGTCCGCAAGCCAGAGGCTTCGCGGGATGCGAGTCGCGAGATGTATCTGTTGGGCCAGGGCTGGCGTAATGGATAGACAAGACTACGGAAGGCGTCGATAGGACACGAGTGTGAGTGGTTGAACCGTTTGATGGTTTACACTGTGAAAGTCGATGCGACCGAATAACCAAACGATCGCTGGGATTGGCGATCGAGGACGAAGATCTTGAACGAACTTGCCAAGAATCTACTGCTGTGGGTGGTGATCGCGCTCGTGCTTATGAGTGTGTTCTCCAGCTTTGCGCCCTCCGGTTCCACCGGCAATACGATGGCGTACTCGGACTTTCTGACGAAGGTCAAGAACGACAACGTCGCCCAGGTGAACATCGAAGATCATCAGATCTCGGGTCAGCTGACCTCCGGGCAGAAGTTCCATACTTACAGCCCGGAATCTGACAACAAAGCGATGATCGGGACGTTGCTCGATCACAACGTCGAGATCACTGGCGAGCCGCCGAACCAAGGTTCGTTCCTCAAGCAGATCCTGATCTCCTGGTTCCCGTTCCTGTTGTTGATCGGCGTCTGGATCTACTTCATGCGCCAGATGCAGGGCGGCGGCAAGGGCGGCGGCGCCATGTCGTTCGGCAAGTCCAAGGCCAAGATGATGCAGGCCGACCAGGTCAAGCTCACCTTCGCCGACGTGGCTGGTGTCGAGGAAGCCAAGTCCGAGGTTCAGGAACTGGTCGAATTCCTGTCTGATCCGTCCAAGTTCCAAAAGGTGGGCGGCAAGATTCCACGCGGCGTATTGATGGTCGGCTCTCCCGGTACGGGTAAGACGCTGCTGGCCAAGGCGATCGCAGGCGAGGCCGGGGTGCCGTTCTTCTCGATTTCCGGTTCCGACTTTGTCGAGATGTTCGTTGGCGTGGGTGCTTCGCGTGTTCGCGATATGTTCGAGCAGGCCAAGAAGCAGGCGCCGTGCATCATTTTCATCGACGAGATCGATGCCGTCGGCCGCCAGCGTGGCGCCGGTCTTGGCGGCGGCCACGACGAGCGCGAGCAGACGCTCAACCAGCTGCTGGTCGAGATGGATGGTTTCGAGGGCAGTGAAGGCGTGATCGTCATTGCTGCGACCAACCGTCCGGACGTGCTCGACCCGGCGCTGTTGCGCCCGGGGCGCTTCGACCGTCAGGTCGTGGTGCCGCTGCCGGATGTGCGCGGTCGCGAGCAGATCCTGAAGGTGCACATGAAGAATGTGCCGGTGCATGAGAACGTTAAGCCGAGCATTCTCGCGCGGGGTTGCCCCGGTTTTTCGGGCGCCGATCTGGCCAATCTCGTGAACGAGGCGGCCCTGTTCGCCGCGCGCGCCAACAAGAAGGAAGTCACCCAGGAAGACTTCGAGCGCGCCAAGGACAAGATCATGATGGGCGCCGAGCGCAAATCCATGATCATGAACGAGGACGACAAGCGCATGACGGCCTACCACGAGGCCGGGCATGCGATTATCGGCTTGTCGGTGCCGCAGCATGACCCAGTCCACAAGGTCACGATCGTGCCGCGCGGACGTGCACTCGGCGTGACTATGTTCCTGCCCGAGGAAGACCGCTACAGCTATTCCAAGCAACGGTTGATCAGCCAAATCTGCTCGCTGTATGGCGGTCGTCTGGCTGAAGAAATCATTTACGGCAAGGATATGGTCACCACCGGCGCCTCCAATGACATCGAGCGGGTTACGGAAATCGCCCGCAATATGGTCACCAAGTGGGGGCTGTCCGAGCGTATGGGGCCGATCGCCTACAACACCGAGGACAGCGAGCCATTCCTTGGCAAGTCGGCGACCCAAGGCGGCGGTGTGTCCGACGAAACGGTTCATGCCATCGACGAGGAGATCCGCGCGATCATCGACAGCTGCTACGAGCGTTCGCGGCAGATCCTCGAAGACAATATGGACAAGCTGCATCTGATGACCGATGCCCTGATGAAATACGAGACCATCGATCGCAAGCAGATCGATGAGATCATGCAAGGCCACGAACCAGGGCCGCCGGAAAGCTGGTCCGATTCAGACGCTTCGGGGCCGGGTGGCGGCTCGGGCGCCAGCGTCGGCAGCAGCGACACCGGCGATTCGGATGCGGGCGATCGAAATAACGACAGCGTGCCCAGCCCGGCTCATAATCGACAGTCCTGAGGTCGGTCGGCTGTTCAAAGCCGGTGCACCATCAACGGTGTGCCGGCTTTTTTAATTGAGTTTTATTAAGCCATGTGCCATTCGTCCATTGTAGAGTCGAGCTGCCGTACCGGCGGTTCGCATCTTTTGACCGGTGCGCGGCGCCGACTGTCGCTCGACGAGCCCGCGGTCATGGGCGTGCTCAACGTGACTCCCGATTCGTTTTCCGATGGCGGCCGTTATACGACCCGGGACACAGCCGTCGCCCGTGCACTCGAAATGATCGATAACGGGGCTCGGATCATCGATATCGGCGGCGAGTCGACCCGGCCCGGGGCAACGCCGGTTCCAGTCGAGGAAGAGCTCGCCCGGGTCGTGCCGGTCGTCGAGGCGCTACGCGAAACCAGCGATGTGTTCATTTCAGTCGATACCAGCCAAGCCGAGGTGATTCGGGCGAGCTGTGCGGCTGGCGCCGATATGATCAACGACGTTCGAGGTTTGGCCGAGGACGGGGCGCTAGCGGCTGTGATCGAAGCAGATGCCGCGGCCTGTGTCATGCACATGCAAGGTCGGCCGGCGACTATGCAGGCGGAGCCGCGCTATGCCGATGTCATCGGTGAAGTCTCTGCCTACCTGCACGAGCGCGTGGCGGCCTGCCGCGCTGCTGGCATGACGCTCGAGCGGTTGGTTGTGGATCCCGGTTTCGGTTTCGGCAAATCGTTGGCACACAATCTCGATCTGCTGCGCGCAATCGGCGAGCTGGATATCGAAGGGCGGCCCGTATTGATGGGCGTTTCGCGCAAATCGATGTTCGCCAAGTTGTTCGAATCCGACGATATGGGGTCGCGCATTAACGGTAGCTTGGGCGCTGCCTTCTGGGCGGCCCAGCGCGGGGTGAGTATCATACGATGCCACGATGTCCGCGAAACCGCGCAGATGGTGCGTCTGGCGCGTGCAATAGTGGCCGACGACCCTGTCGGTTAAACAACAACACATCACATAGCTTAGGGGGCGACGTGGCCCAGAAATTCTTTGGAACCGACGGTATTCGCGGTGAAGTCGGCCAGTCGCCGATGACACCTGATTTTGCACTGCGTCTTGGCTGGGCGGCCGGTCGCGTACTGATGCGGCGTTTGGATGCCGATGGTGGGCGCGACGCGCACGGTGCACGCCCTTGCGTATTGATCGGCAAGGACACGCGGCTGTCTGGTTATATGTTCGAATCGGCGCTGGAAGCTGGCTTTGCTTCGGCCGGCGTCGACGTGCTGTTGGTCGGCCCGCTGGCGACACCGGGAATCGCCTATCTGGCACGCACTTTCCGTGCGCTGGCTGGCGTCGTGATCAGTGCCTCGCACAACCCGTTTTCGGACAACGGCGTGAAGTTCTTTTCCCACCACGGCCAGAAGCTCGATGACGCCGTCGAGGCTGAAATTGAAGCGGAGTTGGATGAGCCGTTGGTCTGCGTTGCATCGCATCGACTTGGGCGGGCCCGACGCGTCGAATCGGCCTCGGGGCGCTATATCGAGTTCTGCAAATCCACCGCACGGTTGGATAACGGCGGGCTGCGTGGCCTAACGCTGGTGGTCGATTGTGCGAACGGGGCGACCTATCAGACCGCGCCCGAAGTGTTTCGCGAACTCGGGGCGAGCGTGCACGTGATCGGCAATACACCGGACGGCTTGAATATCAACGAAGGCTGCGGCTCGACCCATCCGGAAAAGCTCGCTGAGCAGGTCCGGCACTATGCGGCCGACGCCGGTATCGCCCTGGATGGCGACGGCGACCGTTGCATTATGGTCGATGAGCGCGGCGAGATCATCGACGGCGATCAGCTGATCTACGTCATCGCCGAAGAGCGCCGCCGCGCAGGTGAGCTCAAAGGCCCGGTGGTCGGTACGCTGATGAGCAATCTTGGTCTGGCCTTGGCGCTGGAATCGCAGGGTGTATCTTTCGAGCGCGCCAAGGTCGGCGATCGCCATGTGTTCGAGCGACTGCAGAACCGCGGCGGCAACGTCGGCGGCGAGTCGTCCGGGCATATTCTTTGTCTTGACCGGGCGACCACCGGCGATGGCACCGTGTCCGCGCTTCAGGTGCTGGCGGCGATGTGTGATCGTGGCTTGCCGTTGTCCACGTTGGTCGCGCCCGTCGAAAAATGCCCGCAGACGCTGATCAATGTGCGGGTCGGGCGCGGGGCCGCGGACGATTTGATGGAGGACGACGATGTTCGCCAAGCGGTCACGGAAGTCGAGACTGCACTCGGTGGCGACGGACGCGTATTATTGCGGCCCTCGGGTACCGAACCGCTGCTGCGCGTGATGGTCGAAGGGCGTGACGGCGAGGCCGTGGCGCGACACGCACAAAATCTTGCGGATGTGGTCGACCGGCGCGCTGCGGTCTGATCGCTGATCGAATAGGTAAAGGAGAAATCATGAGCCGTCGCAGCTTTATTGCTGGCAATTGGAAAATGCATGGCAGCGCCGAACACGTGGAAGATTTTTCGCGTGTGCTGGTTGATGCCGCGCCATCGCTTAATTGCGATCTGGCGATCTGTGTGCCGTTCGTGTACGTCGAGCGGCTGGCCCGTTTGCTCGAAGGCAGTGAGATCGCTCCGGGCGCCCAAAATCTCTCGCATAGCGTCGAGCATGGCGCGCATACTGGTGAAATCAGCGGTTCGATGCTCGCCGACTGTGGCGCCGATTACGTGATCGTCGGCCATTCCGAGCGGCGCGAAATGCATGGCGAAACCGACGAAGTGGTCGTTGCCAAAGCCGAGGCGGCTGTTGCGGCCGGGCTGCGGCCGATCGTATGTATCGGGGAATCGCTGGACCAGCGTGAAGCCGATAAAACTGAAGCGGTGCTCAAGCGCCAGATCTCGGCGCTAACGTCCGGCTGTGATCGCCAGACCCTCGAGCGCATGGTTCTGGCTTACGAGCCGATCTGGGCGATCGGTACGGGCCGTTCGGCCACGCCAGAGCAGGCGCAGGCTGTGCACGAATTCGTACGTACCCAATTCGCCGATTGGGATGCTACAATAGCGGACTCGCTGCCGATCCTTTACGGCGGCAGCGTAAAGCCGGATAATGCGTCCGCGCTTTTCGCCGGAGCGGACGTAGATGGCGCCCTTGTTGGCGGCGCGTCGCTCAAGTCAGATTCATTCGTCGGAATCGCTCGCGCGATGGGGTAGTCCTTCGCGGGCGAGCAGGCTGATTGCATGGTTTATACAATTCTGGTCATCTTTGAGGTCGTGGTTGCACTCGGGTTAATTGCGCTTATCCTGTTGCAGCATGGCAAAGGTGCCGACGCTGGGGCCGCCTTCGGTAGCGGCGCCTCGGGTACCGTATTCGGTGCTAAAGGGTCGGCGAATTTCATGAGCCGTGCGACAGCCGGTCTGGCGACGCTGTTCATGCTGACCAGCCTGGTTTTGGCCTATCTCGTCAACGGTGGCGGCGTTGGGGCCGGGAGTGGTAGTGTGACCGACCAGCTGCCCCAGGGCAGCTCGGCTTCGCAGTCTTCGGTTGTTGATACACAATCGGCAGACTCAGGTCAGAACGAGACAGGTAGTCAAGCGAATCAGAATGATTCGTCGGGTAGTGCTGCTGCTGAGTCGTCCAAGCAGTCGGATCAGCAGAACAGCGACAATGGGCCGAAGATTCCGGACTAGCCCACCGGATAAGATTTTGCCGACGTGGTGGAATTGGTAGACACGCTGTCTTGAGGGGGCAGTAGCGAGAGCTGTGCCGGTTCGAGTCCGGCCGTCGGCACCAATCGATCGATTGCGATCGGATAAAAGCCGCGCCCCAAGGGCGCGGCTTTTTTTATGCGTGCTCTGTTAGGCCTTCCGCAGGACGGGGCGATAGGGCAACGGCTCGGCATGGGCGCTTGGGCCGGCGATTACAGGTGCATTCTCAGTGGTGTCTCAGCCGCTCGATCGTTGTGACTCGGTCGTACGGAGTGTGATCCAGAACCCTGCGCGCCGACTAAGCCAGTATCCATCAATCCATAGACGCGCTGGGCTGTTCAAGTGCTCGCCACTGCTTCGGAGTGCTTGAGATAGACCGTAGGGTTGCAGTGCATGTTATAGGGCGGAACAAGCCCGCAGATCGAGGCATGCGAAAATATTTCGTGACCTCTGCGCGAAAGTCCGTCCAGCGCTGGGGTTATCGGTGGTTGGAACAGTGATTGGGTCGAGCTAGCGGGGCCGGCGAGCAATATATCGATCGCCCAGCGTCGATAAGCGTTGCGGAAGGCTGCGGCCGTCGGTGATTAGAGCCGCCAATGGCGCATGCTTTATTCGCGTCAGCCGATAGAAAGACGCATTCCGAGAGGCCGTATCGGCGCGACACGGCCGTCGATAGCCAGACTAGGCTTTAATCCGAGCAATCGAACGTCCTGAGTCCTCGCTTGACGGCTCAGCTGCGGCATTAAAACCGTACGTCTGGGGCTAGAATGCTGACCGGTGCGACCCGCGGTGCTGAATTGGGCTTCCGGGTCGGTCTTAGGGCGGCCACGATCGGGCGTTTTCATAGCCGCGACAGGGAGGCGGATCGGGTTGCGGCCTCCAAGCGTCGGTCGAGCTAATAATGCTGGTCTACCGCTGGCCGATCGCGAATACGTGCCAGGCATACTGGGAGCGTTATCAACGGTCGTGGCTTAATCAGGCGTCGCTCCGGGCAGGCGGTAGCATGGTTTGGTTGGGTGAGTGAGTCACGCAACGAGCGCGCAGTATCGCTAGGGCAAGGTGCATGCGACGGCTTGAAAGCCCGATTCATGCGGGGTTTGAGGACGACGTGAAAAAAAATGCGAGAAAAGCTTGCGTGTATCGATGATCGTGGTAATCTACGCATCGCGTTGAACGGTTGGCTTTCCAACCGGGCGGAAAGCGGCAAACGATTTCAAATAAACGCTTGCCAAACATTCCGCAATTATTTATAATTTCGCGCTCATCGGGTGCGGGGTGGAGCAGTCTGGCAGCTCGTCGGGCTCATAACCCGAAGGTCGCAGGTTCGAATCCTGCCCCCGCTACCACAACTGGTTACCGAAAAGCCCCCGATGTGGGGCTTTTTTGTTGGCGACTCATAATCGCTAAATCAAGCAATACTATGCCTCACCGCCTGAACAAAATACTCGAGCCAGTGGTCACCGATCTCGGTTACGAGCTATGGCATATCGAATCGGTCGGTAGTGGCAACAACGCGGTGTTACGCCTGTACATCGACTCGCCTGAAGGTATCGGCATCGAGGACTGCGAAAAAGTCAGCCATGAAGTCAGCGCCGCACTGGATGTGGCCGACGATGGAAGCGCGGCTTATCAGCTCGAAGTGTCGTCGCCGGGGCTCGACCGACCGTTGGCCACTGCCGAACATTTCGAGCGTTTTATAGGACAGCGTGCCCGAGTGAATATGTTCGCGCCCGTGGCCGGGCAGCGTAAGTTCAAGGGTTTGATCAAGGCCGTCAAAGGACAGGTGGTTGAGTTCGCCTGCGATGACGCCACATATGATCTGCCAGTCGGCGATATGGCGAAAGCGAGGCTGGAGCCGGTATTCGAAGACGAACAGTAAGGCGACGGGTCTGGTCTGCAGCAGTCCGCTGAAGCAGAGCGGCGTATGAACAACACTCAGGTGGTGTTATGAATAAAAATGTCCTTTTGGTCGCCGAAGCGGTTTCGAACGAAAAAGGCGTCGATCGCGAGATCATCTTTGAAGCCATCGAGGCGGCATTGGCGTCGGCGACACGCAAGAAGCATGGTGGTGAGATCGCCGTTCGGGTCGATGTGGATCGTAAGACTGGCGACTACGAGACTTTTCGTCGCTGGTGCGTAATCGACCCTGGCGCCGAAGGCGAAGATGGCGAGCCGGTTTTTATTGAGGCCCCCGATCGCGAGATCTCGCTGGAGCGGGCGCGCGAAACCCATCCCGACGTCGAAGTCGGCGACTACATCGAAGAGCAGATGGAGTCGGTAGAGTTTGGTCGTATCGCCGCCCAGGCTGCCAAGCAGGTCATTGTTCAGAAAGTGCGCGAGGCTGAACGGGCGCAAATCGTAGACGCCTATCAGGATCGTGTCGGTGAGCTGATCACCGGTTTGGTCAAGCGCATGGAACGCGGTTCGGTGATTCTCGATCTGGGCGGTAACGCCGAGGCGATTATTCCGCGCGACCAGATGATTCCGCGCGAACCGATGCGCCCGGGCGATCGCGTGCGCGGCTTTCTGTACGATGTGCGTCCGGAGCAGCGCGGTCCTCAGTTGTTCGTTTCGCGCAGCAAGCCGGAATTTCTCATTGAATTGTTCAAGCTCGAAGTGCCCGAGGTCGGTCAGGGCTTGATCGAACTGCGAGGTGCCTCGCGCGATCCTGGCTTGCGCGCTAAGATAGCGGTCCAGGCCAAAGATCGTCGTATCGATCCGGTCGGCGCCTGCGTCGGCATGCGTGGCTCGCGAGTCCAGAGCGTGTCGAACGAGCTGGCCGGTGAGCGCATCGACATCATCATGTGGAATGAGAATCCGGCGCAGTTCGTGATCAATGCGATGGCGCCGGCGGACGTGGAATCGATCGTTCTCGACGAAGATTCCGGTAGTATGGATCTCGCGGTTGCTGAGGATTCGTTGGCCAAGGCCATCGGTCGAGGCGGCCAGAATATTCGCCTGGCATCGGAGTTGACCGGTTGGCAACTCAATGTGATGACCCTCGAAGATGCTGATGCCAAGAGCGAGGCGGAAGGCGAGCAGTTGCAGACAATGTTCCGCGATCAGCTCGATGTCGACGACGAAGTCGCTGCCATTCTGGTACAGGAAGGCTTTACCTCGACTGAGGAGATCGCCTATGTGCCGGAGCCCGAGCTGCTGGAAATTGAAGAGTTCGATCAAGATATCGTCGAAGAGCTGCGCAGCCGCGCTCGCGACTATCTGCTTTCGAAGGCGATATCGAGCGCGGAAGGCGACGAGGCCGGCTACGAGCAGGATCTGCTGGAAGTCGACGGCGTCGACGAAACAATGGCCGGCAAGTTGGCCGAAGCAGGCGTGTCATCGCGTGACGATCTGGCCGAGCTGGGCGCTGACGAGTTGATGGAAATCATCGACATCGATCAAGCCGCGGCCGGCGAACTGATCATGGCCGCCCGTGCGCACTGGTTTGCTGATGAGCAGGCCAGCGCAGAATAATAGGGCGTAGAAGGCAAACGGATGGCTTGCGCATTCAACGCGCGAGCACCACGGAGTAAGCAGAATATGGCGCAAACGACAGTCAAACAGCTGGCATCGGAGGTTGGTATTCCGGTGGAGCGACTCGTCTCGCGCTTGGCCGAGGCGGGTGTATCCGCCTCGTCGGCCGAAGATCAGATCAGCGACGACGACAAACTCAAGCTGTTGCGTCACTTGCGTTCGGCGGAGACGAGCCGTACTGGGAACAGGCTTGGAACCAAGCGTTCCGGGGTTGCTTCGCGTCGACGCTCGACCTCTGAGCTTAAGGTCAACACCGGGCGTGGTGGGTCAAGTGGCCGCACGGTCAGTGTTGAGGTGCGCAAGCGCCGGAACTACGCCAATCGCCAGCAGCAGGGCGAGGACGCGCAGGACACCGAGGCCGATGCCGAAGTGCAGCAGCAGCAAGCCGAGCAGGCCGAGCTTGAACGGGCCGAAGCCGAGGCAGCCGAGCGCGAGCGACAGGCCGAGGAAGAACGCAAGGCCGAGGAAGAACGGGCGCAGCGCGAAGAAGAAGAGCGTCAGCGTGCTGAAGCCGAGGCCAAGCGTCAGGCCGATATCGCCGCGCAAAAGGAAGCCGAGGACAAAGCCCGGCGGGAAGCCATGGAGCGCGAGCGCGCCAAGCATGGCGTGCGTGTCGACTCGGCGCGGTCGCGGGCCCAGGAGAACCTGCGGCGTGCAGCCGAAAGCCACGGTCGAACCGAAGAAGACATTGCGCGTGAGAAAGAGCGCGAGCGTCGGGCTAAGACCGACGCCGCTCCTGCTGGCGCTGCCAAGGCCGACAAATCGCGCAAGGAACTGCATGTCGCCGAAGGCAAGCAGGGTCGTCGCAAGGACAAGAAAAAGCGCGGTGGCGGTCGGCGTCAGAAAAACGTCAATGTGGCCACCGAGCACACCTTCGAGCGGCCGACTGCACCAGTGGTGCGCGACGTCGAGATTCCCGAGACCATTACTGTGGCCGATCTGGCCCAGCGCATGGCGGTCAAGGGCAGCGAAGTGCTCAAGCGCATGATGCGGCTTGGCGTCATGGCCACCATCAACCAGATGGTCGATCAGGATACCGCCCAGATCATCGTCGAGGAGATGGGCCATAACGCGCTGCCGGTCAAGGCGGAATCGGCCGAAGAAGTGCTGGCCGAGGAAGTGCGGGCCGAGGAAGAACAGGTCGAAGGTGTGCCGCGTGCGCCGGTGGTCACCATCATGGGCCATGTCGACCACGGCAAGACCTCGCTGCTCGACTACATTCGTCGCGCTAAAGTGCAGGCAGGCGAGGCGGGTGGTATTACCCAGCATATCGGTGCCTATCACGTCACCCACGACAAGGGTGCTGTGACCTTCATCGATACGCCCGGTCACGCAGCGTTCACCCGCATGCGTGCCCGAGGCGCCGAAATCACGGATATCGCGATTCTGATCGTGGCCGCGGACGACGGGGTGATGCCGCAAACGCGCGAGTCGATCCAGCATGCGCGCGCTGCCGGTGTGCCGATCGTGGTCGCCGTGACCAAGATGGACGTAAGCGGCGCGGACATGGACAAGGTCAAGTCCGGGCTTTCGGCCGAAGACATTATTCCGGAAGACTGGGGCGGTGACGTCCAGGTCGTGCCGGTATCGTCCAAGACGGGCGAAGGCATCGACGAACTGCTGGACGCGGTGCTGCTACAGGCCGAGGTCAGCGAGTTCTCTGCGCCGATCGATGTCCCGGCGCGTGGCGTCGTGATCGAGTCGAGCCTCGAGAAAGGGCGTGGTCCGGTGGCCACGATTCTGGTCAAGGCTGGCACGCTCAAGCGCGGTGACAGCATTCTTGCCGGCCCGCATTTCGGCCGTGTTCGTGCGATGTTCAACGAGCGCGGCGAGCAGGTTAAAGAAGCCGGCCCGTCGATTCCGGTCGAGGTGCTGGGTCTGTCGGGTACGCCCGAGGCTGGTGACGATGCCTTCGTCGTGGCCAACGAGCGCAAGGCCCGTGAAATCGCCGAACAGCGTGAAGAGCATCAGCGCGAGTCCAAGCTGGCACAACAGCAGGCTGCGCGTCTGGAAGAAGTCTTCACCGCGATCGGCGAACATGGGGCGGCCGAGACCAAGGATCTCAACCTGCTGATCAAGGGCGACGTGCAGGGCAGCGTCGAAGCGCTGGTCGAGTCGCTGCGCAAGATTCCGAGCGAAGAGGTCAAGATCCGTATCATCTCGAGCGGGGTTGGCGGCATCAGCGAATCGGATGTGGAGCTGGCGATTGCCTCGCAGGCGATCATAATCGGTTTCAACGTGCGTGCCGATAACAAAGCGCGCAAGACGATTGCGGACTCGGGCGTGGATGTGCGCTATTACAGCGTGATCTACGAAGCGCTGCAGGACGTGACCGATGCAGTTAGTGGTCTACTCGGCACTGAGCTGCGCGAAGAGATCATCGGTCTGGCTGAGGTGCGGGACGTGTTCCGTTCGTCCAAGCTGGGTGCGATCGCCGGCTGTGTCGTCGCCGACGGCGCAGTGGTTCGAGGCCAGCCAATTCGCGTGCTCCGCGACAACGTCGTGGTCTACGAAGGCGAACTCGAATCCCTACGTCGCCACAAGGACGATGTGGATCGCGTGCCGGCTGGCACCGAGTGCGGCATCGGCGTGAAGAACTACAACGACGTCAAGCCCGGCGATCAGATCGAGGTGTACGAGCGCACCGAGGTCCAGCGCACGGTCTCGGACGCCGAAACGGCCTGATCGTCGATGGCAAGAGAGTTCTCCCGTCGGGAACGGGTGGCAGAGGAGCTCAAGCGCGAGCTTGGGGTCCTCATCGCCACGCAGGTTAAGGATCCGCGCGTTGAGTTCGTGACCATCACGGACGTCGACGTATCTCCAGATCTCAAGCATGCCAAGGTGTATGTCGGCACGTTTGACGTGACCGCTGGAGACGACAAGGCAGCACAGGCCGTCCAGGGCTTAAAAGCCGCGGGCGGCTACCTTAAGAAGCAGCTTTCTAAGCGGCTGCGTCTTCGGGCTCTGCCCGACCTGCGGTTCATCCAGGATACGACCGAACGCGACGCCCAGCGTCTCGACCGGTTGATCGACGACGCAATCGAGCAGGATCGTGAACATGCCGATCCGGATCTCGACGAGTCGAACGAGGATCGTGGGCCGGCGTAAGCGCGGCGCCGATATCGACGGCGTCGTTCTGCTGGATAAGCCGTTGGGTTTGTCGTCGAATCATGCGCTGCAGCGGGTTCGGCGGGCGTTCAATGCACGTAAGGCCGGTCATACAGGAAGCTTGGATCCACTGGCCAGCGGGCTGTTGCCCGTTTGTCTGGGGGAAGCCACCAAGCTGTCTTCCTATCTATTGGCTGCGGACAAGGCGTATCGCGTGACTGCGCGCCTTGGCTGGGAAACCACGACCGGCGACGTCGAAGGCGAGGTGTCGCGCCGTAGCGAGCAGCTCATCCCGGCTGGCGAGCACCTGGACACGATCCTGGGCTCGTTTGTAGGCCCGCAAAAACAGATTCCGCCGATGTATTCGGCGTTGAAGCTTGATGGCAAACCGCTGTATGAATACGCCCGCGAAGGGCGCACGGTCGAGCGCGAGCCACGACCAATCACGGTCTATTCGATCGATCGAGTCGAAACGCAGGATACAACGCTGACGCTCGATGTTGCGGTCAGCAGCGGCACCTATGTTCGAACGTTGGTCGAAGATATCGCTCGTGCCTGGGGCGGCTGTGCGCATGTGGCCTATCTGCGGCGCACCCGGGTCGGCGAACTGGGTATCGCAGAGCCTATGGTGACGCTCGAAGCTCTCGAACAAGCCACGAGCGACAATCCTCAGGCTGTCGAGAATCAATGGCTGCGGCCGGTTTCGATGCTCATCGGTGATTGGCCGGCCGCACGGCTGGATGCCTCACAGGCTACAGCGATTGGCCACGGGCAGAGCGTGTTCGGCAACTGGGAAAAAACCGATCAATTGCTGCGGCTCGAATCCCCCGACGGGTGCGTGCTGGGGCTGGGGTATTACGATCCAGCCGGGGCGCTTCGCGCGAAACGGCTTTTCGCTCGCCCGCAGCGTTAAGCGGCGATAAAAACACCGTAATCGCGGTTGTACCGGGCCGAATTCGCCGCTAGAATACGCGCTCCAAACTATCCGGCGGCCCTTGTAGCAATGGGCTAACCGCACGGGCTTTTCCAAATAACCCAGCTGAACGTCGACTCGGCTTCATATTTTGGAAACAGCCAGCCTGCAGCACACCCCGATTGCGCCGGCCCGCCAGCACACAATTTCAGGAGTGATTATGGCTCTGTCGACGCAAGAAAAAGCCGAGGTCATCGAAAAATACGGGCGCGGCTCCGGTGATACCGGTTCGCCGGAAGTGCAGATTGCACTGTTGACTACCCGTATTAGCCAGCTCGGCGAGCATTTCGATTTCCATAAGGGAGATCACCATTCCCGTCGCGGCTTGCTGAAGATGGTCAACCGTCGTCGCAAGCTGCTCGACTACGTGAAACGGCATGATGCCAACCGTTATAAAACGATCATTCAGGATCTTGGCCTGCGTCGCTAAGCGCACGGCTCACGATTGATCGTGAAAGCGCCCCTCGGGTAGCCGAGACGGGCGCTTTTTTGTTTCGAAAGCAGGAAGTCAGGAAAAATACGTGAGTAAAGTAGAAGTCACCAGCCGGCAGAGCTTCCAGTACGGCGAACACAACGTCACGCTGGAAACCGGTGAAATCGCACGCCAAGCCGATGGCGCCGTGATGGTCAGCATGGGCGATACGGCGGTCCTGGTTACCGCCGTGGGTAAAAAAGAAGCCAAGCCCGACGCCAATTTCTTTCCGCTGACCGTCAATTACCAAGAACGGACCTATGCCGGCGGTAAAATCCCCGGCGGGTTTTTTAAGCGAGAAGGGCGCCCGGGGGAAAAAGAAACACTGACCTGTCGTCTGATCGACCGGCCGATTCGCCCGCTGTTTCCGAACGGGTTCTATAACGAAGTCCAGATCATCGCGACGGTGATGTCGGTCGATCCGGAAATCGATGCCGATATCCCGGCCATGATCGGTGCTTCCGCCGCACTGGCGTTGTCCGGTATGCCGTTCGAAGGCCCGATCGGCGGCGCGCGCGTGGGCTATGCCAACGGCGAGTACGTCCTCAACCCGAGCGCGACGCTGCTCAAGGACAGCGAGTTAAATCTGGTCGTGGCCGGCACCTCGGATGCGGTGTTGATGGTCGAGTCCGAGGCCAAGCAGCTGTCCGAGGAAATTATGCTCGGCGCCGTACTGTTTGGCCATGAGCAGCTCCAGGCGGCCATTAAGGCGATCGACGCCCTGGCTGCCGAAGCGGCCCGTCCGGCTTGGGACTGGCAGGCCCCCGAAAAAGACGAATCGCTGGCCGATGCCGTCGCGCGGGTCGCCAGCGACGACGTCACCGCGGCCTACCAGATCGCCGACAAGCAGGAGCGTCAGACGCGGCTCGGCGAGATCAAGGATAAGGTCGTGGCGGAACTGGCCGCTGCCGAAGGCGAAGGTGGCCACGCTGAGGCCGACGTCAAGGCTGCACTGGGCGATCTCGAGAAGAAAACGGTGCGTTCGCGCATCCTCGAAGGCCAGCCGCGTATCGACGGTCGCGATACCCGCACCGTACGCGATTTGAGTATCCGGACCGGCGTACTGCCGCGCACCCACGGCTCGGCGCTGTTCACTCGTGGCGAGACCCAGGCCCTGGCCGTGGCTACGCTCGGCACCGGCCGCGATGCGCAGATGATCGATGCGGTCGAAGGCAAGTATGAAGATCCGTTCATGCTGCACTACAACTTCCCGCCGTACTGCGTTGGCGAGACTGGTTTCATGGGCAGCCCCAAGCGTCGAGAGATCGGCCATGGCAAGCTGGCCAAGCGCGGCATCATGGGCGTTCTGCCGGACCTCGAAAACGAGTTCCCCTACGTCATGCGTGTGGTCTCGGAAGTGACCGAGTCGAATGGCTCGTCCTCGATGGCCTCGGTCTGCGGCACCAGTCTGGCGTTGATGGATGCCGGTGTGCCGATCAAGGCGCCGGTGGCCGGCGTGGCCATGGGCCTGATCAAGGACGGCGACAAGTTCGCCGTGCTTACCGACATCCTGGGCGACGAGGATCACCTCGGCGACATGGACTTCAAGGTCGCTGGGTCGTCGAACGGCGTCACGGCGCTGCAGATGGACATCAAGATCGGCGGGATCACGCGCGAGATCATGGAAGTCGCCCTGGAGCAGGCCAAGGAAGGCCGTATGCACATCCTGGGCGTGATGTCGGAAGCCATCGACGCGCCGCGCAAGGAAGTCTCCGAGTGGGCGCCGCGCATCTTCAACATCAAGATCGATTCCGAGAAGATTCGTGACGTCATCGGCAAGGGCGGCGCGACCATCCGCTCGATCACCGAAGAAACCGGTGCGTCCATCGATATCGAAGACGACGGTACGATCCACGTGGCGGCAGTCGATAAGACCGCAGCCGATATGGCGATCAAGCGGATCGAAGACATCACCCGCGATATCGAGGCCGGCCAGGTCTACGAGGGCAAGGTGGTACGGATCGTTGACTTCGGTGCGTTCGTGAATCTGGTGCCGGGCCGCGACGGACTGGTACATATTTCGCAAATCGCGCCGCATCGCGTCGAAAACGTCTCCGATGAACTCTCCGAAGGCCAGATGGTCAAGGTCAAGGTGCTCGAGGTCGATCGCCAAGGCCGAATTCGGCTTTCGATGAAGGAATTGGCCGAGCAAGAAAGCGAGGAAAGCGCCGAGTAGTCGAACGCCGGCTATCAACGCGACTCGCGAAAAGCGCCTCTCCGGAGGCGCTTTTTTTTTGGGCCTGAGGCGGTTGCTGTCGTCCCTGTGCTGCATTGGCCCGGCTTGCAAAAAGCGACTTGGGGCCAGGCTCGAAGCACCGCAGGGCGCCCTCGGTTTATCGGGCATGAGGTGGGCCCAAGCCGACAAGACAAACCGGCCACAGAGTCACGACACAACGGCTATCGGGGGCTGTCATTGGCTAATGTTGTCCGATCACGCGATCTCGCCCGAATGTTTGCCGTCATGTGGAGCGCGCGCGTATAGCGCATCTCGACTCGCTCTAGTCCAGAATGCGCGTGGCAGCACGCAATGCCGGGCATCAGGCAGTGGGATCCGGTAGGCAAGCACAAGAGCGGTCACCGGGTATGGGATCGTGACCATAAAAAAAGCCCCCTTGGAGAAGGGGGCTAAGTGCGAGAAAGGCCGTTAGGCCTTTCGGAGGAGATTCCTCGACCGCCTCGGCGATCTGCAAATTAGTATAGTACGACTTTCGTATAAATCAAGAATATTCTGGAATTTTCTTGCCGAGCCGCTGACGGTTCAATCCTGGTTCGAGGCGTCCCCGGTTTGGGGCGTGTTCGACTGTCCAGCGCCTGTTGTGTCCGAACTGATATCAGACTCCGCATCGTCCTCGGGCGGCCGTGTGTCACGGCGGTCCAGATTCGCCAGAAATTCCCGGCGTACGCTGCGCCAGATCGGTAGTTGGTGCTGCGATAATTCGCGCAGTGCAGCCAATGGATTGTTCGCGCCGAGCAGGCGGCGCAGGCGCTCGCGAAACTGTGCTTGCTGTTCGTTGAACAGCTCCAGCGATAATTCCAGGTACGAGCTCATGGCGCCCTGCATCGAGTCGCCATAGAAGCGAATGATGTGGCGCAAGATTTCGGTTCGGAAGATCGGGTCGCCGCCTTCTTCCTGTTCGCTGATCACCTGCAGGAGAATGCTGCGTGTGATGTCGCGCCCGCTGCGCTTGTCGACAATCGTGAAATCTTCGTTCGCGATCACGAGCTGGCGCACATGGTCGAGCGTGATGTAGCGGCTGACTTCTGTGTCGTACAGCCGACGGTTGGGATATTTCTTGATGATCCGCTGTGTAGAAGCCATCGGCAGTTCGGTTGCGGTATTGCCCGGTCGCTGGAAACGGAGTGTCCAACCTGCGCAAGCAGGCACGCCACGACCTGGGCGTCGCCGGGCGACGCTCAGGTCGAAACGAGTGCAGCGGCAAGTCGTCTCTGTTTTGCTCTAGGGCTAGCGGCCGAGTTGACGCTCGC
Source organism: Salinisphaera sp. SPP-AMP-43 (assembly GCF_049568105.1). Lineage (GTDB taxonomy): Bacteria > Pseudomonadota > Gammaproteobacteria > Nevskiales > Salinisphaeraceae > Salinisphaera. Next base: position 1,773,776 of record NZ_CP145335.1, read on the forward strand.
GGATTTCGTCGAGGCTCTTGCAGTCCACACAGAGGGTGGCCGTTGGACGGGCCTCAAGCCTGCGAATGCCGATTTCGGTACCGCAGGTTTCACAGAAACCGTATTCGTCGCGATCGACTCGTGCGATGCCTTGGTCGATCTTGCGGATCAACTTGCGTTCGCGGTCCCGGGTGCGCAGCTCCAGGCTGAATTCCGATTCCTGGCTGGCCCGGTCGGTCGGATCCGGAAAGTTCGCCGCCTCATCCTTCATGTGATGCATGGTGCGGTCCACTTCCTCCATCAGCTCACGCTTCCACTGCATGAGAATGTTTCGGAAATGCTCGCGCTGCGCCTCGTTCATGTACTCCTCGTCCTCGGACGGGGTGTACGGCGTAAACTCCTGCGGCGCGTCGAGTTTTGAGGGGTTTTCGCTGGTCGCCATGATATTCTCGGATCGACAAACAGCGCGTAGCTTTAGCAAAAATAGTGCCGTTGTGCAATCAACTGCTGATGTGCTCGGTCACTGGCGCACTCCAGCGACCACATTCCGCGCAACATCGAAGACGAAGCCGACAAATACAGGATGTCATCGCCGGGCCGGCAGAGATGGCTCCGGCGCCGGCGGATAGTCTGTTTCCAGATACAGCAGCGTGGCCCCGATGACTGCCGCCGGCATGACCAGGAGATTGGCCAGTGGCACCGCGGTCGCCACGGTCACGATGCCGCCGAAGCCGAGGTGTCGCCAGCTGCGGGCATGCAGACAGCGCATTTTCTCATCGAAGTGCATGCCGCGATTGGCCATGGGCTGGTCGAGATATTCGAAGGCCAGCATGAAAGCGCCAAACACGAACCAGAGCGGCGCAATCGCGAGATTGGCCACTGGGATGAATAACAGCACCAAGCTCACCAGGCCCAGCAGAATGGCCCGAGAGGCGTAATAGCGTAGCCGGCGCATTTCGCCGGTCACCCCGTCGATCATTTCGCCGGCCAGATTCATGCCGCTGTTGGGTTCGCGGCCGGTCATCAGCGTCTCGACCCGCGCCGACAGCATGCCGTTGAATGGGCTTGCGATCAGGTTCGCGAGCAGGGTGAAGAAGTAGCAAAAAGCCAGCGCACCGATGATCATGGCCAGCCACCAGAGCACGTTCTCGAGCCACTGCAACCAGTCGGGCAGACCGGAAAGCCAAGCCGTGAGCCAGTCGTTGAGTTGCCAGCCAAACAGGCTCATGAGAGCCACGATCAGTACGATATTGATAATGATCGGCATGATCACATAGCGCCTCAGGCCAGGCGCGCCGAGCATGCCGAAGCCGCGTGCCAGGTAGGACGGGCCGAGCACGAGTTCGGATACGGGGTTCATCTATCGTTCGACAAACGGTCGCTAGATTCTTAGCCCTATTGTAGTCCCTGTAACGTTAAGGTCTGTTGATGTTTCGTTGTGTTCGCGCCAAGCGCTGTCTTGCGCCGCGTCAAGAGATTGTACGTACTGCGCTGCCGTTGCCCGCCAGCGCCGGCAGGGCGTCCGAAGGTGCCCAGCCTATCGGCTCGATTCGCCCAATCGGGTACTGAAACGAAAGCCATCGCAAGACTTCGTACGGCCCACATCCAACCTGCGAGTTCCCGTTATGAGTTCACGACCGATAGTGCGCGCTGCCGCCATGGCGCTGTTGATCCCCGTTCTTGGGCTGGCCGCCTGTTCGAAAGACGACCAAGAGCAGGCCGAGGGTCAGGCCCAAGCCGCCCAGGAGCAGCTCAAGCAGGCCAATGACAATCTAGAGCAGGCACAGCAACAGCTGGCCGAAGCCAAGCAACAGGCCGCCGAAGCCAAGGCCCAGCAAGACCCGCAGGCCGCGCAGGACAAGGTCAGCCAAGCACAGAAGAAACAGGCCAGTGCCGATGAAAAACAGACCCAGGCCCGTCAGGCTTCGGAGCAAAAGACTGAACAGGCACGCAACGCCGCACGCAAGCAGGCCAAGAATAACGATCAGCCGATATGCAGCGACTGCGGCACGGTGAGTGCCATCACGCCGGTACAACGCAATGCACAGCACGGCAGTGGAGTAGGCGCAGTCGCCGGTGGCGTGGCCGGCGGCGTCGTCGGCAGTCAGATCGGGCACGGCGCTGGCAAGACGATCGCCGAGATCGCTGGCGCGCTCGGCGGTGCCTATGCCGGCAACGCGGCTGAAAAACATGTGCGCAAGGTGACGGTGTATCAGGTCAGCGTGGCCATGGATACCGGCGGCACGCGCAGCGTGACGCTGGATTCGGCCGACGGAATCAGTGCCGGCACCCGTGTCCGGGTACAGGGCAGCGATATCGCCCCGATGCGATAAAACACGGCAGCCACGAAAAAGCCCGGACATTGGTCCGGGCTTTCGGCATACCGTTCGGCCTGCAGAGGCGGCTTTGGGAGCGCTAGGGCAGATCGACCCGCGTTGGCGGCTGCCAGCCATCGGCCCGGTGCTCGGCGATCACGGTCGTATCGATACCGCCGCGGACCCAGAATTCAGCGGTCACGCGCATGAATCGTGGCGCGGTCGCAGCCACCAGATCCGACAGGATCTTGTTGGTCACGGCTTCGTGGAAGGCGCCTTCGTCGCGATACGACCAGATATACAGCTTGAGCGCCTTCAGCTCGACGCATTGGGCTTCCGGCACATATTCCAGATGCAGCGTCGCGAAGTCCGGCTGGCCGGTCATCGGGCACAGACAAGTGAACTCAGGGATCCGCATCCGGATCGTGTAATCGCGCTCGGGCGTGGGGTTATCGAAGGTTTCGAGTGAACGACTCGGGGAGCTGGGCATGGCGGATGAATGCGGCGAAAGCCGGCGTGTCAAAGCATTGGCGCGCTAGGGTACACTAGGCGGCTTTTCATGCGTAGATGTGCCCGAGGCTGAAAGTGCGCGAAAAGACTGCGTCCGCGCCGTTGGAGGTCGGCTGACCCCGCATGCGGCTGACCCATATCAAACTGGCTGGTTTCAAGTCGTTCGTGGACCCGACGACCTTGTCTCTGGCGTCGAATCTGACCAGCGTGGTCGGACCCAACGGCTGCGGCAAGTCGAACGTAATCGACGCCGTGCGCTGGGTGACCGGCGAATCGAGCGCGCGCCAGTTGCGCGGCGAGGCGCTCGAAGACGTGATCTTCAACGGTTCGAACGCCCGCAAGCCGGTTGGCCGGGCCTCGGTCGAGCTCAAGTTTGATAACAGCGAGGGCAAGCTCGGCGGCCAGTACGCGGCCTTCGGCGAGATCTCGGTGCGCCGCGAGCTGACCCGCGAGTCAGGCTCGAAGTACTTCATCAACAATACCCGGGCGCGTCGGCGCGATGTGGTCGATCTGTTTCTTGGCACTGGCCTTGGCGGGCGCAGCAACTATGCGGTGATCGAGCAGGGCGCGGTCAATCGACTGATCGAGGCCAAGCCCGAGGATATGCGTCAGGTGCTCGAAGAAGCCGCCGGCATCTCCAAGTACAAGGAACGCCGGCGTGAGACCGAAAACCGCATCCGGCATACCCGTGACAACCTTGAGCGTCTGGACGATCTAATTTCGGAAGTCGGCCAGCGGCTGACGACGCTTAAGCGCCAAGCGGCCAACGCCGAAAAATACAAGACCTACAAGGCCGAGGAGCGCCAGCTGCGGGCCGAATTGCTGACCCTGCGCTGGCAGGCCCGTAGTGCCGAAGTCGAAACCGCCGAAGCCGCGCTGCGGGCCGCCGAAGAGCGCCTGCGCGAGGCCATCGGCCTGCGGCGTCAGGCCGACGAGGCCCGCGACCAGGCGGGCCAGGCGCAACAGACGGCCATGACCGAAGTACAGAATCGGCAGGCCGCGTTCTACGATGCCCAAGCCCAGGTCGGGCGCATCGAACAGGCGCTGAATCATGCCCGCGAGGTCGAGCAGATGCGTCAGCGCGAGCGCCAGGCGTTGGTGGATCGTCTCGACAAACTCGGACAGCGACGCAACGAGGATCGCGACGCCGACCAAGGCCAACAAGAGGCTGAGGCCGCGCGACGCGCCGAGCGCGAACAGGCCGAGATCGAACTCGCCGAGGCACGCAAGCGCCTGGAAACAGCCGAAGCCGAGGCCGCCCAGGCCGAAGCCGAGTGGGACGCGCTCAGCAACCGGGAGCACAACCCGGTCCAGCAGCTCGAGGCTGAGCGTACCCAGGCCCGCTATGCCGCCCAGCAACGCGATCAACTCGCCGAGCGCGACGCTGCCCGCAAAGCCGAGCGAGACAACTTACCGGCGATCGACGATGCCGCGATGGCTCGCGCCGAGCAGGATCAGGCGCAGCGCCAGCGAAATCTAAACGACGGCCGGGCCCAGGCCGAGCAGGCTCGACAGCAGGCCGAGACGCTACGCGATGCCATTGCCGAGGCCGAAAAACAGGCCACCGAGCAGCGCACGCGTCTGGCCGAACTACAGGCCGAGCTGGCCTCCGAGCGTAAAATGCAGCGCGCGGTACTGCGTGAAGACGATGCCACGATCAACGACTGGCTGGCCGCGCATGGCTATGGTCAGGCCGAAGGCGTGGCGCGCCGGGTGCGGGTGCAAAGCGACATGCGGGCTGCCGCCGAGTCGGCCCTGGGGGGCCTGCTGCGCGGGTTCGTGGTCGACGACTTGACCCCGGCGGCCGGCGCCGAGATGGGCGACTGGCCGGCCGATCCAGTCGCGCTGGTGGATGCCGAAGCTGGGGTCGACTTCCCGCAGCCTGTGGCGCCGGCCGGGCTCGAAACGCTGCTCAGTGGCCTCGACGGCCCGGCCGCTTTACGTGCCGCAGCAGCGCATGTGTTCGTGGCTGACACCCTCGATGCTGCGTTGGCGGCCCGAGACGCGCTTGCGCCGCATCAATTGATCGTGACCCGCGACGGCTGCCGGATCGGGCCGGCCAGCTTGATCACGCCGGCGGGCGAGGCCGCCGAGCAGGGTGTATTCGAGCGCGAACAGCGTATTGCAGCCCTGCAGGAGGATATTGATCGTCTTGGTGGCGAGGTCGAGGCCGGCGAACGCGCCCTGGGCGATCAACGCCAGCAACTGGAGACTCTGCGCCAGCGCCAGACCGCGCTCGATGAATCGATTGCCAGCGAGCAGCGGGCGCTGGAGACCGCACGGGCCGAACTCGAGGGCCAACGTTTGCGCGCCGAGCAGACCCGGCAACGCGATGCCGAAATTGCGGCCGAACGGGCCGATCTGGCCGAACAGCACCAGCAGGCCAAAGAGCACGCCGAAGCCGCTGCGACCCGAGTGGCCGAGCTCGAGATCGAGGCCGAGGAATTCGCCAGTACGCGCCAGCAGGCACGGGATCGGCTGGCCACGGCGCGCCAACAGCGTGATCGGGCCCGCAGTGAGGCCGCGACCGCCGAGCGGCGCACCGGCGAGCTCGACAACACGCTCGCCCAGATCGCCAGTCGGCGCGAGAATTTGGCGTCGCGGCTGGCCGATACCCAGAGCGCTATCGACGATGTCTCGGCCCAGCTCGAACGTTTCGATGCCCAAAGTACCGACGATTCTGCAGTCAGCGACTACAGCGCCGCAGATCTCGACGCTGCGCGCGAGACCCAGGCCGCGGCCGAGCGCGAACTGCGTGCGGCGCGAGAGGCGCTCAAAGCACGGGAGTCCGAACACAAGCAGGCTGGCCAAGCTGCGATGAACGCAGAGCAACAGGTCGAGACCACTCGCGAGACGCTCCAGCAGGCCAAAGTCGACGTGGAGACGGCCGGTGTGCGGCGCCATGGGGTGGTCGAACAGCTTGAAGAACTCGGCGAGGCCCCGGCGTCTATTGCCGAAAACCTGGCGCCAGAGGCCACGGTCGACGCCTGGAACGACAAGATCGAGGCGGTCGAGCGTCGGATCTCGAAACTCGGCGCGATCAATCTCGCAGCCATCGAGGAATACGACGAGGTTGCCGAGCGCGAGAAATATCTCGGCGAACAGCGCACCGACCTGTCCGAAGCGCTGGCGACCCTGGAAGATGCGATCGCGCGCATCGACCGGGAGACCCGGCAGCGGTTCAAGGCCACCTACGACCAGATCAACCAGCGTTTCTCCGAGATGTTTCCGCAGCTATTCGGCGGTGGCGAAGCCGCGCTAGAGTTGACCGACGAAGACTGGCTGACCACCGGCGTACGGGTCATGGCACGGCCGCCGGGCAAGCGCAATGCCTCGATTCAGATGTTGTCCGGCGGCGAGAAGGCCTTGACCGCAGTGGCGCTGCTGTTCGCGCTGTTCGAGCTCAATCCGGCGCCATTCTGTATGCTCGACGAAATCGATGCACCGCTAGACGATGCCAACGTCTCGCGATTCTGTGAGCTGGTGCGCAAAATGTCGGCCCAGGTACAGTTCATCGTCATCACGCATAATAAGCTCACCATGGAATTGGCCGAACAGCTTCATGGTGTGACCATGGCCGAACCCGGGGTGTCCCGGCTGGTCAGCGTCGATATCGATCAGGCGCTTGATCTGGCCGGCTGACGCGACTGTCCAGGGCCTCCATCCAACCCACTTCGTTGCCTATGTCTATCGTGCAATGGCTTCTTCTGATTCTCGTGATTCTGGTCGTGGCCGGGGTCTATTGGTATATGCGGCGCCAGGGCGGCGGCGATCCCTGGCAGGGCATGGAAGAGCCCGAGGAGCCCGGCGATGAGCCATCGTCGACCAGTAACGACTCCTACGTGGTCGGCGTGCGTACGATCAGCCGGGAAACACCGGCCGACCGTAAGGCCGCGGCCGAACAGGCTGCACGGGCACGCGAAGGCGACGAGACGCCAGCCTCCGAGGCGGATCGGACCCGTGCGCCGCGTCAGCCGACCGCCGTACGGCGCAGGCCGGCCGCCGATCCCCAGAACACCGAAGTGCGCTCCAGCGAGATCGAGGCGCCGCGCGGGCTCGATAACGAGGCGGACGAGCCCATCGCGGCCGAGCCGGCGCCGGCCGAGCCTGTCGAGCCGGCCGCTGCCGTAGGCGAGCCTCCGCCGGCCGAGCCTGAACGTGTGCATATGGTCGCGCCGCACCCGACCGAGGATTCTCAGATCTTCGTGCTGTATGTCGCGGCGCCTGAAGGCCAGACCTTCGACGGCCCGGCCGTGCACGATGCATTGGCTAAGGCCGATCTCAAATTCGGCCTCAACGATATGTTCCATCGCATCACCGAGGTTCACGGCGTGACCGAGTCGGTGTTCTGCGTGGCCAATATGCTCAATCCCGGCACCCTCGATCCGGCCGAACAGGCACGGCTTTCTACACCCGGTCTGGCGCTGTTCCTGCTGGTGCCCGGCGCCTTGGAAGGCCGGCCGGCGATGCGCGACATGATGGAAACCGCGAACCTGCTAGCCACCGCGCTCGGCGGCAATGTGCTCGATGACAACCGGGCGCTGCTAAAAGCCCAGACGGCGCAGTACATGCTCGACCAGATCGCCGATATCGACCGGCGGGCCCAGCTCGCACAACGACGCTGATGGCCGCACAGTCGACCCCGCAGGCCGCGCGTGAGCGCGCGGCCGAGCTGGCGCGTGTGCTCGCAGAGCACAGCCGGGCCTACTATATCGAAGCCGAGCCTACGGTCTCGGATGCCGAATACGATCGTCTGTTTCGCGAACTCGAACAACTCGAGTCCGATTATCCGGCGTTGGCCACGGCCGATTCGCCGACCCAGCGCGTCGGCGCGCCGCCGGTCGATGATTTTCCGTCGGTCGATCATGCAACGCCTATGCTGTCGCTGGCGAACTGCTTCGACGACGAGGAATTGGCCGAGTTCGACCGCCGGGCGCGCGAGGGCGTGGGCGTAGATGAACTAGCCTACTGTGCCGAGCCGAAGTTCGATGGCACGGCACTGAATCTGCGCTATGAAGCCGGGGTTTTGGTCCGGGCGACAACCCGCGGTGACGGCGTGACCGGCGAGGATATCACCGCCAATGCGCGCACCATCCGCAATCTGCCGCTGCGTCTGACGGCCGAAAATCCGCCGGATTTCGTCGAAATTCGTGGCGAAGTCGTGCTGCCGCGCTCGCGTTTCGAAGAGCTCAATGAACGCTTGGAGGCCGACGGCCAGAAAGCGTTCGTGAATCCACGCAATGCCGCCGCCGGCAGCCTGCGCCAGCTCGACTCTCGAATCACCGCGACCCGGCCGCTGGTGTTCATGGGCTATGGCATCGGACGCGTGGATGGCGCTTCTCTGACTGACAGCCTCTATGGGCAACTCCAGCAACTCGCCGACTGGGGTTTTATCATCAGCCCGTATATCGACCGGGTCACCGGCCTGGCGGGCTGTACCGATTACTACCAGGCCATGGCCGAACGCCGGGCCGAGCTCGATATCGAGATCGACGGCTGTGTGTTCAAGGTCGACGATGGCCCGAGTCGCGACGAGCTAGGGTTCGTGGCCCGGGCGCCGCGCTGGGCGATCGCCCGCAAATTCCCGGCCGAAGAAACCACGACCACGCTCAACAGCGTGGAATTCCAGGTCGGCCGCACTGGTGCGTTGACCCCGGTCGCCAAATTGGAACCGGTGTTCGTGGGCGGTGTGACGGTGTCCAACGCATCGCTGCACAATATGGACGAGGTCGCGCGCAAGGATATCCGGATCGGCGATCGGGTGGTCGTACGGCGCGCCGGCGACGTCATCCCCGAGGTTAAGGAAGTCGCCGAGCGCGGCCAGAACACCCAAGCCATCGAACTGCCCGAGGCCTGTCCGGTCTGCGGTTCGGCGGTCGAGCGTATCGAAGGCGAGGCCATCGCGCGCTGTACCGGCGGGCTGGTCTGTGCCGCCCAGCGCCGCGAAGCGCTCAAGCATTTTGCTTCGCGTACGGCGCTGGATATCGAAGGCCTGGGCGATCGGCAGATCGAGGCCTTCGTCGCCGAAGGCCTGCTGCATTCGCCGGCCGATATCTTTGCCTTGAAAGCGCATCGCGACGCGCTGCTCGAGCGCGAAGGCTATGGCGAGAAATCGGTGGCCAATCTGTTGGGCTCAATCGAGGCCGCCAAGGATACGACTCTGGAGCGCTTCATCTTCGCGCTCGGTATCCGCGAGGTCGGCCAGACCATGGCCCGGGATCTGGCGCGTCATTTTGGCTCGCTGGAAGCGCTGCAGCACGAAGCCAAGGCCTACCACCAGCGCCTGGCCGATGTCTGGGAACAACACCCGGACAACAAGGCAGCGCGTGATCGAGCGATGGCTGCCGAAGGGCTGCAGGCCGTGCCCGGCGTCGGGGCGCGAGTCGCGCAGTGTATCGCCGATTTCTTTACCGAGCCGCGCAATGTCGAGGTCATCGAAGAGCTGATCGCGGCCGGTGTGCACTGGCCCACCGTAGATACCGAGACCACGCCGCAGCCGCTGTCTGGCCAGACCGTCGTGCTCACGGGAAGCCTCGAATCGCTGACCCGCGAAGAGGCTGGCGAGCGTTTGGAGGCGCTCGGTGCGCGCGTGACGTCCAGTGTGTCGAAAAAGACCGACTATGTGGTGGCTGGCGAGCGCGCCGGTAGCAAGCGCGACAAGGCCGAGAAGCTCGGGGTGACGGTACTCGACGAGGCTGGTCTGTTGGCGCTGCTGGAACAGCACAGGGCCGCAGTCGCCGATTGAGCCGGCCACGGCGAGACAGGCCCGCCGGCGTTGCGCCCGGGCTTGCCGCTCGGCCGGCGACGCCGTAATCTAGCCGGCCGGTTCCACGACAGGATGAGCAAGGTGGCGCGAAGCTGGCTTGAGGTCACAACCGACGAAGTGCAATCCCGACTGGGCATGAGACAGCGCCTGGCCGAACGTCGTGAACAGATGGCCGAGGCGGCCTGGGCGGCGATCGAGGAATGGGTCGGTCCGGCTTTCCAGCAGGCTGGCGAACGTATCGGCAACCGTGAATATCGGATCGCCGGCGATAGCGACCTGGCCGTAGCCAGCTGCGGCATCTATGCCCCTGGCGCGGTCGAGCATGATCCGCGCGTGGCATTCCACGAAGCCGAATTCGATGCCTACCAGCCGATGGTGGTATTGCGGCGCAAGGCCGATGGTGCCGGTGCCGAAGTTGAAAGCCGGACGCTGCGTATCACGAGCCTCGATCGCGAGATATTGGACGAGTTTCTAAACGGCTAACATTTTGCGCTGGCCGCTGGCCTGAAAACGCCGCTTCGAGCCCGGCCGAGCCCCCGCTGCAGTTGGCGCCGACCGTAGTGGCTACGCCATCGAAATCAGCGGCCGGGCGGCCGCCGCCGACCGTATGCATCGGCCGACAGCAAGCCCGCCCACGAGCCGGTGCTATTCCTCCGGTGCCATAGCGCGGATCTGGACCGCATGGATATCGGTCTGCATCAGATCGCCCAGGGCTTCATAGACCAGCCGGTGGCGCTGGATCGGGCTGACCCCGGAGAATTTGGGCGACCGGATGGTTACATGGAAATGACCGAGACCCGTGGCTGCACCGGCGTGGCCGCGGTGCAGATGGCTGTCGTCGCGGATCGCGATGTCGTCGGTGTCGAGCCCCTCGGCGAGGGCGGCGCGAATACGCTGGATGCGATCGCTCATAGCAGGCGCAGTCCTTGTGTTTGCAGATCGGTTAGGCAGGCCTTAAAAGACCTGCTTATAGGGGTACACAGAGCTTTCCATGTACACGCCGGCGGCATTGTAAGGGTCCATATTGGCCCATTGGCGTGCAGCATCGAGATTTTCGAAGGCAGCGATGATGATGCTGCCCTGATAGCCCTCGGCGATCTGGCCATAGGCATCGGTGCTCGGCAGCGGGCCGGCGGTCAGCAGGCGGCCTTCGGCCTGTAGGTCATGCAGCCGCTGGCGGTGTTCTTCACCAGCCTTCGCGCGGCCGTCGGTGCTGTCGGCGACATCGAAACTCACGATAGCAAAATAGTCCATGGCAACTGTCCTTCCGGCGTCTGTGTCCGGTCGTTCGAATAAAGGCCTAGTGTGCCGTATGCACCCAGTGTGGCGCACGCGGATAAAACGATTAAACTCAACCCTATGAGCGAACTCGTCCATGTGCACGCCGAGACCCCGCAGCCTCGGCGCATCGAAAAAGCTGCAAAAGCGCTGCGGGCCGGACAGGTGATTGCTTACCCCACGGATTCGTCTTATGGCCTGGCCTGTGCGATGGGTGACAAGGCCGCGATGGAGCGGATCCGTCAGATCCGCGGTCTCGATCGTGAGCATTTCTTCACCCTGGTCTGTCGCGATCTGTCCGAGATCGCCCAGTACGCCAAGGTCGAAAACCCCAGTTTTCGGCTGCTCAAGTCAGCCACGCCGGGCGCCTATACTTTCGTGTTGCGAGCCTCCAAGCAGGTGCCGAACTGGCTGGCCCACCCCAAGCGCAAGACCATCGGTATCCGGGTGCCGGGCCATCCGGTCGCCCGGGCGATCGTCGATGCCCTGGGGGAGCCGTTCATGACGGTGACCGCAGTGGCCGACGATGATCGCCCCTTGTCCGAAGCCAACGATGTCCGGGAGTTTTTCGACCGGCGCATCGATATGGTCGTGGATTCCGGGGCGACCGGGGTCGAGCCGACCACCGTGGTCGATCTGACCAGTGATATCCCGAAAATCCTGCGGCCCGGCAAGGGCAGCGCCGAAGCGATCGGGATCGAGCCGGACGCCTGACCAGGGTGGCCGCAGCCGGGCGCGGCCGCCGAGCGCGCCCGTGCTGTCGCGCCGTATATCGATGCGGCCGAGTATCGTATACTCGCGCGTTTGATCAGCCCCGACAGCAGGGAGTCATTCGTGTCATCGGCCAACGACCGACCCGTCGTCCTATCCGGCATCCAGCCTTCCGGCGAACTCACGCTCGGCAACTACATCGGTGCGCTCAAGCACTGGGTAAACATGCAGGCCACGCACGATTGCCTGTTCTCGCTGGTCGATATGCATGCGATCACCGTGCGCCAGGATGCAGCCGCACTACGGGCGCGCTGCCATGAGTTCTTGTGCCTGTATTTGGCGGCCGGCGTGGATCCGGACAACGCCACGTTGTTCGTGCAGTCACATGTGCCGGCGCATGCCCAGCTCGCCTGGCTGCTCAACTGCCATACCTCGATGGGCGAACTGAACCGGATGACCCAGTTCAAGGACAAGTCGGCCAAAAACGTCGATAACATCAACGCGGGTCTGTTCGACTACCCAGTGCTGATGGCGGCCGATATCCTGCTGTACCAGGCCGATGCGGTGCCGGTTGGTCACGATCAGAAACAGCATATCGAACTTACCCGCAACCTGGCCGAACGCTTCAACAGCCGGGTCGGTCGGGATGTGTTTACGACTCCCGAGCCATTCATCCCGGAGGTGGGCGCTCGCATCATGAGCCTGGGTGATCCGACCGCCAAGATGAGCAAGTCCGACGATGTCGAGGCCAATGTCATCAAGCTGCTCGATCCGCCCAAGAAGGTGGTTAAGAAGATCAAACGCGCGGTGACCGATTCGGAGGGCGAGGTGCGCTTCGACGAGGCCGAAAAACCGGGTGTGTCGAATCTGTTGTCGATCTTTTCGGCCGTAACCGATCGTGCGATCGTCGATCTGGAGCGCGACTATGCCGGTTCGGGCTATGGCGCGCTCAAGGGCGATCTGGCCGAGGCGGTGGTGGCTTTTCTCGAGCCGCTGCAGCAGCGCTATGCCGAGTTCGCCGAGGACACGAGCGGGCTGGATATGATCCTCGCGCGGGGCGCCGCGGCTGCCCGTGAGCGTGCTCAGCCGACGCTGGATGCGGCCTTTGATGCGACCGGCTTCCTGCCGGCATCGTAGCGGCCGTTGAGCGAGCTCGAGACCAACGCGACCCCGGACGAGTCGATCCGGGTCGCTGGCCAGCCCTATGAGGCGCTGCCGGAGGATCTGTATATTCCGCCGGATGCGCTGCGGGTGTTTCTGGAGGCCTTCGAAGGCCCGCTCGATTTGCTGCTATATCTGATTCGGCGCCAGAATCTGGATATTCTGGATATTCCAGTGTTTACCATCACCCAGCAGTACATGGCCTACATCGAGTTGATGGAGGACATGGCCATCGAGCTGGCTGGTGAGTATTTGCTGATGGCCGCGATGCTGGCCGAGATCAAATCGCGGATGCTGTTGCCTAAGACCGAGGCCGCCGAAGAAGACGAGGGCGACGATCCCCGCTCCGAGCTGATTCGTCGGCTGGCCGAATACGAACAGTTCAAAGAGGCGGCAGAGAACCTGGGCGACTGCCCGCGGGTCGGCCGCGATATCACGCCGGTCCAACACGAGCCGGTCGAAATGACTATCGAGCGCCCGGCGCCCGAGCCGGATCTGCGCAAGTTGCTCGGTGCGCTGCACGATGTGCTGACCCGCGCCGAGCTGTATTCCGAGCACGTCATCGAGCGCGAGCCGTTGTCGGTGCGCGAGCATATGAGTCGGATTCTGGAGCGCCTCGACAGCGGCGAGCCAATGGCATTCGTGGCCTTGGTTTCGCTCGATGAAGGTCGCGCCGGCGTGGTCGTATCGTTTCTGGCGATTCTCGAGCTGGCGCGAGAATTTTTGATCGCGATCGAGCAGACCGAGCCCTATGCCCCGGTCTCGCTGCGTCGCGCCGGGGATTTCGCATGACCGATGAGTCTGCCATGCCCGCTCCTGCCGAGCCCGCCGGCGGCGAGGCCGATGCGCAGATCGCCGAGAGCCTAGTACGCTATATCGAAGCGTTGTTGATGGCTGCCGAAGCGCCGCTGTCGATCGATCAGCTGGTGCGACTTCTGGAGACGACCGAAGCGGTCGACCGGGATCAGGTGCGCCGCGCCCTGGCAACGCTCGGCGAGCGCTATTTGGATTCGGCTGCCGATCTGGTCGAAGTCGCCGGCGGCTGGCGTTTCCAGGTCGGGCCGGACTACAGCATGCTGGTGGCTCGACTCTGGGAAGAACGGCCGCCCAAGTTGTCGCGGGCGATGCTCGAAACACTCGCGATCATCTGCTATCGGCAGCCGCTGGCGCGTTCGGATATCGAAGCGGTGCGCGGTGTGTCGGTGTCTTCCGGCATTGTAAAAACGCTGACCGAATACGAATGGATCAAGGTAGTCGGCTATCGCGATATGCCGGGTCGGCCGGCACTGTATGGCACCACTCAGCGTTTTCTGGACGATTTCGGTGTCCAGCGCCTGTCCGACCTGCCGAGCCTGCCGGAAATCAAGGATCTCGACACCCTGGATGCGGCCGTTGCACGGCTGCAGGGCAGCGAATCGGCACCGTCCGAAGCCGAACCGCCAAGCGGCGAAGACGCCGAGTCGGGTCAGGCCGATGCGCGCGCGGCCGAGATCGAAGACCGCCCACGGGACTTGGAATAGGTCCGACCGGGACCCAAGATACCGCCAGACAATACATGGACCGCCGCTGGTGCGGCGTGAACGGGAGACCAATGGCTGCTCTGAATACCGAACGCGTGCTCAGCGTCAAACACTGGAACGATTCGCTGTTTTCGTTCACCACGACGCGCGACAATAGCCTGCGCTTCGAAAACGGCCAGTTCGTGATGATCGGTCTGCCCACAGACAGTGGCAAGCCGCTACTGCGGGCTTATAGCATCGTATCCGCGAACTACGAGGAATATCTCGAGTTCTTTTCGATCAAGGTGCCGGACGGGCCGTTGACGTCGCGGTTGCAGCATCTTGCGGTTGACGACGAGATCTATGTCTCGACCAAGCCGACCGGTACGCTGCTGATTTCGGATCTGCATCCCGGGCGCAATCTCTATCTGCTGTCCACCGGCACCGGGCTGGCGCCGTATTTGTCGATCGTGCGCGATCCTGAGACCTACGAGCGCTTCGATAAAGTGATCGTGGTTCACGGGGTGCGCTATATCGAGGATCTGGCCTATGCCGACATGCTCGAAACAGATCTGCCCAACGACGAGTTGCTGGGTGAACTGATCGCCGATCGGCTGTTGTATTATCCGGTGGTCAGCCGCGAGGATTTCCGTAATCAGGGCCGACTGACTACGCTGCTGGAAAACGGCCGGCTGGCCGCCGATCTGGGCCTCGATCCGCTCGATCCCGAGCACGACCGGGCCATGATCTGCGGCAGCCCGAGCATGCTCGAGGACACCGCCCAGCTGTTGGATGCCCAGGGGTTCTCGCCGTCGCCGCATATCGGCAAACCGGGCGAGTACGTCATCGAACGTGCCTTCGTCGAAAAATAACTACTGTCAGGATCGAGAATGGCCGAGCGGATTCAGAAAGTGCTGGCGCATGCCGGGTTAGGTTCGCGGCGCGAACTGGAGCGGGCGATCGCGGACGGCCGTGTGCGCATCAACGATCGCACCGCCAAGCTTGGCGACAAAGCCAGTTCTAGCGATCGGCTGCAGTTCGACGGGCGCCCGATCAACCTCGAGAAGAAAAGCCAGGTGCCGACCCGCGTGCTGGCCTACAAAAAGCACGTCGACCAGGTCGTGACCCGGCGCGACCCGGAGGGTCGCCCAACGGTCTTCCGCAAACTGCCGAAACTCGAAGCCGGGCGCTGGCTGGCGGTCGGGCGGCTGGATATCAATACCTCCGGGCTGCTGCTGTTGACCACCGATGGCGAACTCAAGCGCCGTCTCGAGCATCCGTCCTACGAGATCCTGCGCACCTATGCGGCGAGGGTGCGCGGCCAGGTCGATCAGGCTATGATCGACCGGCTGGTTACCGGCGTTGAACTCGAAGATGGGGTCGCCCGGTTCGAGTCGCTCCGCGAGGCCGACGATGTCCATCGGGCCAATCGCTGGTTCGAGGTCACCGTTCGCCAGGGGCGCAATCGCGTCATCCGCCGCCTCTGGGCCAGCCAGGGCGTGACCGTATCGCGGTTGATGCGTACCGGTTTCGGCCCGATCGCGCTGCCGACCGGGGTCAAGGCGGGCAGCTATCGCGAGTTGGATGCCAAGGAAGTCGGCCAGTTGGCCAAGCTGGTCGATCTGAAACGCTGACAGTCTCGTCCTGCCAATCGCCTGCATCCAGTATCAGGTCCGCTGCGTTTTAAGGGGCGACTTGTCCGCCAACAGGAGTTGTTTTGCAACACGCCGAGATCAGCGCGGACGGGCTGCGCGTGTTTTTCGATGCGCTGTATCAGGCCTATGGGCCACAGCATTGGTGGCCGATCCAGGACGAACGCAATCCGCGCTTCGAAATTCTGATTGGTGCGGTTCTGACCCAGCATACGGCTTGGACTAACGTCGAAATCGCGATTGGCGCGCTACGTGAAGCGGGGCCATTGACGGCCGAAGCCATGCTCGCCCATGACGATCTGGCCGGGCTGATCCGGCGTGCGGGGCCGCATCGGGTCAAGGCCGAGCGGCTGCGGGCGTTGTGTCGCTGGTTTGTCGCGCGCGGCGAGTTCGAAGCGATCGAGGCCCTCGATACCGCTACATTGTGTCGCGAGCTGCGCGGGTTGCACGGCATCGGCCCCGAGACCGCCGACGTGATCGCGTTGTATGCCTTCGATCGGCCGCGGTTTATCGCTGATGCCTATGCGTTTCGAATCTTCGAGCGCTATGGCTGGTCGGGCGGTAGTCGGCGTTACGAACGGCTACGCGAGGCGGTCGAGGCCAGCGCCGATCGCCATGCCGATCCGGTGTTTTATGATGAACTGCATGCCTTGATCGTGGCGCATGCCAAACAACGTTGTCATAAGCGCCAGCCCGACTGCGCCCATTGTGCGCTGGCCGAGGTGTGCGCCTATGCATCCGCCGCGATCGCGGCGGAGTGAGGCGACGCCCAGAACAATATCGTCGTTCCTCCGGACGTGTACCTGGCAGGCATCAAGCGTCGCTACGTTGTAGCTGCTGGATGGTGTTCCAGAGTTCGTTCGGCGTATGGACCACGGCTTCGGCCTGCCAGGCGTGGATATCGTCGCCGCTCGGCACATAGCCGTAGCCGGCGGCGATGGTGGGCATGCCGGCGGCCCGGCCGGCCGCGATATCGCGATCGGAGTCGCCGACATAGATACAGCGTGCCGGATCGACGCCCATGCGTTCGCAGGCCAGCAGGATCGGCGCCGGGTCGGGCTTGGATACGCCGGCTGTATCGCCGCCAATCACCGTGCCCGGTGCCGGGTCGAAAGCGGTGTGCTCGACCAGCGGCACCGCCAGAGCTTCGGATTTGTTGGTGACCACGCCCCAGCTCTGGCCCGCCGAACGCAGCGCGAGCAGCAGTTCGCGAATGCCGTCGTAGGGATGGCTTTCGCGAGTCATGCGCCGACGATAGGTGTCGATGAAGCGTTCGTAGGCTTCCGAATAGCCGTCGTCTTCGGGGGTGAGGTCGAAACCGCGTCCGAGTAGGCCGCGCCCGCCATAGGAGCAGTAGGGCGCTAGAACCGCCATCGGCAAGGCCTCGAGCCCTTGGTCGGCGCGCATATCGTTGAGTGCACCGACCAGATCGGGCGCGGTATGCATCAGGGTGCCGTCCAGGTCGAACAGCACGCTATGGCCATGGGCAGTAGTCAAGCGGTCACCTCGGCGCGGCAGGCATGCAGGAAATAATTGACGTCCGGGCGATGGCCGAGCGAGGCGTTGCGGGTGATCGGGTTGTAGCGCATGCCGGTCAGGTCCGCCACATCCAGCCCAGCCTGACGACAATACGACGACAGCTCGGCTGGCTTGATCAATTTTGCGTATTCGTGGGTGCCGCGCGGCAGCAGGCCGAGCAGATACTCGGCGCCGCCGATCGCCAGCCCCCAGGCCATCGGGCTGCGGTTGATGGTCGAGAAAAACACGTCGCCGCCAGGAGCGGCCAGCAACGCACAATCGCCGACCACATGTGCGGGCTCGTCGACGTGCTCGAGCATTTCATAGGCCACCACAATATCGAAGCCACCGGCCATATCATCGGCCAAATCCCGCGACGAGGCGACTTGGTAGTCGATCTCCAGGCCGGACTGCTGGGCGTGTTGCTGGGCGGCCTTGACCGTCTCGCTGGCCAGATCGATGCCGGTGACCTGGGCTCCGCGCGCAGCCATGGCTTCCGACAACAGCCCGGCGCCGCAGCCGATATCGAGTACCCGCTTACCCTTCAAGCCACCGGCGCGACGTTCGAGGTAATCGGTGCGCAGTGGGTTGATGTCGTGCAGCGGGCGCATGTCGCCGTCCGGGTCCCACCAGTTGGCGGCCATGGCGGCGAATTTATTGAGTTCGGCTTGTTGGTTGCTTGGCATGGCAGTTGTCAGTTGGCGTATTCGGATAGATGGGTGGCCCAGGCTGCAGCGCGTTCACGGACCGCGTTGGCGTCGATACGGGTCAATTGTCGATCACGCATCAGCGCACGACCGGCGACCCAGGTGTCGGTGACTTGGTTGCGAGACGCGCTGTAGACCAGGGTAGCGATCGGGTCGAACACGGGCTGGGTTTCGATGGCGGATAGGTCGACTGCGCATAGGTCGGCGGCCTTGCCGGCTTCGATCGACCCGGTCTCCTCGGCGAGGCCCAAGGCCTTGGCCCCACCCAGGGTGGCCATGTGCAGGGCGTCGTCGGCGGAAACCGCAGCGGCATCGTGGCCCGCAATCTTGCCGATCAATGCGGCCGTGCGCATCTCGCCGAGCATGTCCAGGTCGTTGTTCGAGGCTGCGCCGTCGGTGCCCAGCGCCACGTTGACCCCGGCATCGAGCAGCTGCTGAACCGGGGCCAGGCCGCTGGCCAGCTTGAGGTTGGATTCCGGCGAATGAATCACGTGCACACCGGCATCCGCACAGCGCGCGATCTCGTCATCGGTCAGCTGGGTCATGTGCACGGCCAGCAGGTTGGGGGTGAGCAGCCCAAGCGCATCAAGCCGTTCCAGCGGCCGTTGGCCGTACTGTTCCAGCGAGTCGTCGATCTCTTGAGCGGTCTCGTGGATATGCATATGCACGCGCACATCCATTTCATCGGCATAGGTCCGCATTTTGGCCAGCGGTTCGTCCGATACCGTGTATGGGGCATGGGGTGCGAATGGGGTGATGATCCGGTCGTGGTGTCGCCAGGCATCGTGTAGCGCCAGACCCTTGTCGAGGTATTCGTCGGCAGTGGCAGCCCAGATGCTCGGAAAGTCGATCAGGATCATGCCCACGGCCGCACGCATGCCGGCAGCGTCGACACGTTCGGCGACCGCATCGGGGCAGAAGTACATATCGTTGAAGCAGGTCGTGCCGCTGCGGATCATTTCGGCCATGGCCAAGTCGGTGCCGTCGGCCACGAAGGCACGCGACATGTGCCGGGCTTCGATCGGCCAGATATGCTCGGTCAGCCAGGGCATGAGGGGCATATCGCCGGCGATGCCGCGCATCAAGTTCATGGCCGCATGGGTATGCGCGTTGACCAAGCCCGGGATGAGCAGATGATCACGTCGGTCGACTATTTCGCGGCCCGTGTACTCGCGATCAGCCTGGGTGCTGGGCAGCACGGCAGCGATTCGTCCCTGGTCGATGACTACGGCGTGGTGATCCAGTATGCGCGCCGATCCGGTCACCGGGGCGACCCAGCGGGCGTGAATGACGGTATCGACGGATGTCATGTGATGGCTGCGCCTGTCGGGAAGCGAATAGTCGGTCAGCGCGCTCGATGCTACCGGACGCATGCCGCCACGCACAGCGCGACCGGCTGAAACCTTGTGGCTGTGGTATCATAGCGTGCTTCGCGCAGCGGTCTGGTGGCCCGGCACACGGGTGGGGCTCGAGTCGGTTTTGGCTTGCCTTCCCCAGGCTGCGAATTGCGCGCCGGACCGCCAAATTGAACTAGCCTATGGCCGACGTCGCAAAAGAGATCCTGTCGATCAACCTCGAAGACGAGATGCGTCAATCGTATCTCGATTATGCGATGAGTGTGATCGTCGGGCGAGCCCTGCCGGATGTTCGCGACGGCCTAAAGCCGGTGCATCGTCGCGTGCTCTATGCCATGCAGGAGCTGTCCAACGATTGGAACCGACCGTACAAGAAATCGGCTCGCGTAGTCGGCGATGTGATCGGTAAATACCACCCGCACGGCGATTCCGCGGTCTACGACACGATCGTACGTATGGCGCAGGATTTTTCCATGCGCTATGTGTTGGTCGACGGTCAGGGCAACTTCGGTTCGATCGACGGCGACGCGCCGGCGGCGATGCGTTACACCGAAGTGCGCATGGCCAAGCTCGCCCACGAGCTGCTGGCCGACATCGGCAAAGACACGGTCGATTTCATTCCGAACTACGACGAGTCGGAATCGGAGCCGGCGGTGCTGCCGACCAAGCTGCCGAATCTGCTGGTCAACGGTGGTACCGGGATCGCGGTCGGCATGGCGACCAACATCCCGCCGCATAACATCCGCGAGATCATCAATGCCTGCCTGGCGGTGATCGACAACGAAGACGTGACCATCGCCGAGCTGATGGCCTACGTCCCAGGCCCGGATTTCCCTACCGCCGGCATCATCAACGGCGCCTCGGGTATCCGCGAGGCCTATGAAACCGGCCGCGGACGCATCTATATCCGTGCTCGTGCGCATTTCGAGGATGTCGATGCGCGCGGTAAGCAGGCGATCGTGGTCACCGAGCTGCCGTACCAGGTCAACAAGGCCCGGCTGCTGGAAAAGATCGCCGAACTGGTCAAGGACAAGCGCGTCGAAGGCATCACCGAACTGCGCGACGAGTCCGACAAGGACGGTATGCGCATGGTGATCGAGCTGCGCCGCGGGGAAACCCCCGAGGTGGTGCTCAACAACCTGTATCGTCACTCCCAGATGCAGACCGTGTTCGGCATCAATATGGTCGCGCTCGACGATGGCCAGCCGCGCACCCTCAACCTCAAGCAGATGCTGGAAGCGTTTATTCGCCACCGGCGTGAGGTGGTGACCCGGCGCACCCAGTACGAACTGGCCAAGGCCCGGGCCCGGGCTCATGTGCTGGAAGGCCTGACGGTGGCTCTGGCCAACATCGATGAAGTGATCGCACTGATCCGCGCCTCGTCCGGGCCGGCCGAGGCGCGCGAGGCGCTGACCGGTCGGGAATGGGCGCCGGGCCAAGTCAACGCAATGCTCGAGCGGGCCGGGGCAGAGGCCTCGCGGCCGGCAGATCTGTCGCGCGAGTACGGGCTGCTGGGTTCCGGCCGTTATCGGCTGACCGAGACCCAGGCCCAGGCCATTTTGGATCTGCGCCTGCATCGTCTGACTGGTCTGGAACAGGACAAGATCATCGAGGAGTTCGAAAAGCTTCTCGACAATATCGCCGACTATATCCAGATTTTGTCGTCGATGGCGCGACTGTTCGAGGTTATCCGCGAAGAGCTGGTCGCGGTTCGCGACGAATATGGCGACATGCGCGCCACCCAGATCATTGACGACCATCTCGATCTGACTACGGCCGATCTGATCTCGCCGGAAGATGTCGTGGTCACGCTGACCCACGAAGGTTATGTGAAATCCCAGCCGCTGGATGCCTATCGTGCCCAGCGTCGTGGCGGGCGCGGCAAGTCTGCGACCACCACCAAGGACGCCGACTTCATCGAAAAGCTGTGGGTGACCCACACCCACGACACGCTGCTGTGCTTTTCGTCCTACGGCAAGGCGTATTGGCTCAAGGTTTATGAGTTGCCGAGTGCCGGCCGCGGCGCCCGTGGCAAGCCGATCGTCAATCTGTTGCCGCTGGAATCCGACGAGCGCATTTCGCAAGTGCTGCCGATCAAGGATTTTGCCACCGGCGAAAACGTGTTCTTTGCCACCCGCAACGGCACGGTGAAAAAGACCGCGCTCGAGCAGTTCTCGCGGCCGCGGGCCAACGGCATCATCGCCATCGATCTGAGAGATGATGATGCCCTGGTCGGGGTCGATCTGACTGCCGGTGACGATACGGTCATGCTGTTTTCCTCGGCCGGCAAGGTGATCCGTTTCGCCGAAGAAGACGTGCGCGAGATGGGGCGTAATGCCGCCGGCGTGCGTGGCATTCGGCTGCCCGAGGACGACGATAGCGCCAAGGTGATCGGGCTGATCGTGGTTCGCGAAGGCGAGATCCTCACGGTGACCGAATCCGGCTATGGCAAGCGCACCCCGGTCGACGATTATCCGCTGCGCGGACGTGGCGGCCAGGGGGTGCTGGCACTCAAGCAATCGGACAAGACCGGGGCAGTGATTGGTGCGACCCAGGTCGCCGAGCATGACGAGATTATGCTCATTTCGAACATGGGCACGCTGATCCGCACTGCCGTGGCAGAAGTGTCCGTGCTGGGGCGCAATACCCAAGGGGTTCGCATTATTCGCGTGGCCGACGACCAGCGCCTGGTCGGGGTCGACCGCATCGCCGCAGCGGACGTGGATGACGAACAAACCGAGATGTCGGACGACGCTCCGGATACCGCCGCACCCGAGTCGGAATAACCCGACTCGGGGCAACCTGCTTTGTTTTCCACGAGGAGTGGTTTTCATGTCACGTGTGTATAACTTCAGCGCAGGCCCGGCCACGCTGCCGGTCGAGGTGCTCGAGAAAGCCCAGGCCGAGATGCTCGACTGGCAAGACTCTGGCATGTCGGTAATGGAGATGAGCCATCGTGGTTCTGCGTTCGTGTCGATCGCCGAGGACGCCACCGCTCGGCTGCGCCGCCTGCTGAACGTACCCGATGACTACAGCGTGCTGTTCCTACAGGGCGGGGCGGCTGGTCAATTCGCCGGTGTGCCGCTGAACCTGATGGGCCATTCCCAGATCGCCGACTATGTGGTGACCGGGAACTGGGGCAAGAAAGCGATCAAGGAAGCCGGGAAGTACGGTGAAGCGCGCCTGGCGGCCTCCGGCGAAGCCGATGGCTTTACCAGCATTCCGCCGGTCGCCGATTGGCAGCTGTCCTCAGATGCGGCGTATGTGCATTACACGCCCAACGAAACCATCCAGGGCGTGGAATTCCAGGAAACGCCGGATGTCGGCAATGCGCCGCTGGTCGCTGATATGTCGTCGGATTTTCTGTCGCGTCCGGTGGATGTCTCCAAATACGGTGTGATCTATGCCGGCGCGCAGAAGAATGCGGGGCCGGCCGGTATCACCATGGTGATCGTGCGCAACGACCTGCTCGAACAGGCCCAGGCGGCTTGCCCGATGGTGCTCGACTACAAGCAGCAGCGCGATGCCGATTCCATGCTTAACACGCCGGCCTGCTATGCCTGGTATATCTGTGGCCTGACCTTCGAATGGCTCGAGAACCAGGGTGGGTTGGAAGCCATCGAGAAGATCAATATTCGTAAGGCGTCCAAGCTCTACGACTTTATCGACGGTTCGGATTTCTATCGCAACCCGGTCGATCCAGCCGTGCGTTCGCGTATGAACGTGCCGTTTCTACTGGCCGATGACGCGCTGAACAAAACCTTCTTGGCCCAGGCCGAGGACGCTGGGTTGTCGACCCTCAAGGGGCACCGCTCGGTGGGCGGCATGCGTGCTTCGATTTACAACGCCATGCCGGAATCGGGCGTGGATGCGCTGATCGAATTCATGCGTGCCTTCGAAAAAGACAACGGTTAATACCGGACCGGACCCGGCCGTTTGGTCGGGTTGTTCGGCGGCGCTGACCGCGATGGTGCCGCCGGCCCGGCTGCCGCAGTGGTGGACGGTACGGTATCGGTTTTAGATTTTCCGATAAGAGGATGGTCATGAGCCTCAAGATTCAAACCTTGAACAATATCTCGCCGCGCGGCCTGGACAAGCTGCCGCGCGAGCTTTACGAAGTCGCCTCCGAGATCAACGCACCGGATGCGATCATTCTGCGTTCGGCGAACATGCACGATATGGCGATCGCCGACTCGGTGCGTGCGATCGGCCGCGCCGGGGCCGGGGTCAACAATATCCCCGTCGATAGCATGACCGAACGCGGCGTGCCGGTGTTCAACGCCCCCGGGGCCAATGCCAACGCCGTCAAGGAGCTGGTGTTGTCCGGCATGCTGCTGTCGGCACGCAACATCCTGGGCGCCTGGAAGTATGTCGAAGAGCTGACCTCGACCGGCGCCGATCTGCACAAGGAAGTCGAAGCCGGCAAGAAGAAGTTCAAGGGCGTCGAACTGCCTGGTCGCACGCTCGGCGTGATTGGCCTGGGGGCGGTCGGTGTCAACGTGGCCAATGCTTCGCAGAGCCTAGGTATGAAGGTCGCTGGCTTCGACCCGGGCATCACCATCAACAATGCCTGGCGTTTGCATGCCAATGTCGCCGAGGCTTTGTCGGTGGACGATCTGATGTCGGGCTCGGAGTTCGTGAGCCTGCATGTGCCGTTGGTCGATGGCACCCGTGGCCTGGTCAACGCCGAGCGGCTCAAGCTGATGCCGGAAGGCGCCGTGCTGCTGAATTTCTCGCGCGCCGAGATCGTCGACGAAGACGCCGTGCTCGCTTCGCTAGCCGAAGGCCATCTCAAGTACTACGTCTGCGACTTTCCTTCGGAGAAGCTGCGCGGCCACGAACGGGTGATCACGCTGCCGCATCTGGGCGCGTCCACCGACGAGGCCGAAGACAACAGTGCGATGATGATCGCAGATCAGCTGCGCGACTGGCTGGAAGTCGGCAATATCCGCAACTCGGTGAATTTCCCCGAGGCGATCATGCCGCCGACCGCTAACGCGCATCGGATCGTGGTGATCAACCGCAACCAGCCGAACATGGTGGGTCAGATCACCTCGGCGCTGGCGCGACACGAGCACAACATCGCCGATCTGCTCAACAAGTCGAAGGGCGATGTGGCGTTGTCGTTGGTCGATGT
The DNA here is from genome assembly GCF_049568105.1 of Salinisphaera sp. SPP-AMP-43. GTDB lineage: Bacteria > Pseudomonadota > Gammaproteobacteria > Nevskiales > Salinisphaeraceae > Salinisphaera. The sequence continues at coordinate 1,798,364 of NZ_CP145335.1, forward strand.
CGACGAAGCCGTGGCCGATGCTGCGCTCGAAGAACTGCGCGGCATTTCAGGCGTGCTTTGCGTGCGCTATCTTGGCGCCATCGGGCGCGACGCTGCCTGACCACGCTTTGCGGGTCGCCGGCTGATCGGTCGGCGATCCGAATTCCAAAATGACCCCGTATCCGGGATCGGCCGAACCCGGCGAGTCGAGAACTGACGCCATGAGCACGCTATCCGACGATGAAGCGCTGTCCCGAGCGCGCGCCCAAATCGACGATCTCGACCAGCGTATCCACGCCCTGGTCAACGAACGTGCGGGGGTGGCGCTCGAGGTGGCCCAGATCAAGCAAGCTGCCGGACGCCTGGATTTCTATCGCCCCGAACGCGAGGCCCAGGTACTGGAGCGAGTCGCCCAGCGCAATCAGGGGCCATTGGCAGACGGCGCGATCACGCGCATCATGCGCGAAATCATGTCGGCCTGTCTGGCGCTGGAAAAGCCGATGACGGTGGCCTATTTGGGCCCGGAAGGCACCTATACCCAGGCCGCGGTTTACAAGCATTTCGGCCATGCCGTGGCTGCCCAGCCGAGCCCGGCGATCGGCGATATCTTTCGCGAGGTCGAAGCGGGTAATGCCCAATTCGGCGTAGTGCCGGTCGAGAATTCTACTGAAGGCGTGGTAACCCACACGCTCGATCAGTTGGTTGGCAGTCGGCTGTCGATCTGCGGCGAAGTCGCGCTTGCCGTGCATCATCATCTGCTGTCGCATGCCGCGGATGCTTCCCAGATCACCCGGGTGGTCGCGCATGCCCAGTCGTTGGCACAGTGCCGGCAATGGCTGGATACCCATCTGCCGGGGGCGGTGCGTGAAGCGGTGGCTTCGAACGGCGAAGCCGCACGTCGGGTGGCCGGTGAGCCGAATGCGGCTGCGATCGCAGCCCGTGCGGCCAGCGATTTCTACGAGCTGCCGATCTTGGCCTCGAATATCGAAGACGAACCCAACAACACCACGCGATTCCTCGTGCTCGGCCAGCAGGCGGTTGCAGCGTCCGGCCACGACATGACCTCGATTCTGGTGTCGATCCGCAATCGCCCCGGCATGCTGTACCGGCTTCTGGCGCCGGCGGCCGCGGCCGGCGTCGATCTGGCCCGGATCGAATCGCGGCCATCGCGTCGGCAGGCCTGGGACTACAACTTCTTCATCGATATCGAAGGACATGCCGACGATGCGCCGGTACGCCAGGTGATCGAGGCGATTGAAGCCGAGTCTGTGATGCTCAAGATCCTCGGCTCCTACCCGCGCTCGGTCGAGCGCGAAACCGAATAATCCAAGCTGTCGACGGAATCTGTCATGCCGCATACGCTGTCCGAACAGGCTCATGCTGGTATCCATGGGCTTAAGGCCTATGTGCCGGGTAAGCCGATCGAGGATCTCAAGCGCGAACTGGGTCTTGAGTCGATCATCAAGCTGGCCTCGAACGAAAACCCGCTCGGGACCGCGCCGGCCGCGCTCGCAGCACTGGCCGATTTCGATGGCGATCTGTTTCGCTATCCCGACGGCAGCGGCTTCGAGCTCAAGCACAAGGTCGCCGCACGCCATCGCGTATCGGTCGATACCATCACCCTGGGTAATGGCTCGGACGATATCCTGGAGCTGGCTGGACGGGTGTTTCTCGGGCCGGGCAAGAACGCCGTGGTCTCGCAGCACTCTTTTGCGGTTTATCCGATCGTCGCACGCGGCGTGAATGCCTACGTTCGGGAAGTGCCGGCACTCGGCCTGGATTCCGATATGCCGCGTGGGCACGACCTCGAAGCGATGCTGGCCGCGATCGACGACCATACCGGCGTCGTGTTCATCGCCAATCCCAATAATCCGACCGGAACCTGGGCTGCCCATGCGGAGTTGGAATCGTTCCTGGAGCGGGTACCGGCGGCGACCGTGGTGGTGCTCGACCAAGCCTATATCGAATACCAGACCGCCGATGCAGTGGCCGATATCGCCGGCTGGATCGAGCGGTTTCCGAACCTGATCGTGACTCGAACGTTCTCGAAAATCTTCGGTATGGCCGCACTGCGTTTCGGCTACGGCCTGAGCTCGCCGGAAGTCGCCGACTATCTCAATCGTATTCGCCAGCCGTTCAACGTGAACATGCTGGCGATGCACTGTGCGGCGGCCGCGATCGAGGATCACGACTTTATCGCCCGTTCGGTCGAATCGAATACGGCCGAGCGTGCTCGGTTGGCAGCGGCGCTCGCCGAGCGCGGCCTGGCGAGTCTGCCGTCGCAGGCTAATTTTCTGACCTTCGATACGCAACGCCAAGCGCAGCCGGTCTACGATGCGCTGCTCCACGAAGGCGTAATCGTACGCCCGCTGGCCGGCTACGGGCTACCGAACCATCTGCGGGTCACGATCGGCAAGCCCGAGGAGAACGCGCGTTTTCTGGCGGCCCTCGACCGTGTGCTCGGCTGATGGCTAACCAGGCGACGGCCGTATTGCCGGTCGATCAGGTAGCGATCGTCGGGCTCGGGCTGATCGGCGGGTCGATCGCGCGCGGACTGCGCGCGGCCGGCTATCGAGGCCGCCTGACCGGTGCGGTCGCGAGTGCAGCCGATGCTGAGCACGCGCTCGCCCTGGATTTGGTCGATGCAGCCTATGACGATATCGCAGCCGCCGTGGCCGAGGCCCGGCTGATCGTGGTGGCGGTGCCGCCCGGCGCCATGGCCGGCGTATTGCAGGAGATCGCCGCGGCGGCGCCGCACGATGCCGTAATTACCGACACCGGCAGCAGCAAGGCCAGCGTGATCGAAGCCGCGACTGCGGCCTTCGGCGGCGAAGCGGTATCGCGCTTCGTGCCGGGCCATCCGATTGCCGGGACCGAGAATAGCGGCCTCCAAGCTGGCTTTGCGACGCTGTTTACCCAGCGGCGCACGATCCTGACGCCGATCGCAGCGACCGATCCGGCGGCGCTGGCGACGGTCGAGCAGCTATGGCGCCTGCTTGGCGCAGTGGTGACCTCGATGAGTGCGGCCCACCACGACGAAGTGCTGGCGGCCACCAGCCATTTGCCGCATGTTCTGGCTTATGCGCTGGTCGACACGCTCGCCGGCATGGCCGAGCGCACCGAGATATTCGAGTATGCCGCCGGCGGCTTCGCCGATTTCACCCGGATTGCATCTAGCGATCCGACACTGTGGCGCGATATCGTCTGCGCCAACCGGGCGCCGCTGTTGGCGGCCGTCGATGCCTTCATCGATCATCTGCAGGACGTTCGCGTAGCGATCGACGCAGCCGATGCCACGCGGCTCGAGGCAATCTTCACACGGGCCAAGACCGCACGCGACGACTTCGTGCTGACAAGGGAGAACCAAGGTCAATGAGCGGTACCAGCTTCACCGTCCAGCCGGGCGGCCAGTTGAACGGCCGCCTGCGGGTGCCGGGCGACAAATCGATTTCGCATCGCGCGATTATGTTCGCCGCGATCGCCCAGGGCACGACCTGCATTACTGGTTTTCTGGAAAGCGAGGATTGCCTGGCCACGCTGCGTGCGTTTAATGCCATGGGCCTGCAGCACACACAGCGCGACGGCGCCTGGGTGGTCGAGGGCATGGGCATGCATGGGCTGCAGGCGCCAACGGCGCCGCTGGACCTCGGTAATTCCGGCACCTCGATGCGGCTGTTGTCTGGCTTGATGGTCGGCCAGGCCTTCGATTCGGTCCTGACTGGCGATGCCAGCCTGTCTCGGCGGCCGATGAATCGTGTGATCGATCCGCTGACCCAGATGGGCGCCCAGATCGCTGGGCAGGCCGGCGGCCGAGCGCCGTTATCGATCACTGGCGGTGTCGCGCTGACCGCGATCGACTATACGCCGCCGGTTGCCAGTGCGCAGATCAAATCCTGCGTGCTGCTGGCCGGCCTATATGCCAACGGCGTGACCCGCGTACACGAACCGGGCATCAGCCGCGATCATACCGAGCGCATGCTCGGCGCCTTCGGCGTCGAGATCGAGCGCGATGGCCGCAGTCTTGCCCTGGCCGGCGGTCAGGCGTTGCAGGCGGCAGACATTGCGGTGCCGGCGGATCTGTCCTCGGCCGCGTTCTTCCTCGTAGGGGCTGCGATCACTCCCGGTAGTGACTTATGGCTCGAAGAAGTCGGCATCAATGCGACCCGCCGCGGCGTGATCGACGTCTTGGTGTCGATGGGTGCGGATATCGAGTTGCACAACGAGCGCGACCAGGCCGGCGAACCGGTCGCTGATATCCGGATCCGCGGTTCGGCGTTACAAGGTGTCGACATCGGCGCGTCCGAGGTCGAACTGGCGATCGACGAATGTCCGGCGATATTCGTGGCGGCCGCCTGCGCCGAAGGCACGACGCGGGTCACCGGTGCCGCCGAACTACGGGTCAAAGAATGCGACCGCATCGCGGTCATGGCCGAAGGCCTGACGGCACTGGGCATCGAATGCACAGAGGTCGAGGACGGCCTGACCATCGTGGGCCAAGGCGCGGGCGCAGTGTTCGACGGCGGCGAGATCGCCAGCCATGAAGACCATCGCATCGCCATGTCGTTCGCCATGGCCGGGCTGCGTGCGAATAGCCCGATTCGAATCGACGACTGCGACTATGTCGATACCTCGTTTCCGGGGTTCGTGGAATTGGCAGCCCAGGCCGGGTTGTCGATCCAGGCACAGGGTGTGTCATGACTCGCCCGGCACCGATCATCACGCTAGACGGGCCGGGTGGGGCAGGCAAAGGCACGCTCGCCTCGCAGTTGTCGGAGTGGCTCGGTTGGTTCTTGCTCGACAGCGGCGCGCTGTATCGGCTCGTGGGGCTGCGCGCTCTGCGCGACGGGCTCGATCCCGAGGTGGCCGAAGACCGTCGGCAGGCGGTCGAAGTCGCGCGTCAGTTGGCGATCCGATTCGTGCCTGGCGGCCAGCAAGGCCAGCGTGTCGAGTTGGCCGGAGAAGATGTGACCGACGCGATCCGTTCCGACTCGGTCGCCGAAGCCGCCTCGCGCTGGGCAGTACAGCCGGAGATTCGCGAAGCGCTTCTAGAGCGCCAGCGTGCCTTCGTTGCGCCGCCTGGACTGATCGCCGACGGACGCGATATGGGCACGGCCATCTTCCCGAACGCCGACCTGAAGCTCTACATCACGGCCTCGGCGGCCGAGCGGGCCGAACGTCGATATGCCCAGTTGTCGGAAATGGGTGTTGCTGCTAATCTCGAACAGATATATCGTGAGATCGTGGAGCGCGATGAACGTGATGCCTCGCGTGAAGCGTCTCCACTTAAGCCGGCGGTCGATGCATGTGTCATCGATACCACTGGCGAGAGCGTCGCTGCCTCGTGGCAAAAGATTCGCGACTTGGTAGCGGCCAAGGGCTGGTTGCCTCTCCGGTAGTCAGCTTAATTAGGGTCCGTTCGTGGTGCAATGCCGCGGGCGGTGTTTTTGTCTTTATCAACAACCGATGGTGTCCATCTGGACGCCGCAGGATTTTTCCCTCACATGTCTGAAAGTTTCGCCGAGCTATTCGAGCAAAGTCTGCAGGGTCGCACCATGCAGCCCGGTTCCCTCATCAATGCTGAGGTACTGGAAGTAAAAAACGATGTCGTGATCGTCGATGCGGGCCTGAAGTCCGAAGGCGTGATCCCGATCGATGAATTCTACGACGAAAACGGCGAGCTGACCGTTGGCGAAGGCGATAAGGTCGAAGTCGCCCTGGAAGCCGTAGAAGATGGTTTCGGCGCGACCCGGCTGTCGAAGGAAAAGGCCCAGCGCATCCGCACTTGGGACTTCCTGACCGACGCCTACGAAAATGGCGAGTCGGTGGTCGGCCACATCTCTGGCAAGGTCAAGGGCGGCTACACGGTCGACGTGGGCAATATCCGTGCATTCCTGCCGGGTTCGCTCGTGGACGTGCGTCCGGTGCGCGACACCACCTATCTGGAAGGCAAGCCGCTCGAATTCCGCGTCATCAAGCTCGATCGCCTGCGTAACAACGTAGTCGTCTCGCGTCGCGACGTGCTCAAGGAAGAGTACAGCGAAGAACGCAAGCAGCTGCTCGACACGCTGCAGGAAGGCATTGTCCTGCGCGGTATCGTCAAGAACCTGGTCGATTACGGCGCCTTCGTCGACCTCGGCGGCATCGATGGCCTGCTGCACATCACCGACATGTCCTGGAAGCGTATCAAGGACCCGTCGGAAGTGGTCTCGGTCGGCTCCGAGATCGAGGTTAAGGTGCTCAAGTTCGATCGCGAGCGCACCCGTGTATCGCTGGGTCTGAAACAGCTTGGCGACGACCCGTGGGTCAACATCGCCCGGCGCTATCCGGAACACACACGGCTGTTTGGCAACGTGACCAACATCACCGACTACGGTGCCTTCGTTGAAATCGAAGAAGGCGTGGAAGGCCTGGTGCACGTCTCCGAAATGGACTGGACCAACAAGAACGTCAACCCGAACCAGGTGGTCTCGGTCGGCGACGAGGTCGAGGTCATGGTGCTCGAAATCGACGAAGAGCGCCGTCGTATCTCGCTGGGCATGAAGCAGTGCCAGTCCAACCCCTGGGAAGACTTCGCGGCACAGCATGCCCGCAACGACGTTGTCTCCGGCCAGATCAAGTCGATCACCGATTTCGGTATCTTCGTCGGCCTGCCGGGCAACATCGACGGTCTGGTGCATCTGTCGGATCTGTCCTGGAACGAGGCTGGCGAGGAAGTCGTCCGCAATTATTCCAAGGGCGACGAAGTCGAAGCCGTGGTTCTGGCGATCGACGCCGACCGCGAGCGGATCTCGCTGGGCATCAAGCAGCTCGCGCAGGATCCGATGGGCAGCTTCGTGGCCGATCATCCGAAGGGCAGCATCGTAAACGGCACGATTTCGGAAGTGGACGCCCGCGGCGCCTCGGTCGATCTCGGCAACGACGTGATCGGCTACATTCGGGCCTCGGACATCTCGCGTGATCGGGTCGAGGACGCCCGCAGCGTGCTGTCTGAAGGCGAACCGGTCGAAGCGCGGTTTGTCGGTGTGGATCGTCGCAATCGCTCTATCAGCCTGTCGATTCGTGCCAAGGAAGAGAAGGACGAGCAGCAGGCGATGCGCGAGTACGCGGATACCGATGCCTCGACTGGCACGACCAGCCTGGGTGATCTGCTCAAAGAGCAGATGGCCGATCGCGACAGCTGATCGCGAAAAAAAACGCGAGGCGCTTGCGTGCGCCTCGCGTTTTAAATAGCCTCTTAGTTGGTTACTGCAGATTTTGGTACAAGGCAAAAAAAATGCCGTCCCATATCTGCGGTAATTGATTTTGGGGGCGGGCCGATATGTCTTCGGCGCGTCAAGGGGGACGGCGTTTCTAGGGAGAGCGCTGGATGACTAAATCCGAGTTGATTGAGCGTCTGGTTAATCGCCAGACACATATGACCCAACGCGACGTAGAGCTGGCGGTTAAGCTGCTTCTCGACAACGTGATCGGCGAATTGGCCGATGGCGGACGTGTCGAGATTCGTGGCTTCGGCAGTTTTTCGGTCCATCATCGGCCGGCGCGACGTGGCCGCAATCCCAAAACGGGAGAGGCGGTCGATATACCGCGTAAATACGTGCCGCACTTCAAGCCCGGCAAGGAACTGCGCGAGCGAGTCAATCGTCAGGGATCGTAGCGTTTCCGGCCGTTCAATGGCCAAGCCGGAGACAGTACGGATAGACTAGCGAATCGCCGTTGCAGCGAGGAGAGTCATGCTGCGTCTTATCCGAAATCTGATCGTCATTATCGCCGTTGTGATCGGCTTGGCTTTCGGGTTCTTCAATTACAATCCGACTTCGGTCGATCTGCTCTGGACGACGACTGAGGCGCCATTAGCGGTGTTGCTCGGGCTGGCGTTTTTGCTGGGCCTGATCATTGCTCTGCTGCTCTGTGGCGTGCGCATGGCCAAGCTGCGCGCTCGCCTGTCGAGTACCCGGCGCCAACTCAAGGACGCAGAAGCGGAAATTTCGAATCTGCGGAGCATGCCTATCCACGATGCTTAACAGTGTCTTGGTACTGCTGGTCCTGCTGCCGGTGGCAGCAGGTTCCGGTTGGCTGGCGCGTGCGCGCGCCGAGCGGCGTCGCCAAGATGCTGAACAACGATCGGCTTCGCCTGTCCATGCGGACTATCTGCGAGGCATCAGCTATCTCGTCAACGAAGATGCAGACCGTGCGATCGAAACCTTCATTCGGGTTCTCGAGGTCGATAACGAGACCGCGGAAACGCATCTGGCACTGGGTAATCTGTTTCGGCGTCAGGGCGATATCGATCGGGCGCTACGCTTGCACCAGAATCTGGTGGCTCGGCCGAACCTATCGGCAGGGCATCGCAATCAAGCCCGCTACGAGCTGGCCCGCGATTATCTGCGGGCTGGGGTCCTGGATCGGGCAGAGAGCCTGTTCGTCGAACTGGTCGACAACGAGAGTTTCGCCGAGCGTAGTCTCAACGGCTTGATCACGATTCACGAACAGGTGCGCGACTGGGAGCAGGCGATCGTTGCGACCCAGCACCTCGAGCGCGAACGCGGTTCATCGCTTAGACCCATCATCGCGCAGTACTACTGCGAGTTGGCCGAGCAGGCGATCGAGGCCGAGGACAGCGAACGTGCACGGCGCATGCTCAAGTCGGCGCGCCATGCATATCGCGGCTGTGCCCGCATCAGTTTAGTGGGCGGACGCCTAGCCGAATCACATCGCGACTTTCGCACCGCGATCCGGGCTTATCACGAGGTGTTAGTTGAGGATCCGGCGTTCGCGACCGAGATTCTCGAGCCCATGCACCGTTGCTTTGCCGCCAGCGATGACGATAGCGGCTATGTCCGCTTTCTACAGGAATTCATGGCCCAGATCGAGGGCGCGGCAGGGCACGTCGCCTATGCACGACACCTGCGCTCGACCGGCCGTATCGACGAAGCCATCGCACATCTGTCGCGGTACCTGCAGCACGAGGCAAGTTGGATCGGCTTCTATCACCTGCTGGAGTTGGCTTCGGCAGACCCGCGCAGCAATCTGACTGGGCCGCTCGATAACCTGCGCCAGTCGCTGGCACGCATTATCGAACGCGAGCCACTCTATCAGTGTGGGCATTGCGGTTTTTCTGGGCGCTATTTGCATTGGCAGTGCCCGAGCTGTCGACAATGGAACACCATGGTTCCGCGGCGCGATATCAAACCGGGCGACTAGGCCTCGCCGGCCGGGTACGGTCGGCATCCATGGCCAAAGCGAAAGCACAGCGTCTGTGAGCCGTTACAGGGCCAGGCAAAGGCAGGCTGGTTGTCGTATGTTTGCCGACCTGCCGCGGTTTCTGGCGAGTGCTGCATCGTAGTGTGCTGCGATCGGTGATCGGCAGCTGCAGACCGCTGCGCTGGATGGATTGCACATTCGCGTAAACGCTCGAAAATTCATGACCCAACGGCCGTCCGGCGTTCAAGAAGCTGAGTGCGGGGCAACGGCTCGGATAGCGCTTTCGGCGACCGTACACCCCAGCTGGGTGCCAAGGCAGGCGCCACGCCAGCCACGGGCCGGGGCTTGCCATTTGCGGCCGGTAGGGCGGGCCGCCTCCCAGTGCTGTGTCGCCAAGCTATCAGGCCGCGGCCGCCAACGGCGCTGTTCGGATGAATACCGAAGCGCATTTCCGTCGGCTCGAGGCTTTTGAGGCGCAGTGGATCAGTAATCGTTGCCCTGCATGACCCCGCGCCGGCATTGATCGGCCGACCAGGCCCGGTGGCAAGCCGTCACCATCTGATCGCGTAGCGCGCTCAGACGCGATTTATTGTAGTCGCTGAGATTGGCGGTCTGCAGGGCGGTACGCAGCTGATTGATCGCGCTCGGGTAATCGTCGAGCATGGCGAAATATCGGGCCTGCCGGTAATAGGCTTCGCCGAGGTTGTCTTGCTGCCCAGCGCCCTGTGCGAGCAGGCGCTGTGCCTGAGGGTAGGTATTGAGTAGCGTGGTCTCGGACAGCAGATAATCGCGCATGGCGCCGGGCTGGTGCTGTTTTTCGAGATTGTCGGCATAGGCGAGCTTCAACGCATCGCTATGCGGGAACTTGTCGAGCGCTTGGGTGAGTGCCTTCGCAGCCTGATCATGGTGGCCGGCCTGCCCAAGCGCGTTGGCCAGGCCGACTCGCCAGGCCAGGATCTCCGGGTGTTGCTGTACCCCCTGATGCATCAGCGCGATGGCCTGCTTATACTGGCTGGTCCGGCTCAGTGCCAGTGCATAGCCGTATCGATCGGCCGCCGTAGGATTGGCGCCGTGCAGTTCGCCGCGAAAATAATCACGCATATCGACCGCGCTACGGGAGGCGAGCAGCCGTGCACGGGCTCGCATATAAGGGTATTCCGGGCTGGTATGGACCTTGACCTGCGGATAGTCGGAGGCACGGGCTTCGGCTTCGGCCATGCGTGTGGACGATACCGGATGGCTGAGCAAAATCTGGGGAAGCTGGCGGCCGTAGAGGTCGCTGTGGCGCTGCAAGGTGCCGAAAAAACGGGCCATGGCATGCGGATCGTAGCCCGAACGCGCCAGATCGCGAATACCGACCCGGTCGGCCTCGTGCTCGTGGGCACGGGTGTAGCTGAGCTGCTGCATGCCCAGACGCGACATGCCGCCCATGATGGCGGCCGTCGCCGCATCGCCGCTGCCGGCCGTGGCGCCGGCGATTGCGGCTACGATCGCGGTCGCCAACGTCGCGATGGTATCGCCGCGGCTTTCGACCATCTGTCGGGCGATATGTCTTTGGGTGACATGCGCGATTTCATGGGCCATGACGCTGGCCAATTCGCTTTCTGAGTCGGTCGCCGTAAGTAGCCCGGCATTGACGCCAATATAACCGCCGGGCAACGCGAAGGCGTTGATATTGCCGGTATCGATCACATAAAAGCGGAAGCTGTCGGCTGGGCGATCGGTATGCTGTGCCAGACGGCGGCCGATCCTGTTGAGATAGTCGTCGAGTTCCGGGTCTTCGATAACCCGATCCCGGGCACGCAGCTGCGAGACCACCTGCGCACCGAGCCGGCGTTCCTCGGCGGGGGTCATGGCGGCATCGGCTGGCTGACCGAGATCCGGCAGATTGTATTCGTTGCCGCTGGCTGCCGTACTGCTGACTGTGAATATACAGCCCAGGGTGAGCAGCGCGGCGACCGCGACCGGCGGCACTCGCATGAAATTCACGATCGGCTTGTCCCTCGAGTCTTAGACGCAGCGTAGCGCGTTTGGTTCAACGGGTTAACCACGTCGACGGCATGCCCAGCAGCGGGGCCATGTCGCGCTCGCAGCGGGCAGCGGCAAGCGCTTGGCTGACGCCATGCGCTTTAGCGTGGCGTTGTGCCATCGGTGCCCAAATAATCAAAGCGGCTTTGAACGCAGACGCACAGAGCGGATAATCGCAGGTTCATCGCGTTGAGCGCCAACGCTCGCGACGACCGCGTCAACCAGGCAAGAGCGCGTTTGGGCGTCGAAGTCGTGCGCGGTACCCGTGCTGTCGCGGTTGCTCAAGATATCGTGTTCCAAGCCGCAGTGGTGCCCGACGGCGATCGTGCCCGGCGTTGGCGCGCCAGCTGGGTTTCGGTGTCGATCATGCGGGCTCGCACGAAACCGTCACAGGCCCTACGATAGCGCGCTGACCCATCGCATAGCGACCCGAGCGAGATCAGCGACTCCATGAACGTTTTCCGTGCCTGGCTTTCCCGACATATGTCGGATCCGCAGCTGGTCTCGCTGATTCTAATTCTGATCGGCGGTCTGGTCTTGGTGTTGTTCGTCGGCCAGTTGGTGGCGCCGGTGCTGGCGGCCGTCGTATTGGCCTACCTGCTGGATACGCCCGTGATCTGGCTGTGCCGAGCCCGCGTGCCGCGGGCAGTCGGCGCGGCGCTGGTCTCGATCGCGCTTCTGCTCGGCGTGGTCTGGGTGAGTTTTGCGTTGATGCCGCTTTTGACCCGGCAAGCCGGTCAGGTGCTCCAGGAAGCGCCGAACCTGATCAAAAGCGCCCAAGCCTGGGTCGGCGGTTTGCCATCGCGCTATCCTTCGGTGATTACACCGGAGCAAATGGATGCGCTGGTCGGCAGTGTATCGATCGATATCGGTTCGTTGCGCCAAGCCGTGCTGAGTCGCTCGTTGATGGTTGGGGCCGGGCTGCTGTATCTGGCGGTCTATTTAGTGCTGGTGCCGTTGATGGTGTTCTTCATGCTGCGCGACAAGCACAAGCTGCTGGCCTGGTTCGGTCGGTTTGTACCGCGCAACGGTGCGCTGCTCCGCCAGGTTTGGGCCGACGTTAATATCCAACTTGGCAACTATGTCCGCGGCAAGGTGTTGGAGATCGTGATTGTCTGGATTGCGGCTTACATCATGTTCTGGGCCCTTGGGCTCAACTACGCGATGTTGTTGTCGGCGCTGGTCGGCTTTTCAGTTCTCGTGCCTTATGTCGGTGCATTCGGTATGACCATCCCGGTGATGCTAGTGGCCTACTCGCAGTGGGGGGCGCACAGCTACACGCTTTGGGTGCTGCTGGCATATACGATTCTGCAGATGCTGGACGGCAATCTGCTGGTACCGATCCTGTTTTCCGAGGCCGTCAATCTGCACCCGGTCGCGATCATCACAGCGGTATTGTTCTTTGGCGGTATCTGGGGGTTCTGGGGCGTGTTCTTTGCCATTCCGCTGGCCACTATCGTGCATGCCGTACTCAAGGCTTGGCCGAGCAGTAGTCTGCCCTCGACATCGCCCCCATCGTCGAACGGCGTTTAAGCATCGCCTGGCGCCGCTCGCGCGCCAGATGAGCCAGAAGATCATGCCCCGGTCCGAGCCCGACCGGGGCGCGAGGTGAAGGGCCGCCCCGGCGTTAAACTAGGTTGAGGCTGACCTGGGAAGCCGCGGCGCTGTCGCGAATCGGCAATTCGGTATGCCCATCCCGCGGCTCGATCAGTTCGATCCAATGCCGTACCGGCAGCCCCGAGGCCGCCTCTAAATGCAGCTGGCAGCCGACGTTGGCGGTCACGATCACCTCGGGGCCGCCATGGCCCAGTGCTTGGAGCTTGTTGTCACGTAGTTCGCCAGCGATCTCCGGCTGCAGAATCGAGTAGCTGCCGGCCGAGCCACAGCAGAGATGGGCATTCGGCACCGGCGTGAGCTGGTAACCGGCGGCCGTCAGGATGTCGGGCACGCGATCGTGTAGGCCGGGCGCGTTCTGTAGCGTACAAGGCGGATGATAGGCCACCTTGCGCTGGTTGCCGGTATTGGCGATCGGGGTGAGATCCTCGTCAGCCAGTACGTCGCTCAAATCCCGGGTGAGTTCCGAAACGCGCCGTGCTTTTTCGGCATAGCCGGGATCATCGCGCAACAGATACCCGTATTCCGCCACCTGGGCGCCGCAGCCGCTGGCGGTCATGACGATGGCCTCCGCACCGGCCTCGATATGGGGCCACCAGGCATCGATATTGGCCCGCGCAAAATCCCGGGCTTGTTCACGGTGGCTCAAGTGTTGATGCAGTGCGCCGCAGCAACCGGCGCCGCCGCCTACGGCGAGCAGGCGCACGCCGAGGCGTGCAAACACCCGCGCGGCCTGGGCGTTGGTGTTCGGCGCGGCAACCGGCTGTACGCAGCCGTCCAGTACCAGCATGGTGCGCTTGGCGGTTCCGGCTTCGGGCCAGGGCTGGCGAGATCGGTTCGGGGGCAGTTTCTGGGCGAGCGGGGCGAGTGGGCCCACCATCGCCGGGCGTAGCCATTGGCCGAAGGCATAGGCGATCTCGAATCGCGGCCGATACGCCACCACATGACGAAGCAGCCAGCGGATGATGCGCTCGCGCGGTGGGCGTGAGACCTGGCGCTCGACCAAATCGCGGCCGATGTCTGCCAGCTTGGCGTATTCGACCCCGGACGGGCAGGTGGTCTCGCAGGCACGACAGGTTAGACAGCGATCCAGATGTAGACGCGTCTTCTCGGTCGGCTCGGCGCCTTCTAGTACTTGTTTGATCAGATAGATACGCCCACGAGGGCCATCGCGTTCGTCGCCCAGCAGCTGATAGGTCGGGCAGGTCGCGGTACAGAAGCCGCAATGGGTACAGGCCCGCAGGATACGGTCGGCTTCCTGGCCGTCGGCCGTATCACGCAGGGCAGGGATGATCGAAGTCTGCATAGTGGCTGCGCCTTCGTCGATGGAAATACGCTCGTCCGCGGTAGCCGGGGCTAACGGAGCACGGGCGAGATCAAAATTACAATTCGGTATACAGCCGCCCGCGGTTCAGAATCCGACGCGGGTCCAGCGACTGCTTGAGGCGTTGCTGCAAGGCAAGCATGGCCGGCGGTAGCGGTTGAAAACGCGGACTCTGGCCGCCGCGATACAGGCTGGCGTGCCCGCCTTGGGCAGCGGCTGCCTCGCGGATGGTCGTGGCATCGGCATTCGAGACCAGCCAACGCTGGGCGCCGCCCCAGTCGATTGCGCGTATACCTTCGATATCGAAGGCTGGGGCGGCCGGCGGGACCGATAGTCGCCACAGCGGCTGGTCGTCATCAAGCACCGGCCGCTCGAGTTCGCCGACTGCACGCCAGAAACCAGTATCGTCGGCCATATGCTGGCCACCGAGTGTCGTGCGGGCGGCGGCGACCGAGGATTCGGCACCGGCCAGCCGTAGATAGGTATAGCCGTCTTCCCAATAGGCGCCGGTAATAGGCCACGGGTGCAGCCCCCAGTCGCTGAACTGTTGCAACGCGGTGGCCCGGTCGTGCTCGAAGACCAGGGTGGTCTGTACGCGTGGCTGTGGCAGCACTTTGAGGCTGACATCGAGCAGTACCCCTAGCGTGCCGAACGCTCCGGCCATGAACCGCGACAGATCGTAGCCGGCCACATTCTTCATGACTTCGCCGCCAAAGCGCAGTATCTCGCCGCGGCCGTTGATGATGCGGGTGCCGAGCACGAAATCGCGAGCGGCGCCGGTATAGGGGCGGGCCGGCCCCGAGACCCCGGTGGCGATGGTGCCGCCGAGGGTGGCGCTGTCACCGAAATGCGGGGGCTCGAACGGTAGGGCCTGGTGGGATTCGGCCAGCAGCGTTTCGATCTCGGCCAGCGGCGTGCCAGCACGGGCCGTGAGTACGAGCTCGCCCGGCTCGTAGCTGATCACGCCGCGGTGGGCGCTCAGATCCAGGGCCTCGCCTTCGCCGGTCTCGCCCAGAAAGGATTTGCTCCCGCCGGCTTTGATCAGAAGCGGCCGGTGGTCGTCAAAAGCCGATGTCACGATACCTGCGAGTTCGTCGGTTCGATCGGTGGCGGTCGTCATAGCCGCTCCAGTTCCGGATGGGGCAGCTGGCCTTGGTGGACATGCATGGCGCCGAATTCGGCGCAGCGATGCAGGGTTGGAACTGCCTTGCCGGGGTTGAGTAGCCCGCCCGGGTCGAAAGCCGACTTCACCGCATGGAACTGGGTCAGTTCGGCCGGTGGGAACTGCACGCACATCTGGTCGATCTTTTCGACGCCGACGCCGTGCTCGCCGGTGATCGTGCCGCCGTGTTCCAAACACAGCTGGCAGATAGCGCCGCCAAAGGCTTCGGTGGCCTCCAGTTCGCCCTCGACGTTGGCGTCGTAGAGAATCAGTGGATGCAGGTTGCCATCGCCGGCATGAAAGACATTGGCGACCCGTTGGCCGTACTGCTCAGATAACTCGCCGATTCCGATCAGCACATCCGCCAGTGCCTTGCGAGGAATGGTGCCGTCCATGCAGTAGTAGTCCGGCGAAATGCGGCCCATGGCGGGGAAGGCGGCCTTACGACCGGCCCAGAACAGGGCTCGTTCGGTGGCGTCCTTGGAGATTCGTATGTCGGTAGCGCCGCTGCGCTCGACCACGGCCCGGACCCGGTCGATGTCTTCTTCTACCTCAGCTTCGGTGCCGTCGATCTCGCACAACAAGATCGCCGCGGCCTCGGTCGGATAGCCGGCGTGCACGAAAGCCTCGGTGGCCGCGATCGCCGGGTTGTCGAGCATTTCGAGCCCAGCTGGCACGATGCCGGCCTTGATGATGGCCGCCACGGCATCGCCGGCGGCCCGTACATCGTCGAAGGCCACCATGGCGACCCGGGCCAGCTCTGGCTTGGGCAGCAGCTTGACCACAATTTCTACGATCACGCCCAACAGGCCCTCGGAGCCGGTCATCAACGCCAGCAGATCGTAGCCCGGTGTGTCGAGGGCATCGCTGCCGATGGTTAGCCGCTCACCTTCGATGGTCACGATCTCGAGCTTGACGATGTTATGCGTGGTCAGCCCGTATTTCAGACAGTGCACGCCGCCCGAGTTTTCGGCGACGTTGCCGCCGATCGAGCAGGCGATCTGCGAGGACGGGTCGGGCGCATAGTACAGCCCGAGGTGATCGACTGCCTCGGAGATCGCCAAATTGCGCACCCCGGGCTGGACCGTCGCACGCCGGTTGGCGGTATCGATATCCAGGATCTGATTGAACTTGGCCAGCGACAACAGCACGCCGTTGTCCAGTGGCAGGGCACCGCCGGACAGGCCGGTACCGGCGCCGCGGGCAACCACGGGCACTTGGTTGTCGTGACACACGCGGAGCACGGCCTGGACCTGTTCGATAGTGCTGGGCAGCACCACAATCATGGGCAGCTGTCGATAGGCCGATAAGCCGTCGCATTCGAACGGCTTGAGGTCTTCTTCGGTCGACAGCACCAACTCGGCCGGTAGTACGGCGGTCAGCTTATCGATCAGCGCGGGCTTATCGATCGTCTGCGGACGGTCGTGGGCCGGCGTATCATCCAGGGCGGCCTGGGACATGTTGAACTCCTCCGAAGCCATTGCCGCGCCTTCTAGGCTATGCGGCGCTGCCGTATCCTCGGCATTTTCAAGGCTTTTATCGTTATCTAATGCCTACGTTGCCCACCTCGAGGGCGGCTGGCAAGGCGGGAGGGACGATTGTTTTATAGTTCGGTTTGATCCGTGCGATCAGGCGCCCCGATGACGGCGACGGTTTCAGGCCCGAAAATCGATCTCGATGCGCTTTGGGGCGAGGCAAAAAAAGCTTGTCGCGACGCGTCCACGCGACAAGCTGGACGGCACGGGCTAGGGCCTGTTGACGTTTCGTACGAGCGCTGCGTTGGAGCCGCAAATCGTGTCTGGCAAGGCGCGAGTCGCCGTGTCGTGGCGAGTCATGATCGCGACTCGCCACGCCGTAGGGCGCGATTTGCGGCCCAACCCGAAGGAACAAGCGCTATTTTGCGGCAGTCCAGCGTTGTAGCACGCTTGTGCAGACCGGCTGCACGGCGCGCACTACGCCTCGTCTTGCCGCCAAATAGCGTTTGGCGGGGACTCGTACGAAACGTTCACAGGCTCTAGAGCTTGTCGGACGCGTAGTGGGCCAGGCGCGAGCGCTCGCCCTGGGCCAGGGTCACATGGCCGGCGTGACGCCAATTGCGAAAGGCATCGACCACCCGCGTGAGCCCGGAGCTGTTTTCGGTCAGATACGGGGTGTCGATCTGGGCGAGATTGCCCAGGCAGACGAACTTGGTGCCCGGGCCGGCGCGGGTGATCAATGTCTTCATCTGCTTCGGGGTCAGGTTCTGGGCCTCGTCTAGGATCACGAAGCGCTCCAGGAAGGTTCGACCGCGCATGAAGTTGACCGAGCGAATCTTGATTCGGTTCGACAGCAGTTCGTTGGTTGCCGCGCGCTCCCATTCCGATACGCCGCCGGAACTGCCGGTCAAAACCTCGAGGTTGTCCATCAGTGCGCCCATCCAGGGCGTCATCTTTTCTTCCTCGGTGCCGGGCAGAAAGCCGATATCGTCGCCGACCGGCACGGTCACGCGGGTCATGATGATCTCGCGGTAACGGGCTTCGTCCAGCGTCTGGGACAGCGCCGCGGCCAGGGTCAGTAGCGTCTTGCCGGTGCCGGCTGCGCCCAGCAGGGTGACGATATCGATCTCTGGATCCATGAGCAGATTAAGCGCGAAATTCTGCTCGCGGTTGCGGGCATGTACGCCCCAGACATTGCGTTTGCCCTCGCGGTAATCTTCGGCGAGTTCGAGCAGGGCCTCGTCGCCTTCGATATCGCGGGTGATCAGCTCGACGTCGTTCGGCCGATCGAAATAAAGCAGTTCGTTGACGTGCCAGTCGGCAACATCGCTACCGCGGACCTGGTAGTAGGTCTCGCCCATTTCCTGCCAGGAGTGCATGTCGTTGGCATGCTGATCCCAGAAGTCGTCCGGCAACGCCGCGCGACCGGTATACAGCAGATCCACGTCTTCGACGACCTTGTCGTTGAAGTAGTCTTCGGCCTCGATCCCGATCACCGACGCCTTGATGCGCAGGTTGATGTCCTTGGACACCAATACGATCTCGGCGTTGCCCAGGATATTGCGCAGTGCGATCGCGCTCAGCAGGATCGAGTTGTCGGCCTTGCTGCCGGCCAGCGATGCCGGCAATTCACCGTCCGGTGGCTTGGTTTCGAAAAACAGCCGACCGGTGGCCGTAGGGGGCTGCTGGCCGTTGCCATTGTTGCGCGAGTCGGTCGCGATCACGCGCTGATTCAAGCTCAGGCCGGCCTCGATATCTTCGTGGCTATGGCCGGCGACCAGTTCATCGAGAAAACGGCTGGCCTGACGTACGTTGCGAGCAACTTCCGAGACGCCTTTCTTGCCGCCGTCCAACTCTTCCAGAACGACCATGGGTATAAAGATGTCGTGTTCCTGAAAGCGGAACAGGGCGGTCGGATCGTGCATGAGCACGTTGGTATCGAGAACGAACACCCGGTCGGACATAAGCTTTGGGCCTGGTTGGACGTGGTCTAGGCAGTCTCGAGAGCACGCACGGCCGACAATACCTCGTCGGCGTGGTCGGCAACCTTGACGCCGCGCCAAACATTGCGCACGACCCCGTCGCCGTCGATCACGAACGTGCTGCGTTCAATGCCGATATGGGTGCGACCGTACATGTTCTTTTCCTTGAGCACATCGTAGTCCTTGCACATGCGCTCGTCGGCATCGCTGATCAGATCGAACGGAAAGCCGTGTTTGTCACGAAAGTTCTCATGCTTGCGCAACGAATCGCGGGATACGCCCACGATCTCCGCCCCGGCTGCGCGGAATGCCTCGTACTGGTCTCGAAACGCTTCGCCTTCCTGAATGCAGCCCGGCGTGTTGTCGCGAGGATAGAAATACAGCACCAGCGTGTGGCCGGCGAAATCGGCTAGCGTCAGGGTTTTATCGCCGGTCGCCGCGGCCTTGAAATCGGGGGCATGGTCTTGGACTTCGACGCTCATTTGCGGTCCGCCTTGGTTAGTTCTTGATGGGATCGAGCAGGCCGTCGGCATGCAGCTCGTCGCACACATCCATAAACGCATCGCGCAGGGTTTGCGGATGCTGGTTGAGTGGTACGTGCAACGATAAATGAACAGTACACATTTCGGCACCCGTCATGCCGGAGTGATACGTCTGTACGCTCGCCTCGTGGACCGCAACATCCTGATCGGTGAAGAAAGCCGTGAGTTCGGCCAGCAGCCGCGGTTGCTGCGGCGCGACGATTTCGGCGGCATAGGGGCGAAAATCGCGGGCCGGCTCGGCGGGCTGGGTATGTTCGAACTGGACTACCAAACCGAGGTGCTCGGCCAGTCCTGGTAGGGCGCTTTCCATCTTGCCCATGGCGCTCCAATTACCGGCCAGCAGCAGTGCCGCGGAAAAATGATCGCCCAAAGGTGTGATCCGGCATTCGAGAATATCGCAGCCGCGGCGGCCGATCGCACGGATCAGGTCGTGAGCCAGCCGATCACGGCTGGTGCCAAGTGCCACGAGCGACAGATATTTCTTGATTTCCGGCATGGACGACCCCGGTAGACTCTCGGCGTTGAAAAGCCGGGTATGTTAGCACCAACAAGGCGGGTACAATTCCGCGACCCCACGCGTGAGGAGGCACTGTGGCACTAGGTAAGGAATCGCTGGGCGGTAGCATGGTGGCGATCGTCACGCCCATGCATGCCGACGGCAGCGTCGACTGGCAGTCGCTGGAGCGGCTGATCAACTGGCATATCGAACAGGGCACCAACGGCATCGTCTCAGTTGGTACGACGGGCGAATCGGCGACCCTCGGCTTTCGCGAGCATGACGAGGTCATCGAGCGCACCGTAGAAATCGTCGATAAACGCATCCCCGTAATCGCTGGCACTGGCGGCAACGCCACCGACGAAGCGATCCGTCTGACCCGGCATGCCAAGCGCGTCGGAGCCGATGCGAGCCTGCTGGTCTGCCCCTACTACAACAAGCCGAGCCAGGAAGGTTTGTATCGCCACTTCCATGCCATCGCCATGGCTGTGGATATTCCGCAGATTCTCTATAACGTGCCCAGCCGTACCGGCGTGGATATGTTGCCGGAAACCGTGGCGCGTTTGTCGAGTATCGACAATATCGTTGCGCTCAAGGAAGCCAAAGGCTCGATCGAGCGCATTCATGCGCTGATCGAACACGTCGGCGATGCCATGCATATCTATTCCGGCGACGACGGCACGGCCATGGAATCCATGTTGGTCGGTGGCAAAGGCAATATTTCGGTTGTGGCCAATGTGGTGCCGAATTTGATGAGCCGGATGTGCGCGGCTGCAATCGCCGGCGAACGCGAGGAGGCCGAGCGGCTCGACGCAGAAATGGCGCCGCTGCATTCTGCGTTGTTTTTCGAAGCCAATCCGATACCGGTGAAGTGGGCCCTACAAGAGATGGGCTGGATCGAGCCGGGAATTCGGTTGCCGCTGACCCCGCTAGCCGACCATTTCCACGACAGCGTTCGCGACGCACTCAAGCAGGTGGTCGGGGCCTATCGATAGTTGCGCAAAGCACGGCGATTTGTGATAAAAAGAGACTGAGCATTACACTAATATGCTCCGCTACGACCTGTGCCATAGGGGTTAAGGGGACAACTCTTGAAGTCTTTTTCGGTGAGTCGTAGTATTGGAAACGGTTTATCCAGAGTAGTCTCCGCTACTACACGGGAGTAGATGACATGAAAAAGGTTTTGGCTGGAATTAGCATTGCGATGCTCGCGGCATCGCCCGTCGCTTTCGCGCAGAACGGCGCCAGCGGCGATAGCGAGCTGCAGTCGGGCGGTGCGGCTGGCACCGATAACGCGCAGACCTACACCTATGCCGCGCTGGCGGGTGTGAGTGCTGCCGCGGCCATCGGCGCTGCCTTCGCTATCTCGGACGACGACGATTCGAACGTCGATCTGGGCGGCAGTGGCACGACCGGCACCATCGGTGGCGGTAGTGGTACCAGTGGCACGAATGGTGGCGCCAGCGGCACCAGTGGCACGTAATAGCTGACGCAGAACTAGCTGGTGTTGTTTAGAACTCCAGCCATCAAAATGGGCCGCTTTCGGGCGGCCCATTTTTTTGGTCTTGCGGTTTGCATCGGAGTCGTCCTTTTAAGTGGATGCAGCCTTTCGCGCAGCCCTCTGTGGGCGACGTTGGGTAGCTTTGTGCCTATTCATAAGGACGTCTCCGACGATGCAAAAAAGATCTCCTACGCCTCGATCGATCTGTCGCTAGGTAGAAGAGGCGGTCTGTTGATTTTGGCCGAGCAGAAAGACGGCTTGACGTTCTGGCAGACCGGCCGGGATGAAGTGGTCGTTTTGAACCATGGGTATCTACAGGCCACGTCGGGATTGACCCCCCGTCTCGAGATGAGCCAAGCATTCGACGCGCAAGGACGCCCTGTCTCAATGAAGTCGGTAGCGGGGCAGGCAGAATTTGTCGTGCGACGTTCATGGGTCGATGACAAGGGTGTGCGCCGAGCCGGTCAGGCCCAGGCACGCTGGTCATGTCAGTCTCAAACTCAGTCGGTAAAGCTTCCTCTAACGACACGCGATCTTTATAAGTGTGTGGAAACGTTAGATTGGGAGCACAAGGGCGACACGCGGTCGGTATACTGGCGCGACACAGACGGACACGTCTGGAAAGCGGACGTGGCTGCCTGGCCCGGTGGGCCAGAGGTGCGTTGGCAGGTTGCGCGACCGTGGTGGCCTTTGAGCTAACTGCGGCCGCTGTTCGAGCAGCCAAGCGTTCGGCGCTGGGCTTAAAGGGGCCGCTAATTCGGGAATGGCGAGAATGTGGCAAAAATGTCTGATTGCCGCGGCACTTTGTTGCGCGCCGCTGACGACTCTCCAGGCGCAAACTACGGCGCCCGTGCAGCCAAAGGCATCATTGATCGACGCATGGTTGTCACTGCCTAACGTAGGCGAGATCGCCTGGCCCTACGCTTATATGCGTGCCAGTAACACGAGCGATAGCCAAAAAGCGCATCGCGCAGACCTGTTCGAGCAATTTGAACAGTTGCGCTGGCGTTTGAACGATGGGGGGTATTCACAGCTTGCTAACGCTATAAGCAGCTGGAAAAACGAACTGTTAAAGACGGATGACTATCGGCAGCCGGGCGACTGGTCGCCGAGTTGGCTGATGTCGCATCCCAACAAGCGCCCCCCGGTTTCGCGTATCGCTGCGATCGGCTATTGCGACGCGCCTAATACGATTCGAGTTTGGGATGCGGTCGGGGTGCATCGTCGGAATTGGCAGCCAGGCATCCGCTTATCCGATCTTCTCGAAGAAGACGAAAATTTATCCGGCGGTAGCACTGACGAAGTGGCGCTGGTCTGGCCTCGTGGGGATATCGATCACTATGGCGTGGCCGCTTGGAATTATGCGGATACCGAATTGACGCCCGGTACGAATATCATCGGGGCAATCGATCTCAAGGGGGCGGTTTTCCCATGGATGCGTGATGCAATAGCCGGTCTTCTGGCGCATACCCCGGTGGGTGAGAACTGTCGAGATATCCCGCTGGGTCAAGGGGCTGAGAATGGTTGAGTCGGGTATGGGAGGGCGCCGCTATTGGCTGCGTCTGACGGCATTATCTTGTGTTGTGATATTGCCCATAGTCGTTCGACCGGTGACCGCTGCAGAGAAGACGGGCGACCTCCCGGTATTTCAGGCCGATTATGGGGGCACAGGGCTGTTAGAGACGCCTACGGCGCGAGCGGCCGATGCGGGCAGTTTCTTTTTCAACTTCAGTCACATCGACCCCTATACAAATTACTCATTTAGTTTTCAGCCTTTCTCTTGGTTGCAGGCAGGATTTCGATACACCTCTGTATCCGGCCGACAATTTAACTCGTTCACTCCGGATCGTGACTATCTGGATAAAGGCGTCGATTTGAAACTAACGCCGATTAAAGAAAGCCGCTATATGCCGGAAGTCGCGCTAGGGTTTCGCGATCTCGGTGGTACTGGGTTGTTCAGTAGTGAGTACCTCGTGGCGAATAAGCGCTGGTACAACTTGGATTTTAGTTTGGGTATCGCTTGGGGGTATTTAGGGAGCCGTGGGGACCTGGGCAATCCGCTGGGGGTGTTCAGTAGCCGTTTCGACGATCGACAGAGCACGTCCGGAACCGGCGATTTCAATTTGGACTCATGGTTTTCCGGGCGCCCATCCCTGTTTGGCGGCATTCAGTACACGACGCCCTGGCGGCCCTTGACTTTGCAGGTGGAATACGACGGTAACGACTACGACAGCGAGCCGCTCGGACTCAACATCGAGCAAGATCTTCCTGTTAATTTCGGCGCCCGGTTGCGGGTCAATGACAATCTGACGCTTTCGGCCGCCTACGAGCGGGGCGATAAGCTCATGCTGGGTGCAACGCTGGGCGTGAATTTGGCGCATCTGACCCAGCCGAAATCGGATCCGGCGCCGGTGCTGCCTAAGCAGAGCGATGACAATCAGCCTGCGTCCTGGTCGCAGGTGGCCGAGCAGCTGAACAACAACGCTGGCATTTCGGCGAGTCGGATCTCGAAACGAGGCGACACCCTCGTAATTGATGGCGTGTCAACCAAGTATCGTCATCTGGCGCAATCCGAACTGCGTGGCAATCGTATTCTGCACAATGCGGCCAGCAGCGATATCAGCTCTTTCGAATATCGCTGGCAGGCGGGCGGTTTCTTCCTGCGTGACGACAAACTACCGCGCGATCCGCTGCCTACGAATCCGCTGCTCGTGAATCCGGCTAGCCCGTTCGCGGATCTCGATTATCGCCGCGGCGTGATTGCCTCCAATCAATCGGGCAACGCTAAAGGCATCGAGCCGACCGAGACCTTGTACGAAAAATCCGTTCGTGGGCTGTCTTATAACTTCGGGCCCGGGCTGAATTATAACTATGGCGGCCCGGACGGTCTGTTGTACCAGGTACTCGCGCGCGCCAGCCTGGAGTATCGAACCGATCAGAAGGGCTGGGCCAGCGCCTCGGTGGCTTATTCGCTGTTCGATAATCTCGACAACTTCAACTACGTCGCACCAAGTGAGCTCCCGCGCGTACGCAGTGACGTGGTTCGCTATCTCGACCATACCGATCTGGGCGTCTATAACCTGCAGTACACGCGCACCGCTCGGTTGTCGGACAATGTCTTCGGCATGGCCTATGGCGGGCTGCTCGAGCAGATGTATGGCGGTGGCGGCGGTGAAGTGCTGTATCGCCCGTTCGATAGCAATGTTGCCTTCGGCGCCGATATCAACTGGGTCAAGAAGCGCGACTACGATACCCAGTTCGGCTTCCAGGATTACTCGACCGTCGAAGGCCATGCCACGGCCTATATCCAGACGGGGATCGAGAATATTCTGGCCCGAATCAGTGTCGGTCGCTATCTCGCCAAGGACTATGGCACAACGATTGATCTGTCCAAGACCTTCGATTCGGGGGTGACTTTGGGCGCCTATGCCGTATTTACATCGGCCGGCGATAAATACGGTGAAGGCAGTTTCAACAAGGGCATCTATCTGTCGATGCCACTGGATATCTTCTTCACGAAGTCTTCGCGCAGTCATGTCACGGCACGTTATACGCCGTTGACCCGGGATGGCGGAGCCTCTTTGAATCGACGGTATTCGCTGTACTCACTGACCGAAAGTCGCGATCTGAATCGCTACTGGGATGGCTTCGAAACGGACGAATAGGATTCGGCATGTCGCATCTGCAATGGCATTACAGGCGCCGATCGGCCCATGCGACACTTCGTTTCTTCCAAGGATGATGCAATGAAAAACATCGATATCCATAAGGCGCGAACGGCGTCCCGCTCTATCGTGGGTAGTGGAGTCGCCGTGGTACTGGCTGCGGCTTTGACAGGCTGCGCGGGCACGCCTGATTGTTTTAAGAATCAAAGCTATACGGACGCGCAAACGTTTCCTAAGCTGAAGAATACGGCCGGTTTGAGCGTGCCCGCCTCAGACCCCGATATGCAGATTCCTGCGGTTTCGGGGGGTCCTGTTGCGGCTTACAAGGCGTCGCCGCAAGGCACAGACTCCGAAAATCCGCAGTCGCGCTGTCTAACTACGCCGCCGCCTTTGAGCCCATCCCGTGACTCGGACGCAGCAGGCCAGTCGTAGACCGTTCAGCTTTCGAGGGGATTTTAATGAGTGCTATGTCTGTTCGTTGAAGAGCAAGTCAGTTACACTTCGCGCCCGCTTACGGCATCGGGTGTAATGATGCCGAATCTGATCGAGCGTTAAGCTTTATGATCAGGTACAATTTGCAGCCGCTTTTGATGGAGAGGTGTCCGAGCGGTCGAAGGAGCGCGCCTGGAAAGCGCGTGTGCGGTAACCCCGTACCGAGGGTTCGAATCCCTCCCTCTCCGCCAACAAAACGTTCCCAGGTCAATAGTCGGGAACGTGACTTTTCTAGGGTGGCCCACGTCGGTGCCCCCGCGACGATATGCCGTTAACCCCGTCAGGCCCGGAAGGGAGCAGCGGTAGCGGCGGACTCGGGCGCCGGGGTGTCGCTGGCGTGGGCCACCACCTTTTCGCTTGAAACGCGACACGCGCAACGCGATAGTTAGGCTACGTCGCCGTATTTCATATCGGGCAGTCCGCATCATGACGCAAGCGCCTTCGCCATTTCGCGCAATCGCTCGCCCCGCATGAGTTTTCAAGCACTTGCGCGAACATGGCGGCCGCGCCGCTTCGATCAAATGGTCGGCCAGGAGCATGTGGTCCGTGCGCTCACCCATGCGCTCGATGGCGATAAGCTTCATCACGCACTGCTGTTTTCAGGCACCCGGGGTGTAGGCAAGACCACGCTGGCGCGCATCATCGCGAAATGCCTGAACTGCGAATACGGCGTCAGCGCGTCGCCCTGTGTCGGCGATGAGTCCTGTTCGACCTGTCGAGAAATCGATGAAGGCCGCTATGTCGATCTGATTGAAGTCGATGCGGCCTCGCGAACCGGGGTCGACGATACCCGCGAGTTGATGGACAACGTCCAGTACGCGCCCACCCGCGGCCGAACCAAGGTGTACCTCATCGACGAGGTGCACATGCTGACCAAGCATTCCTTCAACGCGCTGCTCAAAACGTTGGAGGAGCCCCCGCCGCGGGTGCAGTTCCTGCTGGCCACGACCGAGCCGGAAAAGATCCCGGTAACGATCCTGTCGCGCTGCCTGCAGTTCCCTCTAAAGCGGCTCTCAGCGGCGCGAATCGCGGATCGGCTTAGGCATATCGTGTCGGCCGAAAGCTTGTCGGCCGACGACGAAGCACTGGTCGAGTTGGCGCGCGGCGCGGATGGCAGCATGCGCGACGGTCTATCGCTGTTGGATCAGGCAGTGGCTTTCGGGGGTGGTCATCTGGCGGTGGAAAGCGTGCGCGACATGCTGGGCACCATCGGCGAGGCACGCGTGGCCGAACTCTTGGAGGCGATCGTCGATGCGCGGGCCACCGACGCCTTGATCGCGCTCGAATCGTTGTACGCGCAAGGCATCGACATGCGCTATCTGCTCGATGCGCTAGCCACGGCATGGCAACACATCGCCACAGTGCAGGTCGTCGGCGAAGCCGTCGATGACGACAGCGCGCGCTGGCAAGACATTGCCCAGCGCACCCAGCCGCACGAGACCCAGCTGTTCTACGACATCACGATCGCCGGCACCCGCGATCTGTACAACGCACCCGATCCGCTGGTTGGCGTGAAAATGTGCGTGCTGCGTATGTTGGCCTTCAAACCGGCGGCGCAGAGCCAGGACGGGACTACGAGCGAGCCGGCTACTGCGCCCAGTAGCGGCGGTAATTCCGGGGAACCAGAACCCGAGCCGGAGCAGGCAAGTACCGCTTCGAAATTGAGTGCTCGCGAGGCTATGGCCAAGGCACGCGAGCAGTTGCAGGGGAAATCCGGTGCGGCGTCGGTATCGCGCCCCGAGCCACAACGCGGCCCCTCGAGCCAGTCGGAAGTGGGTAAGCCGGCCAGTATCGATGTAAGTCAAGAGCCTGCAGCGTCTAGCCGTTCACTTGACAGCGGACAGCCTGCACCCAAACCTGTTGCCGAGCAGGCCGAGCAGGCCGAGCAGGCCGAGCAGGCCGAGCAGGCCGAGCAGGCCGAGCAGGCCGAGCAGGCCGAGCAGGCCGAGCAGGCCGAGCAGGCCGAGCAGGCCGAGCAGGCCGAGCAGGCCGAGCAGGCCGAGCAGGCCGAGCAGGCCGAGCAGGCCGAGCAGGCCGAGCAGGCCGAGCAGGCCGAGCAGGCCGAGCAGGCCGAGCAGGCCGAGCAGGCCGAGCAGGCCGAGCAGGCCGAGCAGGCCGAGCAGGCCGAGCAGGCCGAGCAGCCCGAACAGCCCGAACAGCCCGAACAGCCCGAACAGCCCGAACAGCCCGAACAGCCCGAACAGCCCGAACAGCCCGAACAGCAGGCGGCGCCCGATTCAGCTGCGCCGGCAGCAGCCGCTGTTAGGCAAGGCGATGTCATCGGTTCGGCAAGCTCTTCAGACCCTTCAAAAGAAGCGTCGACAGCGGCTACAGAAGTCGACTCATCGGCGGAAGTACTTGCAGCCGAGCGTGATACTGCCGGACCCGAGTCACTGTCGGTCAACGGCGCTACAGGCTTCAGCGACGATGTTCAGTCGCAGGATGCTTGGGCGGATAGCATGGCGGCGCGGGCTGGCAGCGATCTAGACGACGAGGTTGTCGAAACCGTAGCGCCGGAAAACGCTGAACCCGAGCTCGTCGAGGAGCCAGCCGCCGCCCACGATGAGCCAGGTTCCATGAATGGCTTCGAGTTCGATACGGCACGCGATCATCCCAATCATCCCAAGGATTGGCATTCGCTGGTGCCGAGGCTCGACGTACGCGGTTTTGCGGCCCAGCTCGCTAATCATGGCGTATGTCGGCATCTGGATAACGAGCGTATCGAGCTCGAAATCGCCCAGGTCAATGCGCTGCTGGCCACCGACGATGCTCGCGAGCAACTACAGGCCGCACTGGGCCGGGCCTGGGGCGCCGCCCAGGCGCCGCAACTTAAAGTCAGTGTGGTCGATGAGCTGCACGACACGCCGGCCAAGCGTAGCGAGGCCAATGCCGAAAAGCGCCAACAGGATGCGGTTGCATCTATCGAAAACGACCCGATAATTCAAAGACTGCGTAGCCAGCTCGGTGCCCGGCTGCGTCCCGAAACGATCAAACCCCATCGCTCACCGGGCGCGATGACTCAGAGAGACGAGTAATGAAAGGTTCTATCGGCAAAATGATGCAGCAAGCCCAGGAAATGCAGGGCAAGATGCAGGAAGCTCAGAAAGAACTGGCGCAGATGGAGATCACCGGCGAAGCGGGAGCCGGTATGGTCAAGGTCGTGATGACTGGTAAACACGAAGTGAAAAAGGTCAACATCGACCCGGCCGCACTCGAAGAAGATCCGGAATTCCTCGAAGACCTCGTGGCGGCGGCGATCAACGATGCTGTAC
Source organism: Salinisphaera sp. SPP-AMP-43 (assembly GCF_049568105.1). GTDB lineage: Bacteria > Pseudomonadota > Gammaproteobacteria > Nevskiales > Salinisphaeraceae > Salinisphaera. Next base: position 1,827,097 of record NZ_CP145335.1, read on the forward strand.
AGCACGTAGAAACCGCGAGTAAGGAAAAAATGTCCGAGATGACCGGCGGCATGAACCTGCCCGAGGGTATGAATCTTCCGTTCTAGCTTTGTGCGCTCATGGCCATTGGGCTCTGAGACACAGAGCACCTTTGGCCGATAGCGCCGAGCACGATCGACTATGGCGTTTTCTCCTGCTTTATCTCGTTTGATCGATGCGTTTCGCGTACTGCCGGGTGTTGGTGCGAAAAGCGCACAGCGCATGGCTTTTCATGTGCTTCAGAATGAGCGCCATGGCGGCGCGTATCTAGCCGATTCCATTCAGGCGGCCTTGGACAGCGTGCGCCATTGTCGAGAATGCCGCATGTTCGCTGAAGCCGAGCTATGCGAGATATGCCGTAACGAACAACGCGATGCCAGTCGGGTCTGCGTGGTCGAAAGCCCGGCCGATGTCATGGCCGTCGAGCAGAATACGAATTTCGAGGGGCGCTATTTCGTGCTCATGGGGCGATTGTCGCCGATCGATGGTATCGGGCCCGAAGAGCTCGGCCTCGATGTTCTGCGCGATCGATTGCAGCGCGGCCCGATAGAAGAGCTGATTCTGGCGGTTGGCGCGACCGTCGAAGGCGAGGCGACAGCGCAGTATGTCGCCGAGTTGGCGCATGAAAACGGCGCCGGAGTCACCCGTATTGCCCATGGCGTACCGGTCGGAGGCGAGCTCGAATACGTGGATGCCGGTACCCTGAGTCAAGCTTTTTCCGGGCGTCGGCCGTTGTAACGACGGGCGACCGTTAGCCCTAAAACAAAGCGCCACGCCCAGCGAGCGGCCAGGAGGCCCGCTGGGCGCAGCTGCGATGCGCTAGTCGATCAGGCGATCGATCTTTGCGGCGCTGATGAAGTCATTCTCCGACAGCCCGCCGATTGCGTGGGTCGTCAGTTCGATCTGGCAACTATTGTAGCCGAACGTGATATCAGGATGATGGTCTTCGCGGTGGGCGATATAGGCCACCGCGTTCACGAATGCCTGCGTTTGATAGTAGTTGTCGAAATTGAATTCACCGACCAGCTTTTTGTCGTTGGCGTTTTCCCAATGATTGCTCAATTCGGAAAGTTGGTCGGCGACAACTTGTCCAGTCATGGGCTGCGTGCCACCTTCGCAGGGGGCGCATTTCTTATCGGCAAGTGCATTCATATGCGGATAGGATTGGATGAATGTCGCAATCAAGATAACACCGCAATGCCATACCGACGATCGGTCTCAGGGTATACTGCTCGGTTGCGCACGATATAAATTGAAGGGCTGAGTTACTGAATATGAGCTATTCCGAATCCAATTTGATCTGGATCGATCTGGAAATGACCGGGCTGGACCCCGAGGCCGATCGCATCATCGAGATTGCCACGCTGGTCACGGACGCCAATCTGCGGGTGCTGGCCGAAGGGCCGGTCTTGGCTGTTCATCAGGCCGAAGAGCGCTTGGCTGCTATGGATGAATGGAATACCCGGCAGCATAATGCGTCTGGATTGGTCGAGCGTGTCCAGGCTTCGAAGGTGGACGAGGCCGAAGCGCAACGCCAGACTCTCGCATTTCTAGCGGAGTATGTACCTGAGCGGCAGTCGCCGATGTGCGGTAACAGTATCTGCCAGGACCGGCGTTTTCTGGCGCGCTATATGCCGGAGTTGGAAGCATTTTTCCATTATCGCCATCTCGATGTCAGCACGCTTAAAGAGCTGGCCCGGCGTTGGGCCCCGGAAGTCGCACGAGGCTTTTCCAAGAATTCGAGCCATTTGGCAATGGACGATATCCGCGATTCGATCGAAGAACTTTCCTATTATCGGGACACGCTATTAAAAGTATGAATTTAAATGAAAATAGCCTGCCGTGCGGCTAAGGTCTAAGGGGTGTTTTATTGACCCCTCGTGGTGCGGCGCGTAAAAAGAATATGCACGCCTTCAGGGCATTGCAGATATCGAATGAATTGCGCCGCAGCGTAGGGTCTCTCGGAGGGGACGCACAAAAACAACACACAGAACACGGCGAATAAAGGAATCCGGTAGCCACTCGTTAGAGTGGATTGAGAACAACAACACCGGTACGCCAGCTCAGGACCCCTTACGGGGTCCTTTTTTATGCCCAATTGAAGCCCTGAGCCGGATCTTATCTCGAAGTAGGCCCAGACTATCGTTCTGGCTGTTAGCTAGCGCAATGTAAGCCATCGAGCATAGCGGCCTGGCTCAGATGGAAAGATTGATATGGCCCGGTATCAAGGTTAGCCAGAGCAATGACTGCGCGTGGTCTGCTTCATCGCTTGGGCAGGCATAGGCCGTCGCTCACTGTCACGCGCGCCAAAGGCTTTAGGTGTGTTCTACGAGCGCCGCGTTAGAGACACTACGGCCTACTATGATGTTCGGCAAAGCACGAATAGCCGCGTTATCGCGTGTCACGCTCCGGATCCGCTGCGCCGTACGTGGCTCATTGGGCCTGGGCCAGCACGCCCGAAGGGGCAAGCATGCCTGTAGCCCTCTGTGTCGTTGCTCATTGAGGGCGTACAGCGACGTAGCGGTCGCCATGCCGCATCTAGCTGTTCATCATCACTTGTCAAAAAACGCTTGGCGTGGACGCGTACGACACATCAACGGGCTCGGGCCGACACGACTGGAATGGACTCGTGCTTGATTGCCCTGCGCGGCGTAGCCGTTTGCGCCTCATTGTCACGCATTGGTTTAGCGCTCTCGCACCGGCGCGGAACGCTGCGCCTCGGTCGGCCACATGACGCCAAATTCGGTCTCAATGCATACGAGAAACGATAAAGCGCCAGCACGCGATCGCGTCATCTGAGCCGATGCTTATCGGCGCCCCGTTGAACGTCGGAACACAACGCTCGAACAGGGCGAATGCGATGAAGATGCGATCAAGACTCGTTCTTGATCTGATCAAAAGCCTCGAGTGCCTCGCGGCGGGAGGCTTTTAGGTCCACGATCGGCTTTGGGTAATCCTTGCCGAGCTCAATGCTGGCTTTCTTTAGGACCTCGGCGGGTGCGTCCCATGGCTTATGGATATGCCGGTTGGGCATATCCGAGAGTTCTGGCACCCAGCGCCGGACATAGCTGCCTTTGGCATCGAAACGCTCGCCTTGCCGTGCCGGATTGAAGATACGGAAAAAAGGCGCTGCATCGGCACCGCTGCCGGCTGCCCACTGCCAGCCGAGGGTGTTGTTCGCTAGATCCGCATCGACCAATGTATCCCAGAACCAACGCTCTCCATGTTGCCAGGCGATACGCAGGTTCTTGGTCAAGAACGAGGCAACCGTCATGCGTACCCGGTTGTGCATATAACCGGTCGCCCAGAGCTCGCGCATACCGGCGTCGACCATCGGAATGCCCGTACGCCCCGCTTGCCAAGCGTTCAGAGCCTCGGTGTCGTCCGACCAGGGAAAAGATTTAAAACGCGTATCGAGTGGCTCGTCCGGCGTGTTCGGGAAATGGTAGAGCACATGGTGGGCGAAGTCGCGCCAACCGATCTCGCTTTGGAAGCTTTCGATATGCTCGCGCGGCGCCGGCCCCTCGTACTCGTCGAGCCATTCTTCGGTGCGATGCATAATCTGCTGTGGGCTGATCTCGCCCCAGTGCAGATGGGGCGAAAGATAAGACGTGCCGGCGATGGCCGGATAGTCGCGCTCGTCATCGTAATTGTCGGCGGCGTCTTCTAGAAACGTTTCGAGCCGTTGCTGGGCGCCCGATTCACCCGGCGTCCAACAGTCACGAATCTTCTCGTCCCAGCGAATTTCAGGAAGCAAGCCCAGATCCGGCACGTCGAGCGAGCCAATGCAGGACCATACGGCCGGAAGCTGGTCGGGCCGGGCGAGCGGGGCGCGTATCGGTTCGCCCTTAATACGCTTCCAGAACGGCGTGAACACCTTGTATGGCTGACCTTGCTGGGTCTCGATCTGCCAAGGCTCGAACAGCACATGGGCCTGGAAGCTATCGACATCGACATCTTCGCGTTCGTTCAAGGCTTTTTTGACTTGCTTGTCGCGTTCGATAATCGGCGGGTCGTAAAGCCGGTTCCAGTACACGGCGCCGGCGCCGGATTCCTCGATCAGTGTGTTGAGCGTATCGAGCGTCGGCCCCTGTCGGATAATCAGCCGCGAACCGAGTGTTTCCAAGTCTTCGGCAAGTGCGCGCAACGAATCGTGCAGCCAGACGCGTTGCGCGCCGCCCTCGGCCCAATCGCCGAGCTCATCAGGGGCATGAATGAAGACCGGTACGATCGAGTCGAAATCGCCATCGAGGGCAGCCCTCAGGGCTGGGTTGTCCGCCAGGCGCAGATCGCGCCGGAACCATAGAATCACACGGTTTTTCATCGAGTCTCGTTTGCCGATCGGTCAATACGTAGTCCAAGGCGCATACGAATACGCCGGCCCAATGGATGATACCGAAGGCAGAAGTCGTAGCGATAAATACTTTGAGAACAGCTGAGGGTCTAGAAATACCGCTTTGGTCGGCTGGTGTCCGCGCCTATCGAAGCTAATTAGCAGCGGCCAGCCGGGTTCCAAGCCTTCCCATCGAGCGAAGCGAGGCCAGAATGGCCAGTGCGAGGCGATGCGGGCCAAGAGCAGACTCAGGGTGGGGTCTGTTTATGCTGGTGAGACTCTTGGCCCGAACGATGAGCGTTCAAGGCTGATGACTTACAGCGAGTAACGCTCAGCCGGTGACGTTTGCCACGATCGGTGTCGCGCCGCAGGCACATCAGCAGGCTACGGATCGAAGCGTCAATCCAGGGCATTAATGCAACCACAAATGTATCTCTTGCTTGGCTGCAATCGAGGCAGCGCCTAGGCCGGGCTGGGTTGGGATCGGCGGAAAATCTCATCGTAATGAGTGTGCTGTCGATTCGCTTCAGAAGTTGGCATGAATCCAGCATCGTGCATCAAGGTATAAACTTGGTCTGGCGAGGCTGAGAATCGAGCCAGATGGTCGGGATCGATTTCGATAATCACCGTTGTTGTTGCGGGGGCGGCCAGTAGTTTGCTTATCCCCTTAAGGGCTTCGAGTTCCGCGCCTTCCACATCTATTTTGATGGTGGTGGGGCGACCTGCGATAACTTCCTCGACGATGGGCAAATCCTCATCGATATTGGCTGCCCAAGCTAGTCGACCATTCTGCGTGTCGCCCAAATAGGCCAATCCGGAATGGCGTGCATTGTATGGGCTGAGAGTCATCTGCCTTGCTTGAGATGCGACGGCCAAATTGAAGAGCAAGACCGGTGTTGGGCCGTTTAGCGACGTATTCTCGGCCAACAGTTGGCAAAGCTCGGGTTGCGGCTCAAAAGCGATGATCGTTCCATCCGCCCCGAGTGTCTGTGCCGCGATCGAAGAAAACAGGCCAGCATTCCCGCCGATATCAACAAAGACGCTGCCTTGGGGAATTGAGGCGACCACGTTGGCGACATCATGGCCGTAGTGGCCGAAAACGCTGGCGCGGTTGGTGTAGTCGTATAGCCGACACTTCAACCGCACCCCGTATGCAGTGCGGATAGGTTCATCAATGCAGGGCCGGGCCGGGAACTGGAAGAGCCAGCCTTTGCCGCGAAAATCGGGTGTGCTGGCGATGGTCGTTTCCAGTATGCGTATCCAAGCTCTCTTAAACACCAGTGCCTCCTCCGTTTTATTTTTAGAGTTCGTCGTAATGCCGCGGTAGCGGATCGATGCCTCTGACCTAGTCAGCATTCTGACGACGTTCGCGGCGGGCGAATAGGAAAGCTGTTAGGTCAGTAGATTGTGTCGTACCAAGATTTTGTAAAATATTTTTTAAGAATCGATTCTGGCGCGCTATTCAATTGAGATCTCATACTGCCCGGCGGCGTCCAGTACCACTAGCAACGGGCCCAAGATGGGGAGGATCTTTGGCGAACGGATCTAGCCGGATAATCACCGGCTGTTACGTAATTGAAGCCGACAGCGAATGCGCTCGTTGGGCACGTTGCATTACGGATGCCCGGTTTGATCCGAGGGCTGTTTCGAAGACCACACAGGTATGCCTTGAGCGGGGTGGCTCAAATTCGTTCACCGCCACTGATCTGCTGCCGCAAACCGTCAGCGCGGTCGCGAATTGCAGCTATTAGATCCTTGTCGTCGCGTTTTTTCTCTAGGTTCTTGATCTGGAAAACCATGCGGCGATTGCCTTTAAAGCGATCGAGATTACGGTCGAGGAAGTCCCAGTAAAGCGTTGTTATTGGGCAAGCTTCTGTGCCGGAAGATTGCTTGTGATTAAATCGACAGTTCTTGCAGTAATTACTCATCTTGTTGATGTAATTGCCTGATGCGCAATAAGGTTTGGTGCCCATCAGGCCGCCGTCGCCGAATTGGCTCATGCCGAGCGTGTTGGGCAGGCTTGCCCAGTCGATGGCATCGAGGTACATCGCCATATGCCACTCGTGAAAGCGGTACGGGTGAACGCCGGCGACCAGGGCAAATAGGCCAAGCACCATGAGCCGCTGGATATGGTGGGCGTAGCCGTTATCGAGCACGTTATGCATGGCATCAGCGATACAGGCCATATCGGTATCCCCATCCCAAAAACTCTGGGGAACCGGCAGCTCGGCGTTGAGCCAATTACGCTCTGCATAGTCGGGCATTTCGTGCCAGTAGAGCCCGCGGACATATTCACGCCAGCCAAGAATCTGACGCACATAACCTTCGACGCTGTTCAAAGGCGCATGGCCGTTGTGGTAAGCGGCAACCGCAGCATCAATGCACGCTCGCGGATCGATCAGGTGTAGATTCAAGGCGGCCGACAGCCGTGAGTGATAAGCAAAGGGCATTTCAGTCCAGAGAGCATCCTGGTAGTCGCCGAACAGCGCTAGCCGATGGTCGATGAAATCCTTAAGGGCGGTCCGTGCTTCCTCGTGGGTAACGGGCAGATCAAAACCCTGTGTATGGCCAGGATGGTCTGGGAAGCGAGCTTCGACCATCTCGATCACGTCTCGAGTGATGGTGTCCGGCCGGAACTGCCGAACATGGGGTAGCTGTCCAGGCCCGTCTCGTCCGAACGCTGCCCGGTTGGACTTGTCGAAATTCCACTGCTCGCCTTCGGGGGCGTCGCCCTCCATGAGCACGCCTTCGGCACGGCGCATCCACCGGTAGAAGTGCTCGAGCAAGAGCGAATCGCGCTCGCTCGCCCATTCATCGAATGCTTCAAGGCTGCAATAGAAATGTCGGTCTGGGCGGACTTGCAGGGTAAGATCGTGTTGCTCGGCACAGTCGGATAGCATTTTCTGCACGCGGTAATCACCGCACTCGGTCATCACCAGCCTTTTAGGCGCGAGCTCGTTGATCGCCGTACCTAGTACAGAAGCAAAGTCTGAGCCGCTATCGTGGCGTGCGTCAGCTTGTAAGGCGTGATACCAGAGTTTGTAACCGCGATTTTCTAGGTCGCTCCGGTGGTGACGCATGGCCGAGAAGAAGAGCACGAGGCGTTTCTTGTGGGACCAAACATAAGTAGCCTCGGTATCGTTTTCTGCCATCCAGACGACGTCGCGCTCTGAGTCGTAATCATCGAGCGCCGACAGGCTACGATCCAGTTGGTCGCCAAGTATGATCACCAGGTTTCTAACGTGAGCCACAATAAATTCCTTGATTATCGTTGTGCTCGACAACTACGGAGCGGGGCCGTCGTTAGATGACGATGCGTTGGCCCATGCCTCAATAGAAAACGACCACCGAGTACTTTGTTTAGCGGTAGCGAACGACATGGGTTGATGCGGTCGGGCATACTCTGCCGCATGTCTGAAACGAATGCCGATAGCCCGTCGCTCAAGGCCAGCATCGCGCAGGCGGTTACTGCGCTTCGCTCGGCCTCACGCGTGTTGGTTGTGACTGGGGCCGGCATGTCGGCCGACTCCGGCATGCCGACCTACCGAGGGATCGGTGGGTTATACGATGATAAGAACACCGCCGATGGTGTATCGATCGAACAGGCGTTATCGGGGCCGATGTTTGCACGCGATCCGGGCCTGACTTGGAAATACATTGCGCAAATCGAGTCGGCCTGCCGACATGCGCGCCCGAATGCCGGGCACGAAGCGCTCGTCGCGCTCGCCCAGCGGTTCGATCATTTATGTGTGGCCACTCAGAATGTCGACGGTTTGCATCGCGTTGCTGGTACGCCGCGGCTAATCGAAATGCATGGCAATATTCATCGGCTATTCTGTATTCAATGCGGGAAGTCACGTGCCGTAAACGACTACTCCGCGCTTTCCGAGCTGCCACCGTTGTGTAGCCGCTGTAACGCTGTCGAACGTCCGGCTGTAGTGTTATTCGAGGAAATGCTGCCCCAGCGCGCTATGACGCAATATCAGCAGGAGCTGTCGAAGGGGTTCGACGCTGTTTTGATGATCGGAACAACGGCCGTATTCGACTATATCGCGGCGCCGGCTTATACCGCGGCCGCCAATAGTGCCGTTGCTATCGAGGTCAATCCTGCGCAAACGCCTATATCGGAGTTATGCGCTATTAAATGTGAAGGCAGAGCAGCCGACGTATTGCCCGAGATCGAGCGCCTTCTTTCGGCTCCCGGCAATATCTAGATCGTCGGCAAAACGCACTTGAACCAAGACCGTCGCAAGAAAAAAAGGGGTGCTATGAGTAACAACGAGAACGTGGTTTGGCATGAAGGGTCGGTGGATCGAAAGCGCCGGGAGGCGATTAATCGTCATCGTGGGCTGACTATCTGGTTTACCGGCTTGTCCGGCTCGGGCAAGTCCACGATTTCGGTGGCGCTCGAGGAGCGTCTGACGAATATGGGCTGTCGGGCTTATCGTTTGGATGGTGATAACGTAAGAACCGGCCTGAACCGTGACCTGTCGTTCACTCCCGAAGACCGGATCGAGAACATCCGCCGTATCGGCGAGGTGGCCAAACTCTTTCGCGATGCGGGAATTATCAATCTCACGGCTTTTATCTCGCCCTATCGACGCGATCGCGAGATGGCGCGTGCGTTGTCTCACGACAACGATTTTGTGGAAGTGTTCGTCGACGCGCCGCTTGACACCTGTGAACAGCGCGATCCGAAAGGGTTATACAAGAAAGCACGCGCGGGGAGTATCCCGAATTTCACCGGTATCAGCGCGCCCTATGAGCCGCCAGAGAACCCGGAAGTGCATTTGCATACCGAGCGCGACGACGTTACGAGCTGTGTGGATCAGATCGTCGAGTACCTGATCGTGAACAGCTATCTCGAGAACTCGCTAGTGGCCGCCGCAGGTCGTCCGGCTTAAAGTCTAGCTTGGCGTGTCGTTAAAGATATCGCGATGCCAGCCGATTAACTCGCGTACGTAAAGCTGCCCGATGAAGCTTTCAGGGGATAGCGATACCGATCGGGCGATATCGTAACTATAGCGTGGTTTGGCGAAATGCCTCTTGAATTCACTAAACTGCTTTCGAATAAGAGAGGCTGTAATGCCCATTAGGCACGACATCAAGTATCAACCCAATCTCGTAACACGCGGCGAAGTTACGACGTTTTCGTGTTGCTATGCTATGCTCCCGCGCTTCGATTGAAACGGCCCATATCCGTGCGTATGTCTATGATTCGCCTAGGCTGCTGTCTGCTCCTCGTTTCGTTTGCGACTGCAGGCTGTAGCGCACTGCATCTCGGGAAAAACCCGACTGGGGTATCGACTGCGGATCGGAGTGAGTACTGCGGCACGCCTTCTCAGGCCTCCGAAGTGCATTATTTCGCAGATGCGAATGACTTCGAGAACTGGGTCGAGTACCGCAATATTTCGGGTTTCGATGCAGACCTGGCGCGCGATGGGGTGTTGATCGTCGAGATGGGGCAGCGCCCGACCGGGGGTTACAAGCTGATTCTCGATCGCGAGAAAACGAATATCGATAACAACACCCTCAATCTCGTTATGGATTGGCATGCACCGCGCCTGGACGCTGCGGTTGGCCAGGCGCTGACGAGCCAGTGCGTCGCACTAAACTTGCCGAAAGGACAGTACCAAACCGTTCGGGTGGTCGATCAGCTGGGCAACCTGCGTGGCCGGGTCGACGTGGGAAACGGCGACAACGGCCAGTAAACCGGATGTGTGATAGCGATGCAGTTCAATAATATTCTTTGCGTCTGTACCGGTAATATCTGCCGAGGCCCGTTGGCGGAAGCTTACCTGGCGCAGCGGACGCCAAGGGTAGAGGTTGCCCCAGCCGGTACACATGCGCTCATCGACGAGCCGGCCGACGACAAAGCGATAGCGGTAGCACGGGCACAGGGGTTGAGCCTGGAGCAGCATCGCGCTCGGCAACTGGAAGAGCGGATCGCCCGTGAGCAAGATCTGATACTGGTCATGGAAAAGAACCAGCTCGAGTGGGTACGGAATAATCTGCCGTTTGCGCGTGCAACCACATTCCTGCTCAGCCACTGGCGCGACGGAGACAATGTGGACGATCCCTATCGCCGTGGCCAGTATTATTTCAATACGATCTATGACCGCATCCAGCAATGCCTGGATGAATGGGTCGCCCGGATCCAGCCTGCACGGCGGGCTTGATGATCAGCTCGGCCAGCAAATGTGCGGAGGCCGAAGTAATGCATCTTGGTGCAGAATGCATGACCAGGGTATGCGAAAAGAGCAGAGTCACGTCGGCCAGCGCAAGTAAAAAGAATAAAGAGTGGAATTCATGGTGAAGGGTCTGCGGCATACCGGGCATGTTTCGATCGACTGGGTTTTTGCTCGTCGGGTCGTGCTCTTGTCAATCGCGTTGGTGGCGCTTGCTGCATTGGCCGGTTGTAGCCTGCCCGGGTATAGCACCAACCCGGTACAGGGGGATAACTGGTACAACTTTGGCAATAACGAGGATGCAACCTATCAGGACGAGCTGAACAAGCAGCCCGTGGATTACGATCCCCGCATCGTCAAGATCACCCCGAGCCTGATCCGCTATCAGCAAAAGCAGCGTGCCGAAGAAAAGCTGCCCGCGGCAGAGCGTGCGTTGACCGCGCCTAATGACACCCAGCCCTACCACATCGGCTCGGGTGATGTGCTTCGAGTCATCGTCTACGGTCAGCAGGATTTGAATGATCCGGGCGGGAGCAATGGCTCGAGCGAGTCAGCCGGCCAGGTCGTCAATGCAGACGGCAACATTTACTACCCTTATGCGGGTGAGGTCCATGTCGCTGGTAAAACGCCGACCGAAGTTCGCCGCCAGCTGACCCAGGACCTGACCTCCGTCATTCGCGATCCGCAGGTCGATGTACGGGTCATGGAGTATCGAAGCAGACGGGTTTATATTTCCGGTGACATATCCAAGCCATGTACGGTGTCGTTGACCGATGTAGTCAACACAGTGCTTCAGGCGCTGGATGAATGCGACACCCTGAGCTCGGGAAAATCGGCTAACTCGGCTGCGCCTGCAACCGGCGTGCAGAACATCGTGCTGATCCGCAACGGAAAGTCGACCTTTCTGGACCTGAATCAGATTTATGCGGCCGGTAATCCGGTACCGCTCAAACCGGGCGATCGCCTGCTCGTCGACGATAGTGCCAACCGTGTCTTCATGATGGGCGAGTTCAACGAACAGCAGGCGCTATCGTTCTCGACGGGTGGTATGTCGCTTAGCGATGCGATATCCGATGCCGGCGGCCTCAATCTGGATAGCGCTAACCCGGGCAAGATATACGTCGTGCGCGGATTCATAAGCGACCAGTCTGTAGCAGCCGGTCATCTCAAGACCGTCATGCGTCCGGATGTGTACAAGTTGGACATGGGCCATGCGAGCGGGATGCTCTTGGCAAACGAGTTTCAGCTGCGGCCGCGCGACATCGTTTTTGCGGCTCCGGCAAGCCTGGTCAACTTCAACCGCGCACTGTCCCAGGTCACACCGTCCCTCAATATCATCTTGCAGAGTTTGTTGTTGTATGACCGTGCGGGTAACTAGCAGCTAATCTTGTGATAAAGCATGGAATTAAAGGGCGCGTTCAGAGTTTGCGGTTCGTGCTTGAAATTACCTTCTCAACTGTTCCGTATTAAGTACGCCTGAGCTGGCGATAGGTCTAGAGCGAATCAATGAGTCAAGCACCTAGTAACGCGGGTGGCGCTGCGCAAAGCGGAGTGGATCACCTTAGTATGGAACAATTTGATCTCCGTCGTTTGCTTGCGATACTGGCGGCAGGTAAATGGTGGATTGTTGGTTTTACGTTAGCGGGCATTCTGGTTGCGGTCGTGTATCTATCGATTACACCGTACTCGTATACTGTCGACTCCCTAGTAAAAATTGAAGGTAGCGAAAAATCGCCTCTGAGTGGCCTCGTTAGCCAGAGTAGTCCTCTTAGTGCACTCGCGGGTCAAAGCGATGCTGCTGAGAGTGAGATCCCAATTATCACTTCAAGGGACGTTCTAGGCCAAACAGTTAAAGAACTAAATCTTACTAACGAAGCGTCACCTATTCTATGGCCGGTAATAGGTTCTGTGCTTCCTAGCGCTTCGAACCATATCGGCATCGCGCATCTGGAAGTTCCCGATAAATTAGTTGGTCAAGCATTTAAACTGGAGGTGACTGCTAATAACGGGTACATCCTTAAAACGCTAACAGGACAAAAAATCCTGCAGGGAAAGCCAGATAGCCTTGCTTCAGGCCGCACACCGTCTGGCGAGAGAATCACAATTAAGATTCAATCGGTGAATGCGAGCGTGGGTAGCCAATTTAAAATCGTTAAACAACGCTGGTTATCTGCAGTAAACGGGCTTAAAGGCAAATTGAGCGCCGCTGAAGTGGGGAGTCATTCTGGTATTCTTCAGCTTTCTATGACGGGGCAAGATAAGTACCATGTCACGAAGCTATTGAATTCAGTTACGCATAACTATATACAGCAGAACGTCGACGCTAAATCGCAAGACGCAGCCAAAAGTCTTAAGTTTCTTAATTCGCAACTTCCTAAGGTCAGAAAAAAAGTAAGCAGCGCCGAGAATCGACTCGCTCAGTATCAAGAACAGAACCAACCGGTAGATCTATCTTCCGAGTCTCAAGCTTTATTGCAGCGTGAGTCGAGCCTTGAAAGCCGCGAATCACAATTAAAGCTAGAAATAGCGCAGCTTACGCAGCAGTACACAGAGCAATATCCCCAAGTTCAAGCGGACCGTCGTCAGCTATCACAAATTTCAGAACAAAGAAAAGAACTGCAGAAGAAGATTAATAAGCTACCCGGTAGTCAAAAGAAGATTCTGGGGCTGCAACGCGACGTGAAAGTCAATACTGACCTATTGACCTCTCTACTGAATAGAGCGCAAGAGCTAAAACTGCTTGAAGCTGGAACAATAGGTAATGTGCGGATAATTGATCCAGCAGTTGTTCCGCTATCCCCCACAGCTCCGAGGCCGAAGCTAGTAGTGTTCGTACTTGCTTTCCTTGGCCTTCTTATAGGTATAAGTCTTGTTATTCTCCGTGCTGCCCTTAAGCGCGGAATCAGCGATCCCGCAGAGCTCGAATATCGTACCGGCTACTCCGTTTTCGCTGTCGTTCCATTAAACCGGCGACGATCTCAGACTGCAAGATGGCGCTCATCGACCGCCCAGCTATCGATTCTCCCGAGGGAAAGCGACAATGAATTTGCTATTGAGGCGCTGCGTAACCTTCGAACAAATGTATATTTTGCTCAAAAAGAGGCCGAAAGTAACGTCATCTTGATGACCGGCCCCGCGCCAGGGGATAGCAAGTCGTTCGTTAGCTTGAATTTAGGTTGCTTGCTCGCCGATACGAATCAACGGGTCTTGTTGATCGACGCGGATATGCGTCGTGGTCAAATACATCAAGCTTTAACTCATACAGGCGACGGAACCGGTCTTTCGGAGCTCTTGTCGTCCAATGCGCCTACCAATCAAGTGATTCAGCGGATCGAGCAAACGAACCTGGATGTCATCACTTCAGGCGCAGCTCCGTCTAATCCTTCCGAACTATTGATGCAGGGCCGGTTCAAGGAAGTTATGGAAGAGCTGCAGAAAGAGTATGATCTGATAATTATCGATGCGCCTCCGGTTCTTGCGGTGACGGATGCAAACATCGTCGCTGGTTTCTTGAAGAAGGTGACTACGTTGTTTGTTCTGGATTCCGGTAAACATCCCATGGCGGAAATCGATGAGGCGATAGTTCGTTTTACTCGACAAGGTAGCGGAATTGCGGGGCTTGTTTTAACTCGTCATCAAGTAAAGCGAGCCTCTGCACCTCACAACCGCGGTCATTACCAATATGCTTATTCACGTTCTGGTACTTAATGAACAACTACAAGCATGTTTATACGCAGCTGCCGGCTAACTATAAACCCTCGGTGGCGATAGATTCGGCATCTTTTACATGTATGGTACTAAAGCATGTAAGTTGCGGTTTTAGTTGATGAAGGACTGTACCGCCGTAGCCGTAGATTAGTGATATTTCGAGCAATTACATTATGGTCTTAGATCGGGTCTCGAAATTCACGCTATTTTTGGCCCCGACTGGTATTTTCTTTCTACCGTTGTCCGCACTAGGGTCGTTCCGAGCCTTCTATATTCCGCTGGTAATTTTAAACGCATGGGCTATTGCACGGCTATCTGCACGCCAGTTAGCTGAGTTCGGGGTTCTTTTACTTATAGCCGCTGTTTTCTGGGCAAGTGCCAGTTATGGTTACGTGTCATTTGTTCTTATACCAGAAGGGCTTTCGTCAAACCCGTTTGTACGTTGGCTAGTAATCGTTAATTTGATGTTTGGTTTTTATTTTATCGGTTGCTGGCTTAGCGAAGCACGGAATTCGGAAGAATGGTTTGCGCGACTAGATTTTAGTTATCGCGGTTTTGTGCTTGTTTTCTTGTTAGGATTCGTGCTTTACGCTGGTGTGGTCTTTGGACCGGTTCCGGCCACCTTATATGAACATGTGGTAACGGTGGAGCAAAGTGCTTTTGGCTATTTAAGATTTTCGCCGGGCACATATCCAAACGAATTCGGAACGCTCTGTTCGTTCTTTGCGCTATTTGCTTTAATCAAAAATTCCCGCCAAGGTGGCACAGCTTCTCTGCTGGTGGCCTTGATGGCTCTAATCGGCATTGCTTTAGCATCAACGCGCTCGGCGTACGTAACGTTAATAGTAGGCGTACTCATAGTTTTAGTTGGAATACCGAGTTTGAAACGTCGTACGCAAATTATGGGTGCGATTTTATTCGCTATACCGCTAGGCTTGCTTCTACTGAACTTTCTCGGATTTAACTTTTTGGCAGTGTTAAAAGGTGGTTTCGATGCCGCGCTGAATCCGAATCAAGGTAGTTTGGGAGAGCGACTCCAAGGTTGGGCTTCCGCCGCGAGTCAGTTTGTCAATTTTCCATTTCTTGGATTTGGATTCGAATCGCCGAATATTTCTTTCCTTCATAATTTATTTTTGCAGGAAATTTTCGGATTAGGTTTAGTAGGTTGCGCTCTTTTAATTCTGTTGTCGATGGCTTTTTGGGTTTTAAGAAAAACCAACTTAGATAAGACATTCGAATGCAGTTCGTTTTCGGAAGAGAGATACGTATTTTTAATTCGTATAATTGCTCTTGAACACACAGTGTTATTCGGTCTCAATAACCATAATCAGAGCCATTTTTTAACTTGGCTTACATTCGCTTTATTTGTTTCTAATATGACTGTGGATTTGGGTGGCAAAATAGCACTCAGTCAAGCGAAAGGTAGGAGATAAATGCTTTGTCTCGAGCGTAATCTACGCCTGCTACATTAGCTAACTAAAATCATAAAATTTTTATCGTTTTAGCTCCATTGCGATTGCAGAATTCTTAAGTGCTACTTAGATGTATCAATTAATTAGTGAACTTTATTCGCTACTCACCAATGAACAACGCCGTCGTCTAAAGTGGCTGCAGTTGCTAGTGATCTTAATGGCGTTTTCAGAAATAGCAGGTGTAGCGATTATAGGCCCGTTCATGTCTATCGCCACCGACAAAGCGCATTTGCAAAGCCATCACACTGTTTGGGCAGTCTACCGATGGATGGGGGCCTCTTCGCCGGATCAGTTTCTGGTTATCGGTGGCGTGATAGTCTTCGGCGTTTTAGTCTTTGCGGCTGCATTTTCGATATTCGCCTCATGGCGGCTTTTTATTTACGGCTCTTATGTCGGCGCCGAAATCAGCCAGCGGCTCTATAACCATTATCTTTATCAAAACTGGTTGTTTCATGCGAACGGGTCGAGCAGCAATCTGACCAAACAGGTGGCACAAGAATCTAATCGACTAACGGATAATATACTTATACCGCTTATGCAGTTGAATGCCAAGATGGCCATAATTGCCATCATGGCGCTCGTGGTTTTCTTCTATAATCCGTGGGTAGCGCTTTGCGGCTTGGCACTTTTTGTTCTGGCCTATGCTGCTATTTACTTAACCGTTCGGCGTCGTTTGATTGCGAATGGTGCGCTAATCAGCTCATCGGCCGGCGCCCGATTCAAGCTTATGGCTGAAGGCTTCGGCGGTATAAAAGATGTTCTGGTGCTTGGGCGCCAGCGGATTTTTACTGAGCGATTCGAAAAGGCCAGCCAGGATTTTGCTTACGCTAAAGGGGTCACTCAGGCGCCGGCTTCCTTTTCGTCCTTCTTATGACGGCTACAGTCGGTATTGATACCAATCAAAATTTCTGTGTTCTCGCATATTATGTTGCGTTTATTCTACCCAAGGTGCAGAGTTTTTTCGGAGAGCGCCAAATAAATGTATTCACTTCGGAAAAAGATGCTACGTCTTTCGCCTCGAGCTCGAGTAGTGGACGCTAGAGCCAGAAATCGAGCAGCCATTCAAGGTCGTCGAAAGTCATGGCACGCTACTCTGTCAAGATATTAACCTTTTTAAAATTACCGGTCACTGCAGTAGTCAGGCTATTTACCTCATTATCCTACGCAGTGGCGCTTTGAATAGAACCAACGCCGTTGATTTTCTAATTAAAAGTCATAATTTTTTAATAGGATATTATGAAAAAAATTAAATTATCTAGTACAAGTAAAAATTGGGAAAAATTCGGGTAACTAGATCCTTATTATGGCGTTGTGTCACATGATAGATACCGGTCGGAAACGTTAACGGAAGATAATAAACGAGTTTTTTTTGAAAGTGGTCAACAACATATCGACCATATACTAAAAATTATTGAGATGAATGGGTCGCAGCGGGATAATTTCCGTAACGTGCTCGATTTTGGCTGTGGTGTGGGGCGACTGATTATTCCGCTTGCGGAACATGCCGATAACGTAGTCGGAATTGACGCCTCCGAATCTATGCTTCGCGAAGCTAGAAAGAATTGTAGAAAATTTAATGTTACGAACGTTGAGTTAGCCACTAACTTGGACTCTGAACTCGGGGATGATAAAAAATTTGATTTAGTCCATACTTACATTGTTTTGCAACATATCCGCCCAATAGATGGCTATGATTTGATTCGTCGCCTTGTCGAATGTTTGGACGATAACGGTATAGGTGTGCTTCATATAACGTTTTTTGAGACTAAAAGATATCGTAAATTTCGTAAGCTAGTGCGTGATTACGTGCCTTTTAGCAATAAGTTGATCAACTTGAAGAACGGCCAAAAAGCCAGCTATCCAAGAATGGAAATGAATATTTACTCTTTAAATGTCGTGTTTAAAATTTTATACGATTTTAATTGCTCTATCTTTTCTCAAGAATTAACCGATCACGGTGGCACGATTGGTACGGTAATTTATTTCAATCGTGAATTGTAATTTGAAACGGTCAGTACAGCTTCTTTAGTCATCGCGTATTCCCAAGGCTGATTGTTTTAGCTTATTAGGGGACCCGGCGGGGTTTTTTATAAGCGGCAATTTTGCGCGGCCTAGGTATTCCAGAAAACGGCTTCGTGTAGTCATACTGATAAACAAAGCTGTCGGTTCTAGCATATTCTATTGATTTTGCTAAAGTGCGCTATGTTCGATAGGAATCTGGAGTCGAAAGTGCGTCCGCCATTCATAAAAGTCGCCGATATATCGGGAGGTTGAGAGCTTACGCTAGTAAGCGATTATTTCTCACGCTCATTCTTCATGCCGGCTGATTTTAGGCCAAACTTCACGACAACAATATTTGATCTTGCTAAGTTGTAATCGAATCGGGTATCCGATTGAATATTTCTAACGCTTGATAATTATTTCCTAACAGCTATCTGGCGCTTTATCATCTCGAAGCGATGCTGATCGATGTCGGTCATATTTAATTGTAGTCGTGGTTCGTTAAAACGTACATTTTGAAGAGTTGGCGCGGTCCTAAATTTGTGCGCGGCCTGCTATTTAATATCTTGAACGCCCCTCATGTATAAATTATTAAGCGAACTTTATTCGTTACTCACGTGCGAACAGCGCCGCCGTTTAAAATGGTTGCAACTGATGGTCGTACTGATGGCGTTCGCGGAGATAGCCGGAGTAGCGCTTATAGGCCCGTTCATGTCTATCGCCACCGACAAAGCGCATTTGCAAAGCCATCACACTGTTTGGGCAGTCTACCGATGGATGGGGGCCTCTTCGCCGGATCAGTTTCTGGTTATCGGTGGCGTGATAGTCTTCGGCGTTTTAGTCTTTGCGGCTGCATTTTCGATATTCGCTTCATGGCGGCTTTTTATCTACGGCTCTTATGTTGGGGCTGAAATCAGCCAACGCCTTTATAACCATTATCTTTACCAAAGCTGGCTATTTCACGCGAATGGATCCAGCAGCAACCTAACCAAGCAGGTAGCGCAGGAATCCAACCGGCTAACGGATAACATACTTATCCCACTTATGCAGTTGAATGCCAAGATAGCCTTGATTGCAATCATGGCTATCGCGGTTTTTTTCTACAATCCCTGGGTCGCGCTCAGTGGGTTAGTGCTTTTCGTCTTGGCTTATGCCGCTATTTATTTCACCGTCCGGCGTCGGCTCATTGCAAACGGTGCGCTCATCAGCTCGTCGGCTGGCGCTCGATTCAAGCTTATGGCTGAAGGCTTCGGCGGTATAAAAGATGTTCTGGTGCTTGGGCGCCAGCGGATTTTTACTGAGCGATTCGAAAAGGCCAGCCAGGATTTTGCTTACGCTAAAGGGGTCACTCAGGCGCTGGGTCAAACTCCGAGATACCTGATCGAGACCGTGGCCTATGGGTCGATCGTGTTGCTTGTACTTTATTTGATCACGCTCTATGACGGTAGCGCGAAAGCGATTTTGCCGGCTCTTTCGTTCTACGCGCTGGTTGGATTCAAGATGCTGCCTGCGCTCCAGTCAAGTTACCAGAATATCTCGAAGCTACGCTCCAATCTTGCTGCATTCGAGGCCGTCAGAAAGGATCTAATTGATAGTTCACAGGGCCGGGACTTCAGTTTCGACGGTACTCGGACAACTGAGAAGATGCCAGTCCAGCAAGCAGTCGAATTACGAAACGTTCGATTTGCGTATCCCGGTAAAGATGCTCTCGCGTTGGAAAACGTTACTATTAGAATTCCCAGAAATCATAACGTAGGTCTTGTAGGAGCTACAGGGTCTGGGAAATCGACGGCGATCGATGTGTTTCTGGGGTTGCTGGAGCCTCAAGCTGGCGCTCTGGAGGTTGACGGCGTACCGGTGAATAATCAGAACAAGCGAACTTGGCAAAACAACGTAGGTTACGTGCCGCAGGATATTTTCCTCGCCGATGCGACGATCCGCGAAAACATTGCATTTGGTCTGCCGCCGGAGGTCATCGACGAAGAAAAGATAGGGCATGCCGTAAGGTTGGCGCATCTCGAAGAACTGCTAGATCAGTTGTCGAACGGTCTGGAAACACGAGTGGGCGAGCGTGGTGTCCAGCTTTCCGGGGGACAGAAGCAGAGGATCGGTATTGCGAGAGCTCTATACAACGATGCCGATGTGCTGATATTCGACGAGGCTACGAGCGCGCTGGACGGTTTGACAGAAAAAAAGATTATGACATCAATTTACGAGTTTGCGGGCAGAAAGACGATATTAATGATTGCGCATCGGCTAAGCACTGTGAGGAGGTGCGACACGATTTACCTCATGCGCAACGGGCAAGTTATCGACACTGGCGACTACGATGAGTTAAGCAATAATAACGAGGTATTTCGCGAGATGGCGGAGCAGTCGTCATAGAGATTGCCAGCGTTTCTGGCGATCTCAGGTAGTAGCGGACGCTGTTTTATTAGCCATCTTCGATTTTTATACACGCTTCGGTCTGTCGAGCGGGCTGATTAATGCCTATATATCGGATTGTTCAGAACCTGTTCATAATCTTCTGAGCAGCAACGTCAGGAACGCCAAATTCAAGAACTGCAAGCTGGTATTGAGATAGCGCTCGCAGTTTTTCCATAAGCGTCGGCATTTGTCGAGCCAGGCAAACGAGCGCTCAACGACCCACCGTTGTGGAATAACTTCGAACGTATGCGCTTGCGGACGTCGAGCAATCTGCACGGTGGCATTGAAGCGATGGTTAATCACTTGGGCAAAAGCGCGCCCCCGATAACCGCCATCGCCGAGTACGCTTTCGACATGATCTAGCATTGAACCGCCGCGATTGATGGGGTAATCCTCCCAAAAATTAGCGCGGGCCAGAAGTGGAATATTCTCGTACCCTGAATCGAGGAGGTTCCCGTGAAGAAATCCCGCTATACCGACAGCCAGATCCTGGCGATCCTCAAACAAGCCGAGGCCGGCACGCCCGTACCAGAGCTTTGTCGTGAACACGGTATGAGCTCGGCCACGTTCTACAAGTGGCGCAGCAAGTACGGTGGCATGGACGCCTCGCTCATGGCCCGCACGAAAGATCTCGAGGACGAAAATCGGCGGCTCAAGAAGATGTATGCCGAAAAACGGCTCAAGGCCGAGATCGTCCAGGAGGCGCTGACAAAAAAGTGGTAAGGCCATCTCGCCGCCGCGAGATGGCCCAGTGCAGCGTGGCCGAGCATGGGATCAGCATCCGTCTGGCCTGTGCCGCATTCTCGATCAGTGCGACCTGCTATCGCTATCAGCCACGACTGTCGGACGAGAACGCCAAGATCGCGGATTGGCTGCTGCGGCTGACCGACACGCATCGTCGTTGGGGCTTTGGCCTGTGCTTTTTCTACCTGCGCAACGTCAAGGGCTTCGGCTGGAACCACAAGCGCGTGTATCGGATCTATCGCGAGCTTGAACTGAATCTGCGGATCAAACCGCGCAAGCGCTTGCGACGCGAGGCACCGGAGAAACTGGCAGAGCCCGAGGCGATCAACCAAAGCTGGTCCATGGATTTCATGCATGACCAGCTCAGTGACGGCCGGGGCTTTCGGTTGTTCAACGTCATCGACGATTACAACGGCGAAGGCCTCGGGATCGAAGTCGATCTATCATTGCTTTCGGCCCGCGTGATCCGGAGCCTCTAGCAGATCATGGAATGGCGCGGCAAGCCAAGGGCGATCCGTTGCGACAATGACCCGGAATACATCAGCGGACCCCTGACGGTCTGGGCCGAGAAGCACGGCATCACGCTGCAATACCTCCAGCCCGGCAAGCCTCAGCAAAATGCCTATGTCGAGCGCCACAACCGAACCGTACGAACCGACTGGTTGAGCCTATACCTATTCGAATCGATCGCTGACGTCCAGAACGTCGCGACCGAATGGCTCTGGACTTACAATAACGAACGCCCGAACATGGCGCTCGGCGGCATCACCCCCAAGCAGAAGCTCGCAATGGCCGCTTAGCTCCACTTTTGGCTCGCGTTAAGAATGGGGGCATTACCATAAGGGAAGGCGCATAAGTATCGTGCAATATCGGTCGATGAGGCGCTTGTTATCGTAACCACATACCCGCGACAAATGAATGATATATTGTCGAAGCACAGTAATCTTCCGATTCTAATTGATTAACTACGAGAAGTCGGTTGAAAATCCGCGGAAAACTGTCCGTTCGATTATCGATTTCCTCTCTCTATCTCGATGTTGGTCTTTTAGTCGAGCGTCGTGTTGCATCACGAACTGGAAAGAAGAAAACCATCGCAGAGGTGGCATGGCAAGCGGCTTCGGGTGTGAAAAGTCGTTTGCGTCAATATGTGGTCTGATGTTTGACCGTGGTTCCTGAAGCAGCTGTACGTGTCTTTGCTCCGCCTGACAGGTAGAGCGGTATAGTCGCGCAACAAATAAGATTAAGATGTCGGTTAAGGCAATATTTAGTCGCCTAAAAGGCGAGACTAGGAAACGTGTAACTCGGCGGATTTATGCGACGGTGACGCCGTGGTTGCCTCTAGATTGCTCGGCGCAGCCCCATGAGCTTCGGGCTGAGCTTGTTGTGTCCCTAACTTCCTATCCAGCGCGCTTTGGCCTGCTAAGACTTACGCTGCGTACGCTCATTAGGCAATCGGTCGCGCCGGACAGAATCCTGTTGTGGATAGCCCACGGTGATTTACCAAGCCTGCCTCGCTCGGTACTACGTTTGCATCAGAAGGGACATATTGAGATCCGCGGATATGATGACATCCGTTCGTATAAGAAGATTATCCCGGCTATTGAAGAATGCCCTGATGCGTTCGTGGTCACCGCAGACGATGATATTAATTATAGGACGAACTGGCTTGAAGAGCTCGTAGAGACATACAGAGCTAATGCCGACGCTTTATGTGTACCATTTCACCGTGGCCATACGGTAACACTGGACGGTGATGGAAAGCCTCTTGCTTATAGTCGCTGGAGATGGGAGGAAACGCCTACAGTTCCCTCGCGACTTTCGATGCCGACGGGGGCGGGCGGGGTTCTTTACCCGCCTGGATGTTTTTATGCTGACGTCACGAACCGCGTAAAATTCCAGGAGCTTGCACCTTATGCAGATGATATCTGGCTGTACTGGATGGTTGTTTTGGGAGGATACCGTCCGGTCCGTGTCGAAAATGCAAAGCCACTAAAAAAATGGCCAACGACGAACGCAGGCGGACTACGTGAGTTGAACGCAGAGCAGGGCTGGAACGACCTCCAGGTTAAACGAATGGTCGATTTCTACGGAAGTCCTGCAGCTATTGCGGCTACCGTCGACAAGGCTGGGTCTGCGCCAGATGAATAACGACATCGATGCTGTTGTGAGTTGGGTCGACGGGGCGGATCAAAAGCATCGGGATAAGCGAAATAGTTTTATAGAGCGAGAGGAGAACGACTCAAGCTCTCCAAATGCGGCTGCGGTTGCGCGATTCCAAGATAATGGCGAATTGCGATTTTGCCTGTATTCGCTTAGAAAATTCGCTCCCTGGCTGCGTAAAATTTATTTGATTACCGATGATCAGCGTCCGGCGTGGCTAAGCTCTGACGTGATCACCAGCCTGGGTGTGGTGCTGGTCGACCATAAAGAGTTATTTTCGGAAGACGGTGATCTTTTACCGACGTTCAATTCCCGGTCGATCGAGACTATGTTAGCTCAGATTCCGGGGTTGTCTGAGAGGTTTATATATCTGAACGACGATATGGCGCTAACAAAAAGAGTCGTGCCGGCCGACTTTTTTCAAGGCGACAAACTTGTAGTTCGCGCTCGTTGGGGAGTGAAGTCGCGATGGCTCGAACGGAAACTTCGCCGATTCACGTTTTGGCATCGCAGAGGATATATCTGTCGCAGACCTGGCGTGCACCTGTTGCCGGGCCGAATTGGCTATTTTGACCTTGCGCATGCGCCGCACGGGCTTTTTAAGTCGGATTTCCAGGCGGTATTTACCCGTGAAGCGAGGCGTTCGAATGCTCGGTTTCGATTTAGATCCGAGAGCCAATTATCGCCCGTGGGGTTCGTTATAAATACATCGCGTGTATGGCGTCCGGTAGCCCGACGAGATAAAGACTGGGTCTGCTTTTTTCCTGAAAAAAGCAAGAGTGGCGTCTTTTCGATAACAGGTCGAGAAAATCTTAATAATTTTAAATTTGTCTGTTTTCAAGATTTGCAAGATTTTGGGGAGGCGAGACGGCTCAGTCTGACTGCGGAAATGTGTGGGCGCCTGGGGCTCTCATTAGACGACCAACTTCACGAACATCCAACATAGCAAAATAAAGGCCAGTTCCGGGTCGGCACCTGTTGGCTGATACTAAAAGTGCTTGATCGTAAGACAGTCCCGGTAAGAGCACTTTACCGAGCCGCTATAATCGCTCGTTGAGGATAGTGGACGTATGTAAAATTTTGTCGTCTTTTGAGTTTTTTCGAGCCAAAGTCGTCGTTTTGGTGGTTCTGAATATTTGATCTAAATCCGCGAGGCCAGATAAGCAAAGGGTTTCCAAGGTTTTCAGGTAGAGATATTAGTACAGCGTGCTTCGTGAGAATACAAATATCGACCTGATTCAAATCCTCGCATCTATCACTGATCCTTTTATTATGCCGAAGAAAATCGCTATATATACAACTGAGTTTCCTCCTTATCCCGGAGGAATAGCGACATATGTCTTTCAGATTGCTAATACGCTATCGAAGCTCGGCCACGACGTCGAGGTATGTGTTTTCGGCGGCTCGGTAGATAAGGTTCCGTCCCAAAAAGGGTATTTTCCAGTTAGAGTCTTATCTGAATCAGGATTTTCTGGATCGATAGATATCTTTGCCATGTTGGCGCGCATCTCTTGGCATTTGGTAAGATCAACGCCGGATCTCGCGGTAGCTGCCGACTTCCCAACCATTTTAGCATTGCGTAATGCGCCTTTCCGAGGGCATAAAATCGCAGTTTTACATGGGACCGAAATTCGAAACCGAATGTTTTCTTTTTTAAAGAAAACCAAAGTAATGCGCCCGCTAATGCGGTTTGATCGTATTATTGCAAACTCTTTGTTCACTCGTAATCTTGCCCTCGAGCATCATCCCTACCTGCAGGAGGAGCGTGTTGTTGCATCTTATTTGGGGGCAGATGGGTCATGGTTTGAGAAGAGCGGCTTTGATGTTGCGGCGGATACAGGCGGCCTGGGGAAACATCAAGGCCGAAAACTCCTATTGACAGTGGGGCGTTTAGAGCATCGGAAGGGCGTTATCAACGCCATTCGTGCAGTTGCATCTTTGCCCAGAGATCAGCGTCGACGAGTGACCTATATAATTGCGGGTAAGAGCGTTAACGAAGACTATTATCAGAAGCTAAAGAGCGAAATCGCTTCTGCAGAGGCTGATATACGTCTAGCCGGCGCAGTTGGCGATTCCGAGCTCCGCGCCCTTTACGCAGATGCGTTCTGTCTAATACACCCCTCCGTACCTACTCAGCTCGCAGTGGAAGGCTTTGGTTTGGTTTTACTTGAAGCTGCTGCTCAGGGCCTTCCGGTTATTTCAACGTACACAGACGCCATACCAGAAGTCGTGACTGATAATTTGACTGGTATTCTTGTGCCTCCTGGAGACAGCCAGGCCATGTGTGATGCTATAGCGCGAATGCTGAATGAAGAGGGGCTTCGTTCTAGTTTGTCGCAAAATGGACCCGCTCACGCCAAGAAATTCAGTTGGGAAAGTCATGTGGTGTCCGCTTTCAACGGGCTACTTTGATCGGTGTTCCTGACGCAGCAAGTAGGTAAGTTGGGTCTTAAGTGATTTAGCCCATGAAAATATTGTTTATTCACACGATGTCGGTTTTTGCAGCCGCTGGCGGTGCCGAAGTCTCGTTACGCCATCTCACGCAGGCATTAACTGCAGCTGGCCACCAGTGCGTATTTCTTGCGGCCGGGCCTCATGGTAAAACTCGTCGGATTCAACGCGATGGTATAACGGTTATCGAGGTCGGAGTTCGCAACCTTTATTGGCCGTTTGACGACCGATCGCGCTCGAAAATTACGCGACTTGCTTGGCACGGGCTCGATTCAGTCAACCCGTTCATGCGAAGGGTCGTCAATCAAGTGTGCCGCGACGAGCAGCCTGACGTTGCATCAGTACATAATTTGCCAGGTTGGTCGGTTGGGGTTTGGGATGCGCTGAATGATGCCGGCGTGCCCATCGTTCAGGTTTTACATGATCAATACTTGATGTGTACGAACGGAACCATGTTTCGCAAAGGTCAAAATTGTGCATCGCGGTGTGGATCCTGCAGACTTCTGCGGCTGCCGCATCGCAGTAAGAGTCGTCGTGTGTCGGCGGTAGTTGGGGTTAGTAAATTTATTCTGGAGCGGCATCGTGATCAAGGGTATTTTAGCGGCGTCAACATCCAGCGCGTAATTCACAACGCCCGCCCTAAGGCTATTTTCGAACACAAGCCGCCGATACCGCGTTCGGATCAAAGTACGTTACGGATCGGTTTCATCGGCAGTATCACACCGGCAAAGGGCGTGAAGTCTTTGCTGGAAGCGTTCGAACATGCGGATCTGAAGCACGCTGAGTTGTGGGTCGCAGGCGATCTCAAGTCGAGGTACGCGAAATCCATTCGTGACTCAACCGAAGATTCACGAATCCGATTTCTCGGGCGAGTCAAGCAAGCAGAGTTCTTTCCCGAAGTCGATATCGTTGTGGTGCCGTCGCTGTGGCGAGATACGTTTCCAGGAGTAGCTTTCGAATCGCTGATCTTCGGGCGGCCGGTGATCGCTGTGAACCACGGGGGGGCGCCGGAGATTATTCAGGATGGGCGCAATGGGTTGCTTTTTGACCCATTGGATAGGACAGCGCTCTCGTGTCGGTTGAAACAAATAGGATCTGACCGCTATCTTTTGTATCGACTATCGGAACAAGCTGCCGCGGACGGTTTGCGGTACTTGGATACAGGCCGTTGGGCTGAGCAATATTTGTCGGTTTATTCGTCTGCACAGGCTCCTAAACCACATTTGAATTGTTAGCCGTGCTTAATAATTAAAGTGAGCTGTCTACAATTGCCGCACTAAAAGCAGGTCATGCTCCTGCTATTGCTGAGTTGATTAGATCCGCAACCGTTTGCCAGTTAAACCTCGCAGAGTTTGCGAGTGCAAGTAAGCTCATGTGCTCAACGCGTTCCTTATCCAGTGTTTGGTCAATGGCATCGGCAATAGCATCCACATGTTCGGGGTTGAAATAGATCGCTGCTTGCCCGCCGACTTCTGTAAGGGCTGTTCGGTCGCTAGATACGACTGGGCATCCACAGGCCATAGCCTCGATGACCGGAAGCCCGAACCCCTCGTATAGAGATGGCATTATTAGCGAAGTGGCGCCTCGGTAATGGCTTGCTAGGTCTTGTTCTTCAAGCATGCCGGTAAATCGGACTTTACCGATAAGTCCCTCGCGAGCGATGAAATCGGTTACGTGCTGCCGGGGGGGGCCGGAAAGAAGAAAGTCGTGCGTATAAGAAGTCCGAGAAATCTTGAATGCCTTTATGGCGTTCAAAGTATTCTTATGTGGCTTATGGTTGCCGACATAAAATAGATAAGGTCGTTGGTAAGTCGTGGCATAGCCTTCAGGTGTAAACACTGATGAGACCCCGTTACCAACGACGACAATTTTTTGTTTATCGATATTGGACCATTGCAAAATGTCTTGCTTTGAGTATTCCGATACCGTAAATACATGCCTCGCACGTTTGAGTGCTGGCTTTAGCAGGGCCCGGTAGTACAGTTTCTTTGCCGCGGATTGTTCGCCAGGGACGTGAAGATGAATCAGATCATGGATTGTTAGACCGAATGGTCCACGATAGCCAGATACAGAATTAAAGCCCGGGGAAAAATAGTAGCTTGGGCGTGCCGTGCTCAGGTATACGCCCGTTAATATCGGATCGAACATCGAGAGCGGTGATCGTGAAGGCTCATAAGGATGGTGAGGGAGTCTGGAAAGGACCTCGCGAGCAAATCTGCCAATCCCGTGGTTCCCAGACCATCTTTTATCCCCTAGAATCATTCGGCTGTCCAAGCGTGTTCTACTATGAAGCGCGGAATTTTACTGAAATACAGGCCGGTTAGGAAATCGAGTTCGAGTGACTAAATTCTTTGTAAACGGGCGGTTCTTGAGTCAGCGTGTCTCCGGCGTCCAGCGCTTTGCTCGCGAGATCGTAAGAGCGCTAAAAGTTGCCGGGTGGCATTTTGAAGTACTCGCTCCATGCGATGCTGACCTAAATGGTTTCGAGTCAGTCACCTCAGTCGTAGGCCGGACGAAAGGACATGTTTGGGAGCAGGTCGAGCTGCCGCGCGCTGTACCTAAAGACGGTATTCTTATAAGTCTAGGTAACACCGCTCCATTTATTTGCAACCGGCAAGTCGTCACGCTGCACGACGTTGCTTATCTCCATCATCCAGAAAGTTTTAACTGGAAGATCCGCCATTTGTACAAGGCGTGTATGCCTCTGTTGATCAGTCGCGCACGACACGTTGTTACCGTCAGCGAATTTTCCAAGTCGGAAATCTCACGAACTTATAATCTCGCCGAAACAGATATCTCTGTTATTTACAATGGTGTTGCTTCTGCGTTTCAACCGGCTGATACGCCACGTCAATCGCAGACCATTTTGGCTATTGCTGATAATGGAGATCAAAAGAACTATGTCGCTATCCTCCGCGCGGCGCAGGCGCTCTCATATCGGTACCCACTCGAACTTCGAGTGGTTGGAAGCTCTACGCGCTTCCACCACGAAACAGAGTTTAATCGTTTTAATGATCGATCACAGATTACGCTTCTAGGCCATCTCGACGACGACGAGTTTGCCCGTGAATACGCAAATGCAACATGTTTTGTGTTTGCGCCATTCTACGCAGGGTTTGGTATTCCCCCGATCGAGGCGCAGATGTGCGGTTGTCCAGTAATTGTTGGCAGCGCTACAGTATTTCCTGAAGTGTTGCGAGATAGCGTTCTATATTTCGATAGCTCGAATCCGGCAGCGCTAGCCCTACAGATTGAGCGCGTTTTCAACGATGAGGCTCTGCGGCAATCGCTGGCATCGCGCGGCCTATCTAACGCAGCTAGATTCAGTTGGTGCCGTTCAGCTGAGAAACTGAAACAGGTCGCCGAAATTGTGGCGAATGAAAGGTATTAAGTAATTTCAGCGTCCGATATGCGAGCTAAAAGTGTGCACAACTGGTTTTTGGGTCGTCAAAAGCGACGAGGGCGGTATATAAAATATACCGTAGCTATTACTACTAGACACTAACGTTTCTATACAAATAATAGATAGCGCCGTATTTGCGACTTGGAAGTTTTACGCAACTATATGTTTGAGGTTGGCTTTTCGACTATAGATCTGTGATCGAGTGCTGCTAAACCACCGTTTGACCGTTTTCGTCGAACATTGCCACAAATTGTGGCAGGGATGTACTACGCTCGGCGTTAGCTTTCTGGTTCGATAGTATATATAAAGGCGTCTTTAGTGAAGAAGATACTCGTTCGAGTCGCGCAACGGTATATCCCGCGCCGCACGTATAAAAAGATTAGGAAATGGCAGTTTTCTGCTCAAGCCGAACTTGCTGCGCGGAGCCGTCGTAGTCTGTTAGAAAGTGCGCTTCGACCTCATGCTTCGTTTCAGCCCAGTATGCGATGGGTGCTAGAGCGGGGGGCTTCATCAAGGGAGTTCGCGAGTATACCGCGTCAAATATGGCTCTTTTGGGAGACGCCACCACCTCCGTCTTTCGTGGCGGCATGCTATCGTAATATTGAGCGACAGAATCCAAGTTTCACAGTTACCCTATTAAATCGCGACAACATCGCGGACTTTGTCCCGGAATATCATACTTGGCCGAGCGATATGCTGCCGCAGCATAAGGCTAATCTTCTGCGTTTATATCTCGTATTCCGGTACGGTGGTATTTGGCTGGATAGTTCCATCATTCTCGGCGAATCGCTTGAATGGGTTATTCAATGGCAGCAGGAGCAGAGACTCGGCTTTGTGGGGTTCCACAACGATCGGATATCTCGGCGACGCGACGAGCCGACTATCGAGAACTGGTTTCTTGCTGCGCCCGCTGGAAATGAGTTTCTCGGTGCATGGATAGAGCACTTGGCGGTTCAGGCTGTTCATGGGGCCCCTGCCTGCTATCGTTCGCTCATGAGGCGTGCCGAGGTGCGTCGCGCCGCAGAGCGTGTCCCTAATCCGCGTTTACGCGTCGCGTATTTAGCCTGTGCCGCAGCACTTCACGATTGCGAAGACATTCGTATGGGTCTAGTGCGCGTACGGGATGAGGCATTTGCTATCGTCGAAGAGCGCTCAAAAACGGACAGGGATATCGCGATAAACTGGCTCCTCCGTCCCGCTCCATCTGATCGGCATCCGGCTTTGAGTAAGCTTACACAGAAAGATCGCGGTATCGTCGAAGCCTATCTTGCCCGCGGCTTGTATCAACCAAGCAGTTTGATAGGGCAGGTAATAGAGGGATGCTGACTGTGATTGGGGCCCGATAGATATGTGGCTAGCGATTCATGCGTGGAATATAGCAAAGAGCACATTCGGAGAAACAGATCCTTTGCGAGGCTTTCGATGAGTGAAAACGTTCGAGAGGATATGTCGCTCAAGTCCCTCGGTGGCGGTATCTAATTGCCACTATTCCAAGAGAGTTAGCCAGAGTCTATTAACCCAGTCCAGATAGAGGCTAGGAAGAGCTCAGGCGAAAAGCGCAGTGACCGGCAGGTAAGGTGTCTTCATAGTGAGCGCAGCCGGTCAACGTTACACTAGTGTGCCTGATTAAGGGCTGAGATAGACGAGTAACCCGAGGCGGACTAGCTTACGGTAGACAGTCTAGCCTGCGAGACGGCGGATATATCGATCGTGCCGACACTATTAATCGTTATATATAGGCGCTAATTAGATATTGCGAATAGGTCGCGCTTCGGTGTGTTGCTGCGGCGGAAAGTAGCAAGGGTGCGCGGGAGAAATCTGGCGCTTTTTTTCGCGGTATTACTTACATGGCGCTTTAGCGAGTGGTGTGTCTGGTTGAGGCCGTAAGTGCTTGGTTTGATAGATAGGTTAGGGAATGACCGATTCGGAGCAAAGGAATTACGCTGGATTGCGGGTTGCGTTAATCCACTACTGGTTTGTGAGCCGTCGTGGCGGTGAAAAGGTCGTCGACGAAATTTTGCGTCTGTTTCCGCAAGCTGATGTATTCACGCATGTCATAGACCGCGAAGAATTCGCCGATCTTGCGAAACGCCATAAGGTGACTGAGTCGCCGATTGCTCGCCTACCAGGGGCAAAGCGGTTCTATCAGAAGCTGCTTCCCTTAATGCCGACTGCTCTAGAACAGCTCGATCTGCGTGGCTACGATCTTGTAATTTCAAGCGAATCGGGTCCCGCAAAGGGCGTTCTGGTCGATCCCGATACACTGCATGTGTGCTACTGCCACTCGCCGATGCGTTATCTGTGGGATATGTACCACGACTATCGGGAAAGTACGGGTTGGCTGAACCGGCAGTTAATGCCGATGCTTACGCACTATCTCCGGATCTGGGACCAGAATTCGGCTAATCGTGTGGATCATTTCATCGCTAATTCGGAATTCGTCCGACGCCGTATTCGCAAGACTTACCGGCGGGACGCCGTAGTCATACATCCGCCAGTCGATGTGTCTGCGTTCGAATTAACGTCGGAAAAAAGCGATTATTTTGTGATGCTGGGGCAGCTCACTGCCTATAAACAGCCGGATAAAGCGATCGAAGCCTTTGCCCGGATGCCAGATAAAAGGCTGGTGGTCATCGGCCAGGGCGAAATGTATGAACAGCTGTCGTCTCGCGGGTTGCCGAACGTTGAATTTCGCGGGCATCAGACGGCGCAGTCTGTCGCAGACACATTAAAGCATGCGCGAGCCCTGATCTTTCCTGGGGTCGAAGATTTCGGCATCGTGCCGCTTGAAGCTCTAGCTTGCGGGACGCCGGTTATCGCCTATGCGAAGGGCGGGGCGCTAGAAACGATCACCGATCAGGTGACCGGTATCCACTATCCCGAACCAACCGCTGAGAGTCTATGTACGGCTATAAAGCGGTTCGAGGACTGGGAGCCGACGATCGATCGGCAGGCTTTACGCCAAGCGGCAACGGCTTTCGATTCCAATCGTTTCCGTAGTGCTTTAGAAGGCGTGTTAAAAAGTGCGCTAGCCGAACCCGGTATGTGAATCGTCTGTTGCATGTTTCTAATGCGGTCTCAGTATGTTCGCATCCGGTGCCGATTTATAGTCGCAATGATAGTAGGAACTTACCCAGCGGACCGGCTGTGTCCGTTGAGTCTCTAGTCTGACTCGATACCTCAGAGCCAGACGATCGAATCTGGCCTCTTACCGCAAACGGGCGTTTCATGTAACGTATGAGCTGCATCGCGAACGACCCAGGTCGGCCGCGGGCTGCATGCGGGGCGAGGCATACTTGGGAACAAAATTTATGTCTTTGGTGCTCTCATGCGTTCAGTAAGGGGGCGGTTGCTGGGGTTTATGATCTCACGCTTCAAGTTACGCCGGTTAGCCTTGGCGAGCGATGTTTTATAGCGGTTTTCTGCGTGATCACAGCAGCATATCGGCAGCGCTTTATGCGCTTGGCGATATTGCGATGATTGTTATCGGTGCCTACTTGGCGCATGTATGGCGCTTCGAGTTGCTGGCGCTCGGGCCGCACTATCGTGCGCCACTACTGGTCGCTGTCTTGCTGGCCCTAAGTATCTTCCCCTCATTGGGGTTATACGATTCCTGGCGCGGTCGAAACCCGATCGATCAGGTTCGCGCGATCACTTTCGGTTGGGCAGCAACGATTCTCGGGCTGATCCTGATTGGCTTCGCGCTCAAGCAAAGCGATAGCTATTCACGCCTGTGGGTTCTGAACTGGGCGCTTCTGTCGTGGTTTTTGCTCGCCGTCGGCAGGATCTGCATGTATAGCGCCCTGCAATGGCTGCGGGTGCGAGGGTGGAATCATCGGCGAATCTTGATCATCGGTAACGGGGCTCTGGCCCAGGAAGTTGCCGATCGTATCGCGCAGACGCCTTCAAGCGGATGGGAGATTGTGGCCGCTGCCATGTTGGATTGCGATCTGACTAAGCAAGATTGCAAGGCGCGAATTGTTCCGTATAGCCACAAGACCGAGCGCTTAGCGCGGCGCCTCGGCGTCGATGAAGTGTGGCTTTGCCTGCCTTTGGAGCAGCAGGCGTTGATCGATCGGGTGCTCTGGGATTTCCGGCACAGCACGGTAACCAAGCGGTTGGTGCCCAATCTGCACGGTATGCGTTTGATTCAGCACCCGGTGACCGAGGTGCTGGGCCTGCCCATGCTGAATCTGAGTGTCTCTCCGATGCAGGGCATGAGCCGGGTCATCAAGGCGTTTGAAGACCGTCTTCTATCGGCCACTATTCTCATCCTGGTCAGTCCAGTACTGCTGGCTTTGGCCGTCGGTGTAAAGCTGAGTTCGCCGGGCCCCGTGTTTTTCCGCCAGAAGCGGATGGGGTGGAACGGCCGCTTGTTTACGATTCTCAAATTCCGCTCCATGCCCGTCGACGTGGAATCCCAGAGCGGTGCGGTATGGGCTAAGCAAGGTGAGCAGCGTTCGACCCGTTTCGGGGGGTTCCTTCGGCGAACTAGCCTCGATGAGCTGCCGCAGTTTATCAATGTGTTGCTGGGTGATATGTCGATTGTTGGCCCGCGCCCGGAGCGGCCCATTTTCGTCGAGAAGTTTAAGGAAGAAATCCCCGGCTATATGCAGAAGCACCTGGTGAAGGCGGGCATCACCGGCTGGGCTCAGGTCAATGGCTGGCGTGGCTCAACGGATTTGGGCAAGCGCATCGAGCACGATCTGTATTACATCGAGCACTGGACCCTATGGTTCGACCTGAAGATTATCTTCCTGACGATTTTCAAGGGGTTCGTGCACAAAAATGCCTATTAGGCGATAGCGCAGCCCGTCGTTTTAGGGCTGCGCTATAGGCGATCGGCTAGCCGTAATAGCTGCGATACCAGTTAACGAAATTCTTCACGCCTTCGTCAACGGTGGTTTCCGGGCGATAGCCCACCGCTTCAAAGAGGCCGTCCACGCTGGCATGGGTGGCTTCGATGTCGCCGGCCTGCATGGGCAGCATGTCTTTTTCCGCAGTCACGCCGAGGCATTCCTCGAGCCGGTTGATGTAATCCATCAACGGTACGGGGTTGCCGTTGCCGATGTTATAGACACGCCACGGGGCTGGACTGCTATTGATGCGTGGGGCATCGCTGTTCCAGGCGTCGTCTGGGGTTGCGGTTTTGTATAGGATGCGCACAACGCCTTCGGCGATATCGTCGACGTAGGTGAAATCGCGGCGATGCTTGCCGTGGTTGAACACCGGAATGGGTTCGCCGGCGAGCATTTTCTGGGTGAACAGAAACAGTGCCATGTCCGGCCGGCCCCAGGGGCCATAGACGGTGAAAAAGCGCAGCCCGGTGCTGGGCACGCCGTAGAGGTGCGCATAGGAGTGGGCCATCAATTCGGTCGCGCGCTTGGAGGCGGCGTAGATGGCCAGCGGATGGTCAGCATCGCCTTCCGGCGAGAACGGCATATCGGTCGAAGCGCCATAGACCGAGCTCGTCGAGGCATAGACGAGGTGGGCCACGTTGTTATGTCGACAGCCCTCTAGAACATTCAGAGTGCCGGTCACATTGGCGTCGATATAATCGTGGGGGTGGTCGAGCGAATGGCGGACCCCGGCCTGGGCGGCCAGGTGGACCACGCGCTCGAAGCCGTGCTTGGCGAACAGCTTGGGCATCGCCTCGCGATCGGCGATATCCAGCTCGATCTGCTCGAACGCAGGGTGCTTTTCGAGCATGGCCACGCGTGCACGCTTGAGGTTGACGTCGTAGTAGGGGTCGAAATTATCTACTCCGACCACGGTCTCGCCCCGGTCGAGTAGCTGCTGCGCGACGTGGAAACCGATGAAGCCAGCGCTGCCGGTAACCAGTATGCTCATGAAATATCCAATAGGCCGAAGATGAGGCAGGGCGCATTATACCGATCGCGGCTTTCGGGCCTAAGTAACGTGGCATCACTAAAAGCGAAAGCACTTTAATTACGGGGAGTGAGCCAGGGTTTTACTTGCAGGCCTAGCGATTCTGTATCATCGATAGCTTTGGAAGTGCGCGCCCGGCTTCACGCGAGCTTGGCGATTGTGCAAACACGGGGGAGGCCAGTGCCGGATCAATATATATCGACGGCCGATCGCCTGGCGGTTCTGGGGCTCGGTTATGTCGGCCTGCCGTTGGCGGTTGCATTCGGCAAACACTATCCGACGCTTGGTTTTGACGTCGATGCGCGTCGTGTCGAACAGCTTCGCGACGGCTACGATTTCACGCGTGAAGTCTCTCGCCAGGGCCTGGAAGAAGCGTGTCTTGAGTTTTCGTCGGATTCCGAGGATCTGGCCGGCGCCAATATTTATATTGTTACTGTGCCGACGCCGGTCACTGAGGCCAAGGTGCCCGACTTCGGCCCGTTGGAGGCGGCTTCTCGTGCGTTAGCGCCTTATTTGTCAACGGGCGATATTGTCGTTTACGAGTCGACCGTCTATCCCGGTGCGACTGAAGAGCGATGCGTGCCGATACTCGCGGCCGGCTCGGGGCTGGTGTTCAACGAGGGCTTCTTCGTGGGTTATAGCCCAGAGCGAGCCAACCCCGGCGACTCCGAGCACGGGCTGTCGAATATCGTGAAAGTCGTGGCGGGTTCGAATCGATCGACAGCCGATCGCCTGGTCGCGCTTTATCGACAAATCGTGCCGGCTGGCGTGCATCGCGCGTCGTCGATCAACGTGGCCGAGGCGGCCAAAGTAATCGAAAACGTCCAGCGCGATATCAACGTCGCCTTGGTCAACGAACTGTCCCAGATCTTTGCCCGCCTGGGCATCGATACCCAGGAAGTACTCGAGGCGGCGGGAACCAAGTGGAATTTCTTGCCCTTCAAGCCGGGATTGGTCGGTGGCCACTGTATCGGCGTCGACCCGTATTATCTGACCTATAAAGCCCAGTCGGTGGGGTACCACCCGGAAATCATCCTGGCCGGGCGGCGCATCAACGACGGCATGGGCCGCTATATTTCGCAAGAAGTCGTGCGCCTGATGCTACGCCAGAGCATCCAAGTGAACGGCGCTCGTATCTTGATTATGGGTTTGACGTTCAAGGAGAACTGCCCGGATACACGCAATACGCGGGTCGTCGATATCGTGAACGAGCTGAAGGCAATTAACGTCTGGGTCGATGTGTACGATCCGTGGGCTGATTCGGCCAAGGCGGCCGAGGAATACGGCCTGGAGCTTGTCGAAAAGCCGCAAAGCAGTGCCTACGATGCTGCAATCGTTGCTGTAGCCCACCGAGAGTTTCAGTCAGCGGGCATCGAGACGGTCAGAAGCTACTGCAAGCCGGTGCACATCGTCTATGACGTCAAGTATGCCTTTCCGGCCAAAGAGACGGACGGACGCCTTTAAGTCGGGGCTGGGTGGCAACACGGGCGCATCAGGCTGTAGCGTGCAAGGGGCGGCTGTGAGTCGATTCGGATACAGGCAGGCTGTCGTTCTCGGAGCTACCGAGTGTGATAACGACCGCGCGGCCGGCGCGCGCCTCAGAAGGCGAAGAGGATGCCCATACCCACGGCAACGTTGTCGCGCAGGTCGCTGTTGTCCTCGCGCAGCTGCTCGTCCTTGATCGCCAAGCCACCCTGCACCCCGATGCGTTCGTTCACCCAGTTCTTGGCCATGAAGCCGCGCAGTCCTGTGCCTTGACTGAAGAGGTTGATGTCCTCGGCCAAGCCGTCAGTTCCGCCCTCGAGGTTCGGTGCTGATTGGGGAATCAACGAATCGGATATCGCAGGTACTTCGGCCTGTGTATCGTCCTGTGCGCTAAAGCGCGCGTCGCTAAGGCCGCCCACATCCGATTCTACGGCCGGCAAATTCAGGTCTAGGGGGCGCGGCACGCCCAGCTTGGTGATTTGCACCTGAGGACGGGGCCTGGAAAGCTCGCGCGCAGGCGACGCAATCTGGGCCATGGGTGACCATTCGAGTGCGAGCTGTGGGATCTGCGGCAGCAAGCGCAGTACTTGGCCGCGCTCTCGGTTTATTTCGGAGCGAAAGGAAGGTCGAAAGCCTTGAGATTGCGAGGATGGCTGATGCGTCGTAGTCGTCTCTAGTCGAAAGCCAAAGTAGATAAAGGCACCGCTGAAGACAAGCACAGCGGGCAACGTGACAACAACGATTCTAGTTATGCGCGCCTTCATCACTGCCCCGTCGTTTTGACTAGGCCTGAATAGCTGATTGAAACTATATATTCGCGGATAACAAGCAAGTTTTCAATCGCCACTGTGTGGAAGCGGTTATATCGAGGTATACGGTTTTTTGGAATCTCAGTTTTCTGATTATAGAGATCGTTTAATACTTGAGACTACTCTAAAAAAGGCCCCGAAGGGCCTTTTGAAAAGCAGACGCTGAAACTAAGGTTGTTGCATTAGTTCGACTACTGCCCGGTTTCGCCCGTGCCAGCGTTCCTGCAATTTTTCGGCAGATAATCATCTTGAATATCGGGAGCAGCACAACCCCAGTCGAGTGTGGCGCTATCGTTATCTGCGCGCATAGTAAAGGTTATATCGCCGCTGGCACCGTCGCCGATATCCGCGACTGTATAAGTCAGCGTTTTATTTTCTTGATCATATGCAACTTTACCAACGTAATCGCTATCAGCCTTACTGCTAATAGCAACATCGTTTTCAGCCGGCATACTCCCATTAGTCGAGTAGTATTCCGAGATGCGAGTCTTGTCACCCGATGCCAAAGACATAACGTCGGATATTTTCGCGCGTTTGGTATAATTTTGATACTGCGGAATAGCAATCGCAGCCAGAATACCGATGATCGCGACCACGATCATCAGTTCGATAAGTGTGAAGCCTTGTTGCTTCTGCATTGCGGTTTCCCCCTTTGGGTGCTGAAAATAGTCACGTCGACCGGACGTGCTCAGTCGTCAAGCACGTGTTATGCCAGTCGGGGGCCGCAGTTTAATCAGAAAGTTAGTCTCTAGGCTAGAGACTCGTTCGGTCAAAAAGGCGTCGAAAAGTGACGCATAGCGTCACTTTGGCGCGCCACTTTCTACCGGCCGCGGTATGTAATACGGCCTTTGGTGAGGTCGTAGGGCGTGATTTGCACAGTCACGCTGTCGCCTCGCAGGATGCGGATATAGTGCTTACGCATCTTGCCGGAAATATGAGCGGTCACGATGTGCCCGTTTTCCAGCTTCACGCGGAAGGTGGTGTTGGGCAGGGTCTCGACGACCGTGCCTTCCATTTCAATATGGTCTTCTTTTGCCATTGACTCCTGATCTCTTGGTCGGCGCGTTTTGTCGCGCACGAATTATCGACGATCTGTGTGGCCGGTTCAATCTTTGCGTCGGCTACGGCGGCGCAGGTGGCCGGCTATATCATCGTGTCTCGCCGGTAGATGTATTGTGTCTTGGCTCGTTTTCAAGATGCTGCGGGCTTTGCGGTGCCTCAATGGTGAACCGCCAAGAGCCGGTTTGGGGCGCGCCAGCGGGCGCGCGATCGCCGATGGCTTCCAGGAAATGCTGCCGTGGCAAGTCGATAGCGCCCATCCGATAGAGATGCGGCGAGCCGACCTGGCCGTCGAGCAGGGCATAGCCCCAGGCATGAAGCTGGCGGGTCAGCCAGACCAGCGCGATCTTGCTGGCATCGGGCTGGGTGCTGAACATGGACTCGCCGAAAAACACGGCGCCACGTGCGACACCGTATAGCCCGCCGATGAGCGCGCCATCGCGCCAGATTTCGATGGAATGCGCGTGGCCGAGTTGGTGTAGCCGCATATAGGCGCAACGCATTTCCGGGCCCAACCAGGTGCCTTCGCGGTCGACGCGTAGTGCGGCGCATTGTGCGACGACGCCAGCGAAGTCGCGATCCAGGGTGACGGCGTAGTCGGCCTTGTTCAGCGTGCGCGCAAAACGTCGCGAGACGCGAACGCCGTTGGTTGGAAAGACTGTTCGCGGGTCCGGGCACCACCAGAGGATCGATTCGTCGGGGTTGTACCAGGGAAAGATGCCGAGCGAGTAGGCGCGCAGCAGGCGTTCTGGCGATAGATCGCCGCCCATGGCTAACAGGCCATTGGGTTCGTTAAGCGCCAGGCGTGGGTCCGGAAAAGCGCCATCCGGCTGGTTCGGGTCGAGCCAGTACAAACGGATGCCACTCACCTGGTGTCTGCGGGGGCAGCGTCGAAATTACAGCGGCTGCGTTGCTCGGCCTGGAAGTCGGCCATCATTTCGGCCTCCCGGTCTACAAAATTGCCCACGGCCTGGTTCAGGCGTGGGTCGGCGATCACATGGGTCGACCAGGTTGCGATCGGTTCGAAGCCGCGCCGAATTTTGTGCTCGCCTTGAGCACCGGCGTCGAAGCAGGACAGCCCGTTTTCGATGCAATAGTCGATGCCGGCGTAGTAGCAGGTTTCGAAGTGCAGGCTGTGATAATCGGTCTCGCAGCCCCAGTGCCGGCCATATAAGGTGTCGTTGCTGCGCATCATGAAGGCCATGCCGACCGGCCGCTGTTCGTGATAGGCAATGAAGAACAATACCTGGTCTGGCATGCGGTTGCTGAGCTCGGCGAAGAACTCGGGCGTCAGGTACGGATCCTGGCCGCGCATCGCATAGGTGCGCCCATAAAATGCATACAGGGTACGCCACAGGGCGTCGGAGATTTCATCGGGGCGCCGTACCACGATCTCGACGCCTGCATCGCGCATGCGCCGCCGCTCGCGCCGAATTTCCTTGCGGCGTTTGGACGATAGATGCTCGAGAAAATGCTCGAAGTCCCGGTAGCCACGATTGAACCAGCGGTACTGGCAGCCACGCCGAGCATGGGCGTCGGCCCCGAGCAGGGCGGCGGTGCTGCTGTCATCGCCGAACAGGCTGTGCAGCGACGATACGCCGAGTTGATTGGGCATATCGGCCAGTGCGCGTGCCAGAGTGCGTCGCACGGCATCGTCGCGGGCCAGCAGGCGCGGGCCCGCGACCGGCGTGAACGGGATCGCGTTCAACAGCTTCGGATAGTAGTCCAGGCCCAGCTGCTCGTAGGCATTGGCCCAAGAGAAATCGAAGACGAACTCACCAAAGGAATGATCCTTGATGTACAGAGGGGCAGCGCCGATCAATTCATCGGCATCGTCTTTGAGCAGCAGATGGCCGGGCTGCCAGCCATGTTCGGCTGTGACGCTGCCGCTGGCCTCAAGCGCGGCCAGGAAACCGTGCTGAACGAAGGGTTGATCGGTACCAGTCAGCGCATTCCACGCCTGGGCAGGCACGTCGAGAATGCTGTCGACCTGGGTCAGCGTTGTCATCTATACCCTGGGTTGGCGCGAGAAAAGCGTTCTTGCGTGCCCGGCCGGCGAGCCGGACACGCAGATCGGATGAGCGTAGCGGGGTAATAACGTAAAGAGATCAGTTGAGGGCGTAGCTCTGGGGCAGGGTGTCGCGCAGGGCGAATTGCACGCAGGCATCATGTTCGAACTCGTTGAGTTCGTCTTGGGCATCGCGGGCTTGATCGGCCTCAGCCAGCCGCCCCGAGTCGTCGAATTTTACGATCGCGCCCAGGGTTTTGACCTGGATTTCGCCTTCGTCGTTGGCGCTGTCGTCGAAGGCGACCTGAACATAACGAAGCTGTTGGTCGGCGAAGCGCGGCAAATCCTGTTTGCCCTCGGCGACTGCCGATGCCTCGTCCTCGGAGAATTCCTCCATGGCCCCGTCTTCGGTCAGCAGGAAATGGCGAATCGACATCGTTTACCTCGTGTCGTTGCAGCGTATAGCGCCGATATTGGCGCCAAACGCCTAAATTCAAGCGACTGGGTTGTTCGTAAATACAGTCTCCCGATCGCCTCAGTTACAATATGGCCATGAGGGGCCAACCAGGACAACCCATCGTCCGTCTTTTTGTGAACGGGGAAGGCCGCTAATGGCCAAGACAGCAACGAA
Organism: Salinisphaera sp. SPP-AMP-43; assembly: GCF_049568105.1. Classification (GTDB taxonomy): domain Bacteria; phylum Pseudomonadota; class Gammaproteobacteria; order Nevskiales; family Salinisphaeraceae; genus Salinisphaera. The sequence goes on from NZ_CP145335.1 coordinate 1,867,883, forward strand.
ACAGGGCAAGACCACGACATCCAACAGCAAGGCCGGTAAGGCCGCCAAGGCCGGGCCCAAAGCCAGCCGGGCAACTGCCGCCAACGAGGCCGATGCGCCGCCAAGCGCGTATCGACAGCGGCTGGGGCGGCTGGCTCGGGAAGCGGCGTTGTTTGTGGCCACAGCGGTGACGCTGTTCCTGCTGGCCGCCCTGATCTCCTACAACGTGACCGATCCGGGTTGGGCGGATGCCGGCAACGGCACAGCGGTGCGCAATCTCTTGGGTGCGCCCGGTGCCTGGTGTGCCGATGTGTTGCTGAGCCTGTTCGGCTATCTCGGCTTCATCTTCCCGTTTCTGGTCCTCTATGGCGGCTGGCTGATCTTCGTCGATCGTGAGTTGCCGAGCGGCGAGTTCGGTTCGAAAAGCATTCGCGGGGCGTCGTTGCTGCTGTGTCTGATCTCGGCCTGTGGCCTAGCTTGGCTGACCTTGGGCGGGATCGAAGCCAGCGGCATGCCCCAAGGCAGCGGTGGTGCGATTGGCGAGGCGGCAGCCCGCCCGGTGGCGGGGCTGATCAACGTGATCGGCGCGGCCTGGTTCTGGACCACGATCTTCGTGATTACGCTATCGATGGGGTTGGGGTTTTCCTGGCTGTCAGTGGCCGAGCGGATCGGCCATTTCGTGCTCGGCGGCGCGCTCAATACCGGCCGGGCGGTAATGGATCGGATGGCTGCCTGGCGGGCCGATCGGGCCGAGCGCGCGGCCGAACGTGCTGCAGCCAAGGCCGAGCAGCGGGTCCAGTCACAGCCCGAGAAAAAGCCGAAACGTGCCAAGCCGTCCAAGCCCGAAACTGAATCCAAGGCCGCCGGGACGGGCGATAAACCAGCGCCTGCCCAGGCATCGACGCCGACCGCCGAAGCCGAGCCGGTCCAGGTCAAGCAGCCGCAGCCGGCTAAGGAAAATAAAAAGAAGAAAAACAAAAAGGCCAGCCAGCTCGATCTGCCAATGGACCAGCAAAACGTCGACGTGCCGGCGTTCGACCCCGAGCGCGACAGCCCGATTCCGCCGATCGCGCTACTCGATCCGCCGCGCGAACCGAAGACCGATCAAGACGAGGCCGTGCTCCAGCGCATGTCCGAGCAGCTCGAGCAGCACCTGTCGGACTTCAACGTTCAGGCCAAGGTCGTGGCGGTCGAGCCAGGGCCGGTGGTCACGCGCTTCGAGATCGACCCGGCGCCGGGCGTGAAGGTCAATCAGATCTCGAATCTGTCCAAGGATCTGGCGCGGGCGATGTCGACCACCAGCGTGCGCGTGGTCGAGGTGATCCCCGGCAAGTCGGTGGTGGGTCTCGAGATTCCCAACCCCGATCGCGAGATTGTGGCGTTGCGCGAGATTCTGGATTCGGCGCTGTACTCTAAAGCAGCCTCGCCGCTGACGATGGCGCTGGGCAAGGATATCGGCGGCAACCCGGTGACCGCGGATCTGTCGAAGATGCCGCATATGCTGGTGGCTGGCACCACCGGCTCGGGTAAGTCGGTCGCGGTCAATGCGATGATTTTATCGATCCTGCACAAGGCGCATGCCGAAGAGGTGCGCCTGATCATGATCGACCCGAAGATGCTGGAGCTGTCGGTCTACGAAGGTATTCCGCATCTGCTGGCGCCTGTGGTCACCGACATGAAGGATGCGGCCAATGCATTGCGCTGGTGCGTCGGCGAAATGGAGCGGCGCTACAAGCTGATGGCGGCGCTCGGCGTACGCAACATGGCCGGCTTCAATACCAAGGTGCGTAAGGCGATCGACGCCGGTCAGCCGATCGAGGACCCGATCGCTAAAAAGGCCCAGTCCAACGAGGCGGCCGAGGCCGGCGAAGAGTTGCCCACGCTCGAGCCGCTGCCGGCGATCGTGATCATCGTCGACGAGTTGGCCGACATGATGATGGTGGTCGGCAAGAAGGTCGAAGAGCTTATCGCCCGGATCGCGCAGAAGGCGCGTGCCGCCGGGCTGCACATGATCCTGGCGACCCAGCGGCCGTCGGTGGACGTGATTACCGGCTTGATCAAGGCCAACATCCCAACCCGTGTCGCCTTCCAGGTGGCCTCGAAGATCGACTCGCGCACCATTCTCGACCAGCAAGGCGCCGAATCCCTGCTCGGGCACGGCGATATGCTGTATCTGCCGCCCGGCACCGGGTTTTCGAATCGTGTACACGGTGCCTTCGTGGATGATCACGAAGTGCATAAGGTGGTCGAATACCTCAAGCAGACCGGCCAGCCAGACTATATCGAGGAAATTCTCGAAGGCGGTGAAGGCGGTGGTGACGGCGCAGGCGACGATGAAGACGATGTCGAGGCCGATCCGCTCTACGATCAGGCGGTGGCGATCGTGCTCAAGTCGCGCAAGGCCTCGATCTCCTACGTCCAGCGCCGGCTGCGGGTTGGTTATAACCGCTCGGCGCGGCTGATCGAGCAGATGGAGAACGCCGGCATCGTGGGACCGGCCGAAGGCAGTGGCGGCCGTGAAGTATTGGCACCGGCGCCGCCGAGCGACGAGTAGCGGCCCGCCGCCGATGATAGAGGATTCAGGGCTGATTCACGGCTCGAACGCCACGCTCATCGGCGATGTGGAATCGCGCGCAGGCCGAGTCGGTCTGCGCCATCCCGACCCCGAGGACCTATTTATGCGGAGTGTTCGTTTATTCGTCGCAGCGCTGTTGCTGCTGTGCGCCACAGGCTTGGCCCAGGCCGCCGAAGGCACCCAGGCACTGCAGAATTTCTACCAGCAGGTCGATACGCTGTCGGCAGATTTCCAGCAGGTCCAGCGCGACGATAATGGCAATGTCGTCCAGCAGGCCAGCGGCACGTTCTTGCTGTCGCGCCCGAAGAAATTCCGCTGGGAATACGACCAGCCCTACAAGCAGATCATCGTCAGCAACGGGGAGGTCTTCAAATTCTACGATGTAGATCTGGCCCAGGTGACGGTGCGCAATATCGGCGCCACCCTCAAGGCCACGCCAGCGTTGCTTCTGACCGGTGGCGAAGCGCTGGACGAGGCTTTCAAGATCACCGATGGCGGTCAGCACGACGGACTGAACTGGATCCATCTGACGCCGAAAGCCGACGATACGGACTTCAAATCGGTCGATCTCGGCCTGAAAAGCGACGTGCCGGCACTGATGCAGCTGCACGACAATCTGGGCCAAACCACGAGCATTAATTTCGGCAATGTGAAGATCAATCCTGATCTGGCAGCATCGAAGTTCACCCTCGATGTGCCGGATAACGTGGAAGTGGTGGACGGTCGAAACAATGCGGGTAATGGCGGGGCGCTGCGTTGAGCGTGCGTGTTTTACGCGGGCTCTGGTTCGCGATCGGAATCGGGCTGTGCCTGGTATTCCTGTATGGCTGCCTGATGCCTAGTCCGCCGTCCGAGCCGGGGATTCCGCACTTCGACAAGATCGAGCACGGCGGTGCCTTTTTGGTTATGGGGGCGTGGTTCGCCATGCTCTTTCCCAAGCGCCCGGGCATGCTGTTGTTGGCGCTGTCGCTGTATGCCGCGCTGACCGAGGTGCTGCAGTCGATGACCGGCTATCGAGATGGCGACCCCTTGGACTGGGTCGCGGATACGGCGGGGCTGACGTTGGGCCTGGTGCTGGTCCATCTTGTCGCGCTGGACTGGCTTGCAAAACTCGAATCTCGTGTCGCAACAACAAGAAATTAATCTAGCCCAGGGCGTCGACCTGAACGCCCGGCCACTGGCCGACCGCATGCGCCCAGCCTCGCTGGAGGAGTATGTCGGCCAAGTGCATATCCTGGATGCCGACAAGCCGCTGGCGCGCGCGCTAGCGGCTGGGCGTATCCATTCCATGATTCTCTGGGGCCCGCCTGGCACCGGCAAGACCACGCTCGCGCGATTGCTGGCCGCCCGGGTTTCGCTGCGGTTCGTGCAGATTTCCGCGGTCATGGCCGGGGTCAAGGATATTCGGGCGGCTGTCGCTGAAGCCAAGGAGGCCCGCGAGCAACATGGTGAAGGGACACTGCTGTTCGTCGACGAAGTGCACCGTTTCAATAAGGCCCAGCAGGATGGCCTATTGCCCTACGTCGAGGACGGCACACTCGTTTTGGTCGGCGCGACCACCGAAAACCCGTCGTTCGAGGTCAACAACGCGCTGCTGTCGCGTACTCGGACCTACGTGCTGCGAGCACTCGATCAGGCGGCCATACGCGAATTGATCGATCGGGCGCTGGCCGATGCCGAGCGCGGCCTGGCCGGCCTCGACGTGAGCATGGACGAGGCGCTGCGCGATCAGTTGGCGGCCCGGGCCGACGGCGATGCCCGCCGGGCCTTGAATCTGCTCGAGCTGGCCGCCGAGATCGCCGCGGGTTCGGACGATCGGGCGATCACCCAGGCCGAGCTCGATGAAGTCCTGCGCGAAGGATTGCGGCGTTTCGACAAGGGCGGCGACTATTTCTACGATCAGATGTCGGCGCTGCATAAAAGCGTGCGTGGTACGGATCCCGATGCCGCCTTGTACTGGCTGTCGCGCATGCTCGAAGCCGGCGCCGATCCGCGCTATGTCGCCCGTCGGGTGACGCGTATCGCCAGCGAGGATATCGGCAACGCCGATCCGCGCGCACTGCGTATCGCACTCGATGCCTGGGAGACCTACGAGCGGCTGGGCACGCCCGAAGGCGAACTGGCGATCGCCCAGGCCGCGGTGTACATGGCCTGTGCGCCCAAATCCAACGCCGTGTATGCCGGTTTCAACGCGGCCTGGGCGGATGCCAAGAATCGTGGCACGCTGGAAGTGCCGATGCATATCCGCAATGCCCCGACCCGGTTGATGCAGGACCTTGGCTACAGCGAAGGTTATCGCTACGCACACAACGAAGAAGACGGCTATGCCGCCGGCGAGACTTATCTGCCGGAGGAGCTGGTCGGTACGCGCTACTACGACCCCGTACCGCGCGGGCTGGAAATCAAGATTGGCGATAAGCTGGCTCGGCTGCGTGAGCGCGATGTCGAAGGCCAAGCCCGACAGACCCGTAGTCATCCGACGGCTGCCGACGCTAGCGGGCTGCGTAGCGGCGGATCGGACTAGCCCGGGCATTTACGCCATCTGGGCCAGTCCGAAAATCTCGGGCTATGGCGACCGATGCGGCTCGAAGACGATGGGCGCGCCCCGATACGGGGCCGAATAGGGCGGCAGCGCCTGCTATTCGCTCGGTGCAGCCAGTCACGTGCAGTGGGCCATGTTTAAGTGGCTGCCCGGACGGTTGCGGGCGCCCGGTTAAGGTGTCGGATACGCTAGACCGGCGTGCCGCGTTGGCCTGTCGCAGGCGGCCGTGCAGGCAAGTCTGAGTGGCTGAGCTGGGCGGCGATAACCCGGACGCCCGCCGGCCTGCGGCTTGCTCTAACCCAGGCTTGCCCGCACGACGCTCGTACAAGACACGGCAATAGGCCCGAGCGCCGCGTGTTCGTAGCGCTCGAGCCTATTGGTCGGCAACGAAATACTCAGGTGTGATCGGTGGCAATGATGTGCTCGGCTACTGCGTTCAAGCCATCGCCGACGATATCTGGACGCTCACCGGCTGCGTTGATCGACGTATCCCCGCGGGCGACGAATGCGGCCTTCAGGCCGGCACGCAGAGCGCCGGTCACATCCCAATCGTGGCAGGCGATGAGCCGGAGATCATGCGGGCGGGCGGCCAGCGTGCCGGTGGCCACCGCATAGGCATTGGGATGTGGTTTGTAGCAGCCGGCCGCTTCGACCGAGAGCACATGGTCGAACAGGCTCGTCAGCCCGCTGTTCGCGAACTGGGCATCGACCGTGGCCTGGGCCGAGTTGGTCAGCGCCGTTAGCCGGAACCCGGCATCGCGCAGCCGCGACAGGGCGTCGACGACGTCGTCGTGCGGGGCCAGGGTGGCCACCGTATCGAATACGCGCTGGCGTTGCTCGTCCGATAAGGGCCGGCCGTGTCGCTCGCCGAGCTGGTCCAGGCAGTGGCCGGCAAGGGTGCTGAAATCGATGAACCGCCCCGTCAGAGTGGTGATCGTCGACCAATGCAGAACGCTGGCAAACCATTGCGTTCGGGTATCGGCACTGCCGAATAGGTCCGTGAATACCGGGTCGAGTGCGGAAAGATCGAGCAGGGTTTCGTTGACGTCGAAAACGAGATGAGTCGTTGGCATTGGGATAAGACAGCGAAAATAGGTTGGGTCCAAGGCTAGTCATCCACCGGTCGATATACCAGAGCTGTTTTGTTTCAGGTAGCCGTCGGGTCGCGTCGGCGTAGGGGCCTGACCACGCCGAGAACGGCTGGGCAGCCGGTACGCTCAAGCGCAGGGCAGTCGTACATCGTCAACGGGCTGCCATGCTGGGCTGCAGCTAAATGGCCGTTGTACCGGAGGGCGTGGCTTAGATCGCGTTCGGCCGCGTGACTTACGCTGATCGGGTCGCGGCCGTCGATCAACAGTTCGAGCGGGGCCTAACCCGACAGAGGGGTGTGCGCACGAAGGTTCACCGGCTATAGAAGTCCATGACGACGATCGGCCGCCCAGCCGATGAACCGCTTCAATACGAAAGGTTGAACCGCGAGGGATTCGCCTGCATCAGGCCGATGCCGCATGCAGCGTCGGCGAACGATTGCACCACGGGCCTTCGCAGTTTGCTGCGAGTCTCCGTTGGCGCTCGTTGGGTCGCGCTGCACTTTGATGGGGCGTCTTAATCGACCGTGTGGCGAGTATTTTGCGCAGGTGTGCGCTGCGCGAGGGGGATGTCCATTGTAAATCGCTATCGAATAGAATTAATTTAAGGGCTGAATTAATCGACGCTGCGCGTCACTTCCAGATGGAATCAGCCGAAAGTGGCGACTTGCACTCTCGAAACAATCGACTCAACACGCAATAACCCCAGGTTATTCATGCACTGTGGGGCATGTTATAGGGTGATCGTATGAGCAATAGGTCTATCATCGCTAAGTCGTATATCATGGATTCAGATTACTGCTGAGGCCGATCGTTATGACTACGAGCTCAAAAGCCGGTAGCGCGTACCGGGTCATCATTGCCGACGACCACCCGCTGTTTCGTACGGCGCTCAGTCAATCCGTGTCGCAGGCGTTGGGGGAACCCGAGCTGCTCACGGTAGGCAGCGTCGATGAACTGACGAGCCTGCTCGCTGATAGCAATAATGATGCCGACCTGCTGCTTCTGGATCTGAATATGCCGGGGGCTCGCGGTTATTCGGCGTTGGTGCATACCCGTAGCGTGGCGCCTTCGCTGCCGGTGATTGTCGTATCGGCCCACGAGGACGCGAGCATCGCCCAGGCCTCGCTCGAACATGGTGCGGCCGGATTCATTCCGAAGTCTGCCGCGCCGGAGACGATGGCCGAGGCGATATCGACGGTGTTGTCTGGCCAGCGCTGGATTCCCGAGCATGCCGAAAACGCCGAGCCCGACAAAGACGACTTCACCGAAAAACTCGCCACGCTCACGCCCCAGCAGCAGCGGGTGCTGATGATGCTCACCGATGGCTTGCTGAACAAGCAGATCGCGATCGATCTGGATATCTCGGAAGCTACAGTCAAAGCGCATATCACAGCTATTTTGCGCAAGCTTGACGTGCATACGCGGACCCAGGCGGTGATCGCCGCGCGCAGCTTGGAGATCGACTGGGGCAGCTACGCCCGGCGCCAGCTCAACGACGCCAATAGCTGATTCTGCCGCAGCACGTTGCCCCGGCTCGGTGCTCGCCATCGGGCCGGCACGCCGTTTAAAACTTGTGATGGCGCCCGCCGGCAGGCAGGCCGTAACACGCATGCACGAACGCGTTGGCAAAGTCTATGTTGTGGCCGACGGCTCGCCAGCGATCTAACCCACGAGCGCTAGCCTTGGCGTTGTCGACCCGCCGGTCTTGCCTTATAGCTGCCGGCATAACCCCCGGGGCTTGCCCGTTCACACCTTGGGACATGTGCGAGCCAGACTGCGGGGCAATCGTATTCGTTAGGTACAAGTTCGGGCAGAGGCGAAAGCACAGGCGGTCGCACCGGCTTTACGCTGACAGCGCGTTAGCCGACGGAATTGGCCGCCGGCTGGAGCACCCCTCAAAGGATGCTTTTGCGCATGACGCCCGATCCGCGAGCGCATGGTGACAGTCGATTAGTTGGCTTGGCGCCGGATTCATCCGATACCCGCAGTGCATCGCTGGAACTGTATGAAACGGTATGGCTCGCCCGTTCGATGACTCGATCGGGGCGCAGCGGTTGCTTAACGATCCACGTGCTCAGCCTCGATCCGTAACCTCAGACGTTGTTTTCCTCGCCGAGTTCTGTCGTACCAGTCGGCGATGCAAGGCACTGGATGGTCGTGCAGCAGCCGGCGGCTCGCGCTGTATGCCGGCACCGTCGCGGTATCGACGTACGCCACGACATACGCCAGGGCTGTTGCGATTGCGTTGTGCGAGTCCGCACCAAGCGCTTTGGGGAAATCGCGCCAGGCGGCAAGACACGGCATAGCCGTACAACGTCGCTGCACGAATCTAGGCTTGGGGGTCCGAGCTATCGCGCGTGTTCCGTCGCGGCAAGCCGCGCATGCCAATAAGCCATGGATGCGCGGTGGCCGTCGTACGTCGGGGGGCGGCCCATGACGACGCGGCCGTTGCCGGACCCGATAGGCAGCCGGTCGGGGCCGCGTCGCTAGGCAATCTCAACGGCCCGCGCGCAGCGAGACTGGGTACGGTCGTTCGTGCGCCACGCCGGCCAGAGCCTATCCGGCCGAGAGAGCAAACGGTGTGTGACCGTCATACGGCTTCGATTTCGCCGCCGCGCACTGGGCGGGTGACCACTTCGCGTAGCTTGTTTGGCCCGATCGGTTTGTAGACCAGGCCCACGCCTAGGTGCTCGGTGCGGGCGATAATGTCCTGATCGCGGTTGGCGGTAACCAGCACGAAACGCGTGGCATCGAAGTTCGGGGTTAGCGATTCGATCAGCTGCAGGCCATTGGCGCTGTCTTCGCCGAGGTCGTAGTCGAAAATCGCGAGATCGAACGGCTCATCGCCGAGTATCGCTTCGGCATCCTCGGGTGGGGCGGTCATGCAGTCGATATCCCAGCGCTCGAGCAGACCGACCAGGGCGTCGAGCGAGGCATTGTCGTCGTCCACGCATAGCGCCCGGTGGATCGGCTCGGCCGCCTGGGGTTCGGCTGCCGGTTCGCTGGCCGGCGGTGTTTCCGGGGCAATCCGCTCGACGTGGACCCGAAATACGGTGCCGAACCCGAGTTTGGAGTCCACCTTGATGTCGTGGCCCAGCATGCGGGCCATGCGGTCGGCCAGCGACAGCCCCAGACCGAGGCCGCGTTCGCCCGAGGCATGGCTGGAGGCGCCGCGTTGGAATTCTTCAAAAATCGAGCCGAGCTGGTCGTCGCTGATGCCGGGACCGGTGTCCCAGACCTCGATACGCACATGCTCGGCCCGTCGTCGTACGCCGATTAGAATGCGTCCGTCTTCGGTATAGCGGACCGCGTTGGATAGAAAATTCTGCAAGATTCGGCGCAGCAGATTCGGGTCGCTGTGGACCCAGGCGCTGCTGGGTACGGCATGCAAGGTCAGCCCGGAATTGCGCGCCAGCACTTCGAATTCGCGGATCAGTGGATCGAGAATACGCGACAACGGGAACGACTGGCGTTTGACGTCCCAGGCGCCGGCATCGATCTTGGAGATGTCGAGCAGCGGCTCGAGCAGGGCCTGGGCGGCTTCCAGCGACGTCTGGATCTGGCCCAGGGCGGTGCGCTGGGCACCGGCGTTCCCTTGTTCGGCCCCGGCTGCGAACAGCCGGGCCGCATTCAAAGGCTGCAGCAGATCGTGGCTGGCCGCGGCCAGAAAGCGGGTTTTGGATAGATTGGCGCGCTCGGCCTCGCGACGGGATTCCAGCGCAACGCGCTGGGCTTCGGCACGCTGTTTGTTCTCACGGCGCAGGCCGTCATTGGCCCGCGACAACTCTTCGGTGCGCGCGGCGACCCGGGCTTCGAGTTCTTCGTTCATCCGGGTCAGCGCGGCCTCGTTGCGCTTGAACTCGGTGATGTCGTTGAAGGTGGTCACGAACCCGCCGCCTGGCATTGGGTTGCCAGTCATCTGCAGCACCGTGCCGTTGCGCCGATGGCGCTCGAAGCGATGTGGTTTGCCTTCGCGCAGGTGTTCCAGGCGCTTGCGCACATGCTCTTCGACCGGGCCCGGCCCGCATTCGCCGCGCATCGCATTGAAACGGATCAGATCGGCGATATGCCGGCCGGTGCGCACCATGCCGGGCGGGTATTCGAACACTTCCAGGTAGCGGGTGTTCCAGGCCACCAGCCGCAGATCCTGGTCGACCACGGAAATGCCCTGATCGATATTCTCGAGCGCAGCCTGCAGTACATTGCGATTGAATTGGACTGCGTCTGCGGTGCGGTCAAGCAGACGCACCATATCTTCCAGCGCCAGATCGCGCTGGCGCAGGCCGGACGCCAGCATCAGCCGCGCTGAGGCACTGCCGACCACGCCGGCCAGGCGCTGTTCGGCGAACTGCAGCAGCGAGGCATCGACGATCTGGTTAGACAGCAGCTGGCGATCGTGGTTGCCGGCGTATTCGTTGAGGGCGGCCCGCGCGGCCTGGGGTCCAAGAAAACGCTGCAGCAGCACCTCGAGCTCGCCGACCCGGATCGCCGGCGGCCGTACGTCAGCAGTACTGCGCGGCTGGCGCCGCATACCCAGATCGACGAAAGCCACGGCCTGGGCTCGCTCGATCAGCGTGATCGAGGTATTCAACGAGACCGAGGCCATGACCGCGATTTCGCCGGCCAGGGTCCAGAACACACCGTGGGTGAGCGGGTCACCGAAGTGGGTGCTGAATAGGGCCTGAGGGGCCAGCCAGCTGATGCCAAACGGCCCAGTCGCCATCCAGCCGCCGGGCAGCCAGCCCTGGCCGACCAGAATCGGCACCACCAGGGTATAGAGCCAGATGATCAGGCCGGCGATCAGGCCACTCATCGCGCCGCGGCGGGTGATCCGACGAATGAAGATGCCGCCGATCATGGGCGGGACGAACAGCGCCACGCCGGACAACGACAACAAACCGATACCCGCCAGGGTTTGGCTGGTAGCGAACATCCGATAGACCGCCCAGGCCAGGATCAGAATCACCACGATCAGCACGCGTCGGGTATGCAGCAGCGCTCGTGACAGGTCATGTCGGCGGCCAAACTCGATGCCCGGCAGGCGCAGCGCCAGCGGCACGACGATCTCGTTGCAGATCATGGTCGCCAGGGTGACCGTGGCCATGATGACCATGCTGGTGGCTGCCGAGACGCCGCCGATATAGGCCACCAGCGTCAGCCAGGTCATATCCGCATGCAGCGGCAGGGCCAGCACAAAGCGGTCCGGGTCGACGCCATCGGCACCGAACACCACCATGCCGGCCGCAGCCAGGGGCACAACGAACAACGACATTGCGAACAGATACAGCGGGAACATCCAGCGCGCGGTATTCAGGTCGCGGGCATCGGTGTTTTCCACCACGCCGACATGGAACTGACGGGGCAGGCAGAGCGTGGCTGCGATAGCCAGTATCAGCGTGGTCACGAATCTGGGCGTGATCAGCGGCTGATCGAAAATCTGGTGGAAGGCCGGCAGACGCTCGGCCTGGTAGATGACGTCGTGCACCCCGCCGAACATGCTGTAGGTCACGAACACGCCGATCAACAGAAACGCCCCGAGCTTGACGATCGATTCGAAAGCGATCGCGCGGATGATCCCTTGATGGGATTCCCGGGGATTGACGTGACGCGTGCCGAAAGCGATCGAAAATACGGCCATGGCGATCGCGACCATGAGCCCAGTGTCGGTCCAGCCGGCCAGGCCGACCTCGGTGACCGGGCGGCTGTAGACGCCGTGCACGATGGTATTGAACGACATCGTCAGCGCATCGAGCTGCAGCGCGATATAGGGCAGGATCACCAGCAGCGAAATCACCGACACCAGCGCCGCCAGCCCCTGAGATTTGCCGTAGCGGGCGGCGATGAAATCGGCGATCGAGGTCGTGTTCTGCTGTTTGGCAATCAACAGCATCTTGCGGATCACCGGCGCCAGGATCAGCAGGGCGATCATCGGGCCGAGATAGATCGGCAGATAATTCCAGCCGTCGGTGGCAGCGTTGCCGACGCTGCCGTAGAACGACCAGGAGGTACAGAAGACCGCCAGCGACAGGGCATAGACGACCGGCCGGGGCCCGGGGCGGCGCATCGTCCGGCCGCGCCGATCGCCGACGTAGGCGATATAGAACAGAGCGCCGATATAGATCAGCGAAATTCCGATGAGAATCCAGGGACTGATGGCGAATCGCTCCCCGGCAGCCCGGCTGCCTTGTTACCGATAAAATCCGACTCGGGCGCGCGGATCGAGGCCGCCGTGGTCGGGAACCTGTTGAACTTGGGCGGCGTCGTCAATGCCAACCGGCATCGAACACGCCGTGCTGTTCAAGCGATCGATCGTAGCCTTGTCGGCGCATACGACAAGACGCGATCCTCACGTATTCTGCCGTAAAATCGCAGCGATTGTTCGCTGTCTTGCATGCCGGCGGCTGGCGGGGCAAAGACCCGCGTGGGCAGCCGCCGGGGTGCTACGGCGTCGCACCGAGCCGCGACAGGCCCTATACTGCGCGCGATCATTCGAATCACCAACTCGTCATGCTCGATCCCCGTCTGCTGCGCAACGATCCCGAATCGGTCGCGAGCGCGCTCGCGCGCCGTGGCTTCGAATTCGATGCTGCGGCCTACCGCGCCCTCGAAGAACAGCGTAAAGCACTGCAGACTCGGGCCGAGGAGCTGCAGGCCGAGCGCAATCAGCGGTCCAAGGCGATCGGCAAGGCCAAGGTTGCCGGCGAAGATATCGAGCCGCTCAAGGAAGCGGTGGCCGGGCTCGGCGCCAAACTCGACGAGGCCAAGACCGAACTGGAAGCGCTACAGACCCGCCTGACCGATATCCAGGCCGGATTGCCGAATCTACCAGACGACGGCATGCCGGATGGCGAGGACGAAACCGATAACGCCGTGATCCGACACTGGGGCGAGCCGCGGAGTTTTGCCTTCGAGGTCCGTGACCATGTCGTAGTCGGCGAGGGCCTGGCTGGCCTGGATGCCGCGGCCGGGGCCAAGATCACCGGGGCCCGATTTACGGTCATGCGCGGCGGAGTCGCGCGTCTGCACCGGGCGTTGATCGCCTATATGCTGGATATACACGTCGGTACCGGCTATACCGAACTCAACGTGCCCTATATCGTGAATTCGAAAGCACTGTATGGCACCGGCCAGCTGCCCAAGTTCGGCGAGGATCTGTTTCGGCTGACTGAGCCGGAGGACTACTATCTGATCCCGACCGCCGAGGTGCCGGTCACGAATCTGGTGGCCGACGAGATCGTGCCCGACGAGCAGCTGCCGCTGCGCTATGTCGCGCATACGCCTTGCTTCCGAGCCGAGGCCGGCGCCGCCGGGCGCGATGTACGGGGCATGATTCGCCAGCACCAGTTCGAAAAGGTCGAGCTGATCAATATCGCCCGGCCGGATGAATCGGATGCCTGCCACGAGGCCATGCTGGCCAGCGCCGAGCGCGTGTTGCAGGGGCTGGAGCTGGCGTATCGGGTGGTGGATCTATGCGGCGGAGATATCGGTTTCGCTGCGGCGCGCACTTACGATATCGAGGTCTGGCTGCCCAGCCAGCAGACCTATCGCGAGATTTCGTCGATCAGCAATACCCGCGATTTCCAGGCCCGGCGCATGGGCGCACGCTATCGCGACCCCGAAACCGGCAAGCCGCGGCTGCTGCATACCCTGAACGGCTCGGGCGTGGCAGCTGGCCGGGCGCTGGTCGCGATTCTGGAAAACCACCAGCAGGCCGACGGCAGCGTTGCGATCCCCAAGGCACTACAGCCCTATATGGGGGGTATCGAGGCGATCGCGGCGGCTGCCGACTGATTAACGCGTCGGCAGCTTGGACCAGAGTTCCGATCGCAGATCGTCGAAGCTCGGCCCCGGATAGGACTGGACCGCACGCTCGATGACGTCTTCGGTCAGGTGCGAGGCGAACATCTGGATGAAACGACGCATATAGCCGGCCAGGAACAGATTGTGGCGAAAGCCGATATGGGTGGTGCTGGACGGGAACAGGTGGCTGGCATCGAGGCTGACCAGATCGCTGTCGGCCTCGGGGTCGTAGGCCATGTTGGCGATCACGCCGATGCCCAGGCCGAGCCGGACGTAGGTTTTGATCACGTCGGCATCGACCGCGGTGAGTACGACATCCGGGGTCAGTTCGTGCTCGGCAAAGGCCATATCGAGCTGCGAGCGCCCGGTGAAGCCGAAGGTATAGGTCACCAGCGGATGTTCGGCCAGCGCTTCCAGGGTCAATGATTCGACTTCGGCGAGCGGATGATCGGCCGGCACCAGGACGCAACGGTTCCAGTGATAGCAGGGGAGCATGATCAGTTCGTCGAAATGTTCGAGTGCTTCGGTCGCGATCGCGAAATCGGCATCGCCGGCCGCCGCCCAGCCAGCGATCTGGGGCGGGGCGCCTTGATTGATATGCAGCGAAACCTTCGGATAGGCGCTACGAAAACCGGCAATGGTCGGCGGCAGCGCATAGCGGGCCTGGGTATGGGTCGTGGCCACCCGCAGCGAGCCCCGGTCGGCATCGGCGAACTCGCTGGCCGTGCGGTTGATATTGGCCACCTCCGAGAGGATACGCCGGGTGGTGGTCAGAATGCGTTCGCCGGCCGGTGTGATGCGATCGAGATGCTTGCCGTTGCGCTCGAAGATGAGTACGCCGAGTTCGTCTTCGAGCAGCCGGATCTGCTTGCTCACGCCCGGCTGCGAGGTATGCAGCATACGAGCCGCAGCCGTAATGTTGAGATTCTGCCGCGCGACTTCGTGGATATATTCGAGCTGGCGAAGCTTCATGAACGTTTCTTTATGCGAAATCGGTATGAATGCATCATCATATATTACTTTGAGTGTTTAAGAGCGGCTGATAGCCTTGCGCCCTCGCTCGCCTCCGGCGACGAACGCTCAGAGCCGGCGCGATGCCGGATAAGGATGGTTTGGCATGCTCTCTTTTGTCGTGGCCGGCTTCGGCGTCGGTGCTGCGGTCGGTCTGACTGGAGTTGGTGGCGGGTCGTTGATGACCCCGTTGCTGATTCTGCTGTTCGGCTTTGCGCCGTCGGCTGCGGTTGGTACCGATCTGTTGTACGCCGCGGGCACCAAGGGTTTTGGCACTTGGCTGCATGGCCGCCAGCAGACCGTCGACTGGCCTGTGGTCGGCCTGATGGCAGCAGGCAGCCTGCCGGCCGCGATCCTGACCATCGCCTGGCTGCATATGGTGGGGTTGGAGCCCTGGGTGCAGGAGCTGATGGTGGTGACGTTAGCGATCACCATGATCTTGACCGCGGTGCTAACCTTCGTTCGCGACCGGCTGGTGAACTGGCTCAAACACCGCATGCTGTTCGTTGCCGGACGCAGCCAGGCCGAGCTGCTGGCCTGGCGGCCGACGATCACGGTGATCGGCGGCGTCGCGCTCGGCATTCTCGTGAGCCTGTCGTCGGTCGGGGCAGGCGTGCTGGGCACTACCATGCTGCTGGTGCTGTATCCGAATACGCGGGCGGTGCGCATCGTGGGTACCGATATCACCCATGCCGTGCCGCTGACCTTGATCGCCGGGCTGGGCCATCTCACCCTCGGTACCAGCGATCTGGGGGTGCTAGGACTGCTGCTGCTGGGTTCGCTGCCGGGAATTTATATCGGCACGCGCGTCGGCTGGCGCCTGCCCGATCATTGGCTGCGGCCGCTGATTGCGACCGTGCTGATCCTGGTTGCACTCAGTATGCTGTTCAAAACCCTGTTCTGACCGAAAAAGATCTCCGCCGTGGCCGACGATCGGCCTCGGCGGGCGCTTGAATACGCCATGACGGTGAACGACGACTCTTTTCAGCGGCCTGCGACCTATCCGATTGCCCTGCGTTTGGCCGGCCGGTGTGTACTGGTAGCCGGCGGCGGGCGAGTCGCAGCCCGGCGCATCGCTCGCCTGCGTCACGCAGGCGCACAGGTACGTGTGATTGCCCCCGAAATCGATGATCGTCTACGCGAAGACCTCGTGCAGGGCGGCATCGAATGGCTGTGCCGCCGGGTCGAGCCGGCCGATGTGGCCGGTGTTGCGCTATGTTTTGCGGCGACCGACGACCCACAGGTCAACGCCGAGCTGGCGGCAGCGGCCCGGGCCCAGGGTGTGCCCGTACAGCGGGCCGACGATGCCGAGGACTCGGATTTTCTGGTGCCGGCGCTGGTCGACCGTGGCCCGTTGCAGATCACAGTATCCAGTGATGCTGCTGCCCCGAGCCTGACGCGGCGTCTGCGCGGGCATCTGGAAACTCTAGTCCCGCGGGCCTATGGCGATCTGGCGGCCTTGGCCGGAGAGTTTCGCGGGCAGGTCCGCCAGCGGCTGCCACGCAGTGCCCGGCCGGCCTTTTGGAGCCGCGTATTCGACGGCCCGGTCGCCGAGCATGTGTTCGCCGGGCATCTGGCCCAGGCACGCTCTGAACTGCAGGCGGCGCTCGAACAGGAAAACCCCGAGACGGGCCTGGGTACCGGCGAGGTCTATCTGGTCGGCAGCGGCCCAGGGGATCCAGATCTACTGACGTTTCGTGCGCTGCGGCTCATGCAGCGGGCCGATGTGGTGCTGCACGACAGCCTGATCTCGCCGGCGATTCTCGATCTGGTCTCGCCCGAGGCCGAGCGTATTCATGTCGGCAAGCGCGCCGCGCGCCATACCTTGCCCCAGGGCGATATCAACAGCCTGATGGTCGAACTCGCCCAGGCCGGCAAGCGGGTGCTGCGGCTCAAGGGCGGCGATCCGTTCGTGTTCGGCCGCGGCGGCGAAGAGATTGCCGAACTGGCCGAGGCCGGTCTGCCGTTTCAGATTGTGCCGGGCATTACTGCAGCCAACGGCTGTGCCGCCTATGCCGGCATCCCGCTGACCCACCGCGACCATGCCCAATCGGTGATTTTCGTGACCGGCCATCTCAAGGCCGGCGAGCTGAAACTGTCCTGGCCAGAGCTGGCCAAGCCGGGCCAGACCCTGGTGTTCTTTATGGGCCGCAAGAATCTGGCGATCATCTGCCAGCGCCTAATCGAGCATGGTCTGCCCGCCGACTGGCCGGCAGCGATGGTGATCGACGGTACCACCGCGCGTCAGCGCCTGATCGCGGCCACCCTGGCCGATCTGCCGGAACGCGTGGCCGCCGATACGTCGACCGGCGCGGCCTTGTTGATCGTCGGCGAAGTGGTCCGGCTGCATGCCAAGCTCGGTTGGTTCCAGCCCAGCGGCGAAGATTGATCGGTGCCGGCTAGGCGGCGATCGACGCCGTCTCCCATAGGCGAGTGATGGGCTGCCGACAGGGGGCATCCGCCCCCATCGTGTAGAACCGCTCCAGTCGAATTTCAGCGGCCGGCGCGCTGGCTACGGCCAGCGCACAGTGCTCGGTACCGAGTGGCAGCTCCAGAGCGCCGTACAGCCAAGGCTCAGTGGTCAATGCCTGCCGACAGACCAGACGCGGGCGCAGGCTGAAAATCGCTCGGTCCAAACCGGCCGCAAGGCCGAGACCGAGGGCTTTTAGATGGGCTTCTTTGAGCGTCCATAGCCGATAAAAATCGGCCAGGCGCTCGGCGTCGGGCGCGGCGGCCAGATCGCGGGCCTCGTCGGCATGAAAATACTGCTCGGCCAAGCGCTCTGGGGCAAAGCGGCGAGGGCGGACGGATTCGATATCGCAGCCCGCCCGGGTCGAGGTGGCCAGCAAGCTAAGGCAGGCCGACCCGCTATGGGCCAGGCCCAGGCTTAGCGAGGTATCGCGGCTGTAGGGCGGTCGACCGGCAGGGTAGACAATATCCAGCTCCGTCGGCGACGCACCGAGCTCGGTAGCCAGCTGATGGCGCAGCAGCCAGCGGCTGGCCAGGTACTGGCGTTGTCGTGGTGCACTGGTCAGCTGTTGGTAACGCGCGCGCTCAGCCGCAGACAGCCCGGCCTGCAGCTGCTCGGCGGCGGTCTCCTCATTCCAGACCAAGATCGCCAGCTTCAGCACAGCCCGCCGTTGACCGAAATAACCTGTCGGGTGACATAGCTGGCATCGGCCGAGCACAGAAACGACACCGCCGCCGCGACTTCCTCGGGCTGGCCCATGCGCTGCTGGGGGACCAGCGACTTGGCTTGGTCGGCCGGTAGATCGTCGGTCATATCGGTCGCGATCAGACCAGGCGCGACGCAGTTGACGGTGATTCGGCGTTTGGCCAGTTCCAGCGCCAGCGCCTTGGTCGCGCCGATGATGCCGGCCTTGGCCGCGCTGTAGTTGACCTGGCCGCGATTGCCCATCAGCCCCGCGACCGACGAGAGCGACACGATCCGCCCGGGCGCACGCCGCTGGATCATCGGCATCACACAGGGTTTGGCGACGTTATAGAAGCCGTCCAGATTGGTATCGAGCACGGCATCCCAGGCCTCGTCGCTCAGAGCGGGAAAGGCAGCGTCGCGTACGATGCCGGCGTTGAGTACCAGCCCGTAATAAGCCCCGTGGGCCGCGATATCGGCTTCGATCGCGGCCCGGGTCGCCGAACGGTCGGTGCTGTCGAAACACAGCAGCCGAGCGGCCTGGCCGGCCTCGCGAATGTGGGTGGCGACTTCTTCGGCAGCCTCGCGGCGCTGTCGATAATGGACGACGATATCGAAGCCGTCGTGGGCCAGCCGCAGGGCGATGGCGCGGCCGATGCCACGGCTGGCGCCGGTAACAAGAATGGTATCGGTCATAGGGCGTAGGTCAGCGGATGTGGTGGCGTCTCAAGACGTGTCGGTTGGATGGGCATAAGACCGATCCATAGCCGGTCAAGTCTGCGGCGCCGCGTCTTGGCCGAGCGCCTTGCAAAGCGTGTTCGACGTACAGGGGGCCCATGCCGATCCACTATAGGCGCCTGCGGCGCTGCGAGTTGGATCGTGGCATGCGCGACGCAACGCTCGTACGACATATCAATGGGCGCTAGGGCGTGTTGAAGTCGCATGCCTGCCCGCGCCAAGCACGCCCTGAACATCGACTCGGGGCGGCAAGGCAAGGCGTCGCAGTGGCGTAGCCGCGCTACGCGAAGGCGCTACGACGCTGGCTTGCCGTCGTGTCGTTAATTTATGGGCGCTTGTCCGGCTGGCTTCCAGCGCAGCGCTCGCATTACACATCGGCAGGCCCTAGCCAGAGGCGCTGTTGAACGCCAGCGGCTCGACATCGAGCCGATAGCCGGCCCGCGCATTATAGACGCGCAGGCGGCTGTTCCAGAGATCCCCGGGGCCGCGATAGGCGATCCATAGCAGCGTATCGCCACGCCATAGCGCCCGAGTGCTGCCGAGGGTTTCCAGCGATAGATCGGTATCGTCCAGCGCCGAGCGCAGCGCAGGTAGCGGCCAGTAAGACAATTCCAGGTCGGCCAGGATGCGCTCGGCGGGCAGATCGGAGCTCTCGTCCAAACCGCTGCGCCGTTCGATGCTTTGGCCGTTCCAGCCGAGTGTGAACAGCCGTTGGCCGATCGCCGACAGGCCAATCAGCCGCAGATCATCGGGTTGCACCTTGAGCGCGACCTGTACGCTGCGGGTTCGGCCGTGATAGCGCACCGTGACCTGCTGGCGAGCTTCAACCGACTGGCCGAGGGCCGCCGGCCCCAGCGGCTGGATGAGCGGTGTGGGCGCACAGCCGGCCAGCAGGGTAATAAGCAGCGCCAGTGCTACCCGGGCGCACCAGCGGCTACCCGTAGTCATGGTGCGCAGACACGACATAGCGTATCCAGCCGGCGTTCGGGCACGGCCACATAAGGGTTGTCGCGGTCCCAAACATAGCCTGCCAGGATCGATCCGATCATCCGGCGGATGTCCGGATCGGGCATGTCGTTGAAAAACACATGCTTGAGCGTGCCCCGATACCAGGCGGCGATGAAGCTGTTGAATACGCGCTGGCCGGCCCGGATCGGGGCTTCGAAGTCGGCCTGCCAATCGGGCGTTTCGCCGCGCAGCTGAGCATCGATCGGGGCTGCGGCCTGCAGTGCCGATTCCAGGGCGATTGTCACGCCCGAGGAAAAGATCGGATCAACGAAGCCGGCCGCATTGCCGAGCAGCGCATAGTCCGGGCCATGCAGGGTGGTGATGTCGTAGGCGTAGTTCTCGGTCTGGCCGACTTGGCTGTCGAACTCGGCGCCCTGCAGAAGCCGGGCCAGCCTCGGTTCCTGTTCGATCGCGGCACGCAGCCTGTCGACCGGCGCGCCGGGCAGACCATGAAGCCATTCGGGCGGGCCGATCACGCCGACCGATGCGCGGCCGTCGGCCAGGCCGATCAACCAATACCAGACCTCGGGCTGTTCGGGATGGATGCCGATCACGATCCGGTCGCGATGATAGTCCGGCGCATCGATATGATCGGCGACGTGGGTGAATAGCGCTGCCCGCGCAGGGGCAGCGCCTTTGCGGTCGAGGTCGAGCAAACGCGGCAGCACCCGCCCGAAGCCGCTGGCATCGCAGACAAAACGTGCATTGAGCGTATATTCGTCGCCGGCGTCGCTGTGCACGGTCAGCCGGGGTTGGCCGGGGTTGGAAAAATCCACCGACCGTACGGTCTGGCCGAAGCGTAGTGTGGCGCCGCGGCGCTCGGCCTCGCGGGCCAGGCGATCATCGAAATCGGCACGCAACACCTGCCAGGTCCAGGCCCAGCCGGCGGTGTATTGCTCGTCGAAGGTGAAACTCGTGGCGCGGTCGTTTTCGGTGAAGGTCACGCCGCGTTTGACCTGATAGCCGGCCTCGTCGACGGCATGCAGCATATCGGCTGCGGCCAGTGCGTCCATGCAGCGCGGCAGCAGGCTTTCGCCGACCGCAAAGCGTGGAAAGTGGCTGCGCTCGAGTACGCTGACCCGCCAGCCACGATCGGCCAGCACGGCAGCTGCGGTGGCCCCAGCTGGGCCGGCGCCGATGATGGCGATATCGGTCTGTTCGGTATTCATGGATGACGCTCTGGCGGTGCGCGGCCGAGTAGAGACGCTAGCAGGAACGTCAGCGTCAGGCCCAGTGCCAGGGTGATGCCGAATTCGTGCAGCGCCGGGGTATGGCTCAGGCCGAGCAGGCCGAAAGCCAGTAGCGTAGTCGCCACCGATAGGCCCACGGCAAGCATGGCTGGTGCATGCTCGGCCGGCGCAGTACGCAAAAAGATGCCGTAGTCCGCGCCCAGGCCGAGCAGCAGGATCAGCGCCACCAGATTGAACAGGGCGAAGGTGGCCCCGGTGGCTGCGAAGATCGCCAGTACGGCGGCGCTGGCCAGCGCCGGTGGCAGCAGCAGCGCCAGCGCGCCGCGGGCGCCGAAAGCACGCCATAAGACCAGCCAGGCCAGTACATAGGTCAGGCCCAGCAGCCAGGTCGCGAGTTGGCGGTAGTGGGCCAGCAAGCCGGAGATACGAGCGACGCTGTCGATGTATTGTGCGTTCGGATAATCGCCGACGATCTGTTTCAGGCGCCTCGGATCGGCCACGCTATCGAGCCGGATGAGCGTAGCTTTGACGCCATCGACCCGGCCGAGCCAGAGATCACGCAGCCCGAGGCTGGCCGGGCTGGCCAGCCAGTCGGCGAGCGCCAGGGCATGGCCCTTGGCATCGACGAACGCCTGGCGCGCGGCCTTGATACGTCGTTCATCGAAGCCAGCCTGGCGGAGCAGCTCAACGGCTGGACCGTTCGCGGCGTACAGCGTCTGTGCCAGACGAGCGTAGTTTTGTTTCTGGGCGGCGACCGGCGGATAAGCCTCGGTGATCGCGCGCACCGAGGCGGCCGGCGCCGAGCCCTGGGTGAGCCGATCGACCAGCGCGGACTCGGTGCCCAGCACCTCGGCCGGATTGGCCCCGTGGACGACGATCGCCCGGGTCGACAGGCTGCTACCGAGCAGGTCGGCGACGGTGCGATCGGTCTTGAGCAGCTGCGGCGGCGGGTTGTAAAGCACGCGCACGCTGTCGCGCGGGGCGAGTTGCCAGAGCGCGAACGCGCCCAGCCCTACGGCCAGTGCCGAAAGTGTGGCGATTAAAGCTCGTTCGCGGCCGATCGCCAACCGGGCCGGGCCGTGACTGCGCCACAGCCCGGCCAGCTTCAGCGCCCGCCCGGGCCGCGGCGCCGTGCCGCTGGCGCCGGGCAGCAACAACATCATGCCCAGCCAGCCGCCAATCAGGCCGGTGGCCGTGAATACCGCGATCTGGCGCAGCGCCGGAAAAGGCGCGACCACCATGCCGCCATAGCCGATCACGCTCGTGATCAGGCCCAAGGTCACCGGCCGGCGGACCTGGGCCAGGGCTGTGGCTGGATCCGGCGTAGCCAGGCGCTGGGCACAGAAATGCAGGCAGTAATCGATCGCGACGCCACAAAGGCTGGCGCCGAACACCAGCGTGAGCATATGGATCTGGCCGAACACCAGTTCGGTGACCAGCATGGCCAGCACGATGCCGCCGCCGACCGCCGCCAGGCTCAGTACGAACGGGCGAATGCCGCCGAACGCCCAGAGCATGAGCACGACGATACCGATCAGCGAGCCGGTGCCGACCACCGACATCTCGAAACGGGCGCGTTGGGCTGCGGCTGCGGCATGGCGGACCACGCCGGACATCATCAGTTCGGCCTCGGGGGCAGCGGCATAGGCGGCCTGACGGGCCTGGGCCAGGGCTTGGCTGGCCTGGCGCTGACTGGCCAGTGAGAACGGGTTGTCACGTGTTTCGGCGAACAGCACATCGAAGTGGCGGCCGTTATGGCCGGCCACGTGAAAATAGCCGTCGCCCGCGATACGCAGATTAGGCGCTGGATTAGGCAGGGCCGCGCGTTGATAGGCGCTGGCCAGGCCGAACGGGTCGTCGACGAAGCGCCCGCCACCCACGCCCAGGCCGTAGAGCTGGCTGCGGGCGCGATTGACGAAATGTTCGCGGGCCTCGTTCGCGGTTGGGCTGTCGGCCG
Organism: Salinisphaera sp. SPP-AMP-43; assembly: GCF_049568105.1. GTDB lineage: Bacteria > Pseudomonadota > Gammaproteobacteria > Nevskiales > Salinisphaeraceae > Salinisphaera. Next base: position 1,890,928 of record NZ_CP145335.1, read on the forward strand.
CGGCGCCCGCCAGCCGAGCCAGGGCGGCAGCATCGGTCGGGGCCAGCAGATGAAAACGGTGCTGGAAATACAGCTCGTCCAGCTGCTCGCGCTGGCTTTGGCTCAGCGCCTGGTCGGCCCGAGCGACGATCTGTTCGAAGGCCGGGCTGGACGACAATACACGCGCCATGGCGTCGACCGCCTGGCGGCGATGGGCCGGGCTATCGCCCGACACCAGGATCGTGACCCGCTTCTGGCCAAAACCAGACATTCGATCCATAGCGGCATTGACCAGGGCATCGTGCTGCGGGGCCGGCAACAGGGCCATCATGTCGGTGCGCACGGTCAGCCGGCCGGTCGCGGCCAGAGTTGCCAGAACAGCGACCAGCGCCAGGACGCTGGCCAGCCAGATCAGCGCGCGCGCTCTCAACGCGAAAACGCGCGCCGCTCGTCGGGCGTCAGTTCGGCCGAGCCCCCCAGGCTTGGCGCCAGGTCGATCACGCTATAGTCGCCGCCGGCCTGGTCGATACGGATACGGCGAATGCCGTGCTCGTCATCGGTCAATTTCAGGCCGGCGATGAAGTTTTTGACCGCTTCGGTTTTCGGCGTCAGCACCAGCGTATGGCCGGCGTCGTCCGCCTGTCTCGACGGCTGGATATCGAAATAGCGCGAGAGCTGTTCGGTATTGCCGCGAAATACCGCTAACAACACCGAGGCCACGGCACTGAGTGCGGGTTGCTGATCGGCGCTGATATGGGCGGTCTGCTGGCCCTGGCTGTGCTCGGTCAGCGCGTCGGGGGTGATCAGCAGCGTGCTGCGGACCGGCTGTTCGACCTGCCAGAGCAGACCACGGTTCTGGGCCACCGTATAGTGGCCACGCGAGACCAGGGCCTGATCGAGATCGGCCAGGTGCTTGTGCTGGACGAAGCGCCCACGCAGTACCTGGCTGTCGGCCTGGCTGCCGAGCGAGGGCAGGCTAGCCGCCGGTTCTGCGACGGCGATCGGAATCGACGCCGAGACCGACCACAGAATCAGCACTGCAGCGCATCGTCGACCCAGACATGATTGAAGCTTAATCATTGGTTTTCCGAGCCTTCAGCAAAACGCGCCAAGGCTTGTTGCACGGCCAGGGGCGTATCGGCATAGCGCGCGCCAGACTCGAGTTCGACCGGCACTTGCAGCGTGCTGCCGCGGGCCAGGCTGGTACCGGCCTCGGCATCGCGTACGCGATAGGCGATGCGCAGCTGTGCATCCCAGCGTTTGAGCGTGGCGGTCACGGCGACCCATTGCTTGAAGCGTAGCGAGCGCATGTAGCGAATACGTAGATCGACGATCGGCCAGGAGAATCCGGAGGCGGCCATGGCGTCGTAGTCATGACCGAGTTCATCGAGAAGCTGGCAGCGCGCCAGTTCGAAATATTTGGCGTAGTGGCCGTGCCAGGCGATCTGCATCGAATCGACATCGAAAAACGGCACTTGGAATTCGATTTGGGTGCGGTGTTCGATCACGATTCAGGCCGAATGAACGAGTATGGCCGCCAGCCCCGAAGGCCGGCGCGCATTTAGGCCACCCCTTTCGGCACCGATGCAGGCGCGGCCGGGGCGGTAAGTCGTGAAGCGGATAATGGACGTGGACAATGACGATGTCGATACCTGGGACAGCGGCGAAAGCACGTTACCGACAGCAGCTTAGCCGGCACGAGAAGGCCGTTCGCGGGATGATTCGAAACCCGAGTTCGTGGACAATAGGCAGGCTGATTGTGGCGAGCGGCATCGATCGACAGGCGAAACGCATCGTTTGGGGGCGCGGCGGCCTGCGGTATTCCAGCGCATGCCGCTCGGGAGTAGTAGGCCACGATGCGGCGCGATATGTCGTGTCGGATAGGCACAGGGGGGTAAAAAAATGAGTGAATTTATGACTGAGCAAAGCGATCTGGAACGCGACGTTGCACAGCTACTGGTGTCGGCCCTTGATCTCGAGGATGTCGCTGCCGCGGAGATCGAGCCAACTGCGGCCTTGTTTGGCCCCGAATCGGACAGCCTGGGGCTGGATTCGATCGATGCGCTGGAAATCGCGCTGGCGGTGAACCAGGCCTATGGCATTGAACTGCGTGCCGACGACGAGGCCAATACCCGGATTTTTGCGACGCTGCGGTCTTTATCGGCCTATATCGAGCGCGAGCGTGCTGCTGCCTGAGTGGTCTCGAGACATGTATTGCGCCAGCCCAGCACCGAGCCTAGACCGAAGGCCGGCCCGCGTGGATGGCCCGCGCGCCCGGATGGGGCAGTGCGACTTCAAGTCCATCCAGCGAGCGGCTGGACGCCTCCGGTGGAATTATCAACGGCGCCCATGCGGCTTGTAAGCCTGCTGACGGCCTGCGTGCCGTTGTTATATCCCGTTCTCGTGCATGCTGCGGTCGTCACGGAATCATCCGGTCTACGATTCGCTGCCCTGAGCGTGCTCATACTGAACGTCGCGGCGCCGTGGCTGGCCCAGCGACGGCTGTGGGCCTGGATCGGCGTACCGGTCGCGATGAGTGCCGCGGCGATACTGGCTGATTCCATCGGCGCGCGAGCGTTTTTCTATGCCACGCCGATATTGATCTGTCTGGCTTTGGCCTGGCTGTTCGGGCATACACTGCGGGCTGGGCGCACGCCACTGATCTCTCGGCTGGCGACGGCGATCCGTGGCCCGTTACCGGCGCCGGTCGCGCGCTACACGCGGGCGGTCACCGTATTCTGGTTCGGCGTCATGCTAGCCATGGCCGGGGCCGACCTACTGCTGGCTCTGTTCGCACCGCCGGCGTTGTGGTCGCTGTTCGCCAACGGCGTGAATTTTCTGCTCATGGCCGGGCTGTTCGTGCTGGAATGGTTCTGGCGCCAGTGGCGGATCGGTGAATACGAACATCTGGGCTGGCGCGCTTATCTGGCGGCGCTGGGCCGGATCGACTACCGACGCATACTGCATGGCTGATATGAGCTCGCCGCTGATCGCCGATTACCAGCCGGAGCGCGTGTTCGCCTGGCGGGCCGGCCAACCCGTGCAAAGCGCGACAGCGCTGGCCGATATACAAAGCCTGGCTCGGGCATTGACCGGGCAATCGGCGTTTTTCAATCTCTGCAACGATCGCTATCTGTTTACCGTGCTGTTCGCGGCGGGCTGCCAGGCCGGCGCACTCAATTTGTTGCCCCAGACCCGCCATGTCGAAACGCTGGCGCGTATTCGTAGCGACTATCCGAAAGCCGAGGCAATCGATGACGCCTGGGTCGATCGACGGCTGAGCGAACGAGGCGCAGCCAAGGACGAGGCGTTGAACGTACCGGAAAATCGTGCGGTAGCCGTCGTATTCACCTCGGGCAGCACCGGCCAGCCGAATCCGCAAATCAAGCGCTGGGGCGATCTGGCACGCGGCAGTGCGCTATTGCGCCAGCGGTTTTTTACGCATGCCGAGGGCATGAATATCGTGGCCAGTGTCCCGCCGCAGCATATGTATGGCCTGGAAAACTCAGTACTGCTGGCCCTGCATGCCGGTTTCGCGGCCGATAACGCCCGGCCCTCGATGCCGTGGCAGATCGCCGACGCGTTGGCTCGACTGCCCGAGCCGAGGGTGTTGTTCACGACACCGCTGCAACTCAAGGCCTGTTTCGAGTCTGGCGTCGCGCTGCCGTCCATGGATCGCATCATCTCGGCGACGGCGCCTTTGTCGGCTGAGTTGGCGGCCGCCGCCGAACAGGTTTGGGCCACCGAAGTACATGAAATCTATGGCAGCAGCGAGACCGGCAGCATAGCCAGCCGGGAGACCGCACATACCAGAAATTGGCGTCTCTACGACGGTTTGACGCTCGAGGTGGGCGCTAAGGCCACGGTTCGCGGCGGCCAGCTGCCGGAGCCCGTCACCCTAGATGATGCCCTGCAGGCCGTGGATGCCGATCATTTCAGGCTGCTCGGGCGGGCTCGTGACCTGATCAAGGTCGCCGGCAAGCGGATGTCGTTGGCCGAGTTGACTGCCCAACTGTTGGCGATCGACGGGGTGCAAGATGCCGCGGTATTCGCCTCGCCTGAGTCGGCGACTGCCGAGCGCCCGGTCGCGCTGGTCGTCGCCCCAACACGCTCGACCCGCGAGCTCGGCGCCGCGCTGGCCCGGCGCGTGGATCCGGTATTCGTGCCGCGGCCGTTGCTCAAAGTGGCCGAATTGCCGCGCAATGCCACGGGGAAAATAACCCGGGCCGATCTGGCGAGCGCCTGGGGCCGGGCGCGCCAGACCGCCAAGGCCCGGACATGACGGCGTATCGGTTCACGATCGAGGCAGGGCATGCCTGCCTGGACGGGCATTTCCCCGGTGCGCCGATCGTCCCAGGCGTAGTGATTTTAGAGCACGTCGGGCGCGCTGTAGCGCGTGCATATGGCGGCCGGGTGACGCGTATTCTGCGTTGCAAGTTCGTGGCTGGGCTCGAACCGGAGCAGGCCTGTGGTATTACGTTGGAGCCTGACGGAGAGCGCCGGCTGCGGTTCGGCTGCATGGGGCCTGACGGGGAGATCGCCCACGGCAGCATCGAATGGAGCCCGAGCGACGATGGCTGAGGTATGGACGGTTCGCCGCGAGCGCAGTCATCGGCTGTTATTGCAGATGATGGCCTGGATCGCACTGCGTCTGGGCCGGCGTGCGGCCCGTCTGCTTTTGCATCCGGGTACGCTTTATTATCTGTTCACGGCCGGGGACAGTCGTCGGGCGTCGCAGGCTTATCTGCGCCGGGTACTCGATCGCAAGCCACGCTGGCGCGATGTCTATTGGCATATGTATACCTTCGCGGTGGTGTTTCTGGATCGGATGTATCTGCTACGCGGTGGCAGTACCGGTCTGTCGGTCCAGCCCCACGGTGTAGACGCATTCCGCGACTGTATCGAGCGGGGCCAGGGCGCGATCGTGATGGTCTCGCATCTGGGCAGTTTCGAAGCACTGCGAGCCCTGGGCGGGCATCGCGACGATCTGACGGTGCGCATTCTGATGAACTGGTCGGCCGGGGCCAAGGTCAACGCGGTGCTACAGCACTTCGCACCCAACTTCGCCGAGCGTGTCATCGATACTTCCAACTCGGATGTCGATCGTGTGCTCAAGGTCAAGGCCGCGCTCGATCGCGGTGAGCTGGTTGGCGTGATGGCCGATCGCCACTATGCCGGCGAGCGCACTGCCGACTGCGATTTCCTCGGCGGCTCGGCCCCGTTTCCGACCGCGCCCTGGCTGTTGGCAGGCATACTTGGGGCCCCGGTGTTTCTGGCCTTCGGCCTGTATCGGGGCGGCGATCGCTACGATCTTTACTGCGAGCAGTTCAGCCCCGGCTTGACGCTGCCGCGCAAAGAACGCATGACCCGCGCGAACGCCTGTGCCCAGGGCTACGCCGATCGATTGGCTGAGCACGTCCACAAAGCGCCGTACAATTGGTTCAACTTCTATCAGTTCTGGCATTGAAACCGAGTGATCCGCCCGAGCGACAGCAATCCCCTGCGATCCCCCGCGCGCCGGCCTCGCGGCGAGGCTAGGCGATGAAGGCGTTGACCATCCAGGCCTATACCGCGACCACGGCGCTCGGTGCCGGCCGCGAGGCCCTGTGGCAGGGCCTGAGCGCGCAGCGCAGCGGGCTGACGCCCTGCAATGTCGATCAGGCCGAGCTGGCGACCTGGATCGGCCGAGTGCCGGGCTGCGAGCACCTCGAACTGCCGCCGACGCTGGCCGACTGGCAGTGTCGCAACAACCAGCTCGCCGAGTTGACTCTGCGCCAGGATGGGTTTCTGGATGCCGTGGAAACGCTCAAGCAGCAGCACGCGCCCGAGCGGATCGGGCTGTTTCTCGGGACCAGCACGTCGGGAATTGGCACCACCGAGCAGGCCTACCGCGAACTCGTCGGCGACCGGCTGCCGGCGTGGTTTTCCTTCGAGCATACCCACGATTATTTCGCGCTCTGCGGCTATGTTCGCGCCCGTCTCGGCCTGGCGGGCCCGGCGCTGACCGTGTCCACGGCCTGTTCATCGAGCGCCAAGGTATTTGCATCCGCGGCCCGTTCGATCGAGTCCGGGTTTTGCGATGCCGCCGTGGTCGGCGGGGTCGACAGTCTGTGTTTGACCACGCTGTACGGTTTTGCCTCGCTCCAGCTGACCTCGGCCGAGCCGTGTCGGCCCTGGGATGCGCACCGCAGCGGCATATCGATCGGTGAGGCCGGCGGGTTTGCTATCGTCACGCCGGCCGAGCAGGGCGATGCCGGGCCGCGGGTCGTCGGGATCGGCGAGTCCGGCGATGCCTATCACATGGCGGCTCCAGAGCCCGATGGCCAAGGCGCGTGCGTCGCCATGCAGCGGGCCTTGGACGAGGCCGGCCTGGCGCCGCAGGCTGTGGACTACGTCAATCTGCACGGTACGGCGACTCCGGCCAACGACCGGGCTGAAGATCGAGCCATTATGACGCTGTTTGGCGATTCAGTGCCGGTGTCGTCGACCAAGGGCGCGACCGGCCATACCCTCGGAGCGGCCGGTATTGTGGAAGCCGTGATCAGCTGCCTGGCGCTGGCCCATGATGATCGGCCGGGCACGCAGAATACCCGGCAAGTCGATGCGGCCCTGGAATCGCGGCTGTTGCTCGAGCCGATGCCTGGTAGCGTGCGACATGTGCTGAGCAATACCTTTGGCTTCGGCGGCAGCAACTGCAGCCTGCTGCTGGCCTCGGGAGCAGCGCTATGACGAACTCGGTTTATCTGCATGGTCTCGGCATTGCGGCGCCGGGGCTCGAAGACTGGCCAACTGCGCGTGCTGTGCTCCAGGGACAAGCGTGTTATACCGGCGAGCCGTTGACGCCGTTTCGTACCCGGCGGCTGCCGCGCAACGAATCGCGGCGGGCCGGGGCGGCGGTGCATCTGGCTTTTCGAGTGGCCGAGCAGGCCGTGGCCGAACGCGATGCCTCGCAGTTCGCGGCTGTGTTTTCGTCCTCGGCCGGCGATATCGATATCGCCGATCAGCTGTGCTCGGCGGTCAATGCGCCGGAGCGGGCGATATCGCCGACCCGTTTTCATAATTCGGTGCATAACGCGCCCGCTGGCTACTGGAGTATTGCCACCGGCTCCCGTGAGCCGATGACCAGCCTGTCGGCCGGGCCCGGCGGATTCACCGTTGCGCTACAGGAAAGCTGGGGGCTGTTGCTGGCCCATCGGGCGCCGGTGCTGTTGGTATGCTATGACATGGACGGCCACGGCATGCTGGCCGAGGCGCGCCGCGATATTGGCGCCACGTTCGCCATGGCCTGGCTGCTGGATAGTGACGCTACGGGCGCGCTCGCCCGGATCGGCCGGCCCGAGCCCAGCCACTGCGTGCCCACGCCGGTGTCGATCCCAGCGCTCGAATCACTGCGGGTTGCGAACGCTGGTGCCCGCAGCCTGCCGCTGTTCGCGGCTTTGGCCGAGGCAGTGCCCAGCACGCCGGTGATCGAGTCGGAACAAGGGCGTTGCCAGGTTCCGGTGACGCCGTTGTGAGCTACGACATCGCCGGGCTCGTACCGCACGCTGGGGCCATGTGTCTGCTGGACGAGGTTATCGCCTGGTCGGCGGATCGGATTCATTGTCGGGCCGGTATCGACGCGGCTGCCGAGCATCCGCTGGCCGGTGCCGAGGGCGTGCCCGCGACTGCGCTGATCGAATACGCCGCGCAGGCCACCGCGGCCCACGGTACGCTGTTGGCCCGCGCCGAGAGACAGGCCGGGGCGCCAGCGGCTGAAGGTCGTCTGGTCGCGCTTCGCAGCATCGAGCTGGCAGCCGCGCCGGCCGAGATCGCGGCCGCAGGCACGCTCGATATACACGCCGAGCGCCTGATGGCCGATCCGGCCGGGTCGATCTATCGCTTTCGGGTGCTGGGCGGACAGCGGGTACTGGTCAGCGGACGGCTGACGATTCGTACGGTTGCCTCTGGCGCGTCCGCACGGTCCGGCTAGGCAGGGCACGGTCTAGCCAACGGGCATAAAAAAGCCCCGGCGATCACGATCGCCGGGGCCGAGTTGGCATATCCGCTACGGCCGATCAGTCGTCGCCGGCGAATACCCCGAGCAGCTGCAGCAGACTCAGGAACAGGTTGTAGATAGTGACGAACAGGGTCACGGTCGCCAGGATATAGTTGGTCTCGCCGCCGTGGACGATTTCGCCAGTCTGGTAGACGATCAGGCCGCTCATCAGCAGTACGAACATCATCGAGACCGCCAGCGACAGCGCCGGGATCGAGAAGATGACGGCAATCAGGCTCATCACGAAGGCCACGAGAATGCCGACCATGAGCATGCCGGCCCACTGGTTGAACCGCTTGCCGGAGATCAGCGCGAACGCCGACATCCCTACGAAGATCGCGCCGGTGCCGCCCATCGCCATGGTGACCAGCTGGGCGCCGTTGGCGAACTGCTGCAGATACATGTCGATGATCGGGCCGAGCGTATAGCCCATGAACCCGGTCAGTGCGAAGACTGACAACAGCCCCCAGCCGCTGTTGGCTGTGCCCTGAACCAGAAACAGCAAGCCGAAATAACCGACCAGGGTGATGATCATGCCGGGGTGGGGCAGGTGCAATGCCGCGGTCGTGCCAGCGACCACTGCCGAGAACAGCAGCGTCGCCGAAAGCAGCATGTAGGTGTTGCGCAGGACGCTGTTGGTGGCAAGTGCAGTCTGCGCACGCGCGGTATAAGTCGAATGTCCGACGTTCATCGGGTACCTCGTTGGTTGTCTCCGGCAAGGCTAGCACGCCCATTGATCCGTGCAATCGTTGGTTGGGAGATGCAGCGAATGGCCTGTTTGCCTTGCGTAAATTCAGACCGGCCGCAGCAGGAAAAGTTGCACGCGTCGCTGCAATTTAAAAATCTAAAGTTTTGCTTAAAGCCGCCGATCTTGGGCTTAGGGAGTGATGTTTGGGCCTGTTTCGGGTTGCAGGAGGCACGTGGAGCGGCAAGACAACGCAATGGGGCTATGGGCCCGATGGCTGAGTGGCATATCGATTCGGCGTCAGCTGATCGGCGCGGTCGCGCTGATTCTGCTGCTGTTCGGCGCCTCCTGCGTGATCGCCTTGATCGCCTTGGACAGCGTCAACCGGGCACGGATCAGCGCCAGCCAGACCCATGCGCTACTGGTGCGCTCACAGGCGCTCGGCGAGGCGATCACGGCCCAGGAGTCCGCCTTGCGCGGCTATGTGCTGACCGCTGAACAACGCTATGAAGACCAAATGCGTGCGGCCAATGCTGACGTCGAGGACAATCTGCATCGTCTTCAGGACGCCAGTGCGAGCGATCAGGAACGGGCCGGGCTGCTGAACCAGATCGATGAACTCGAGTCCGGCTGGCAGCGTACGGTCGCGGAACCGGTATTGGCCCGCGTCGACACCGGCTCGCTCGACACAGCCCGTAATACACTCGTCACCGGGGCCAGCGTGGCGTATTTCGATCCGATCCATGCTGCGCTAGAGGATTATCGAGCGCGACTCAAGCAGGATCTGGCGGCGCGCGATGCCAGCGCGGCCGAACGCCAATGGAATGCCGATGCCACGGTCATCGGTCTGTTGGTGACCGGTCTGCTGATCGGCACGATCACCATTATTGGGGTACGCCGACGAATCGCGACGCCGCTGCTGCGCTTGACCGACACCACGCGTCGGCTGGCTGGCGGCGAGCGCAACGTTCAAGTGCGTTACCAGGCCCGAAGCGATGAAATCGGCGATGTATCACGCGCATTGGAAACATTTCGCCAGATGATCGTGCGCCAGGATCGCGACTACTGGATCCGCGATCATCGCGGGCGCGTAACGTCGATGCTGTATCAGTGTGCGGATGATCGCGCGCTGGGGCGTACGTTGCTCGATGAACTGGCGCCACTTCTGCACGTCGGCTATGCCGCGGTCTTTACCCGCGAATTGCTCGAAGATGACGAGGCCGATTTTGTACTGTTGGCGGCCTATGGCTATTCGCCCGAGGCCGGAAAGCGTTTCGCACCCGGCGAGGGGCTGGTCGGCGCAGCATTGAAAATGCATCGTCCAGTCGAGCTCGACAACGTGCCGGACGGGTATATCCCGATCCAGTCGGGGCTCGGCCAAGCCCAGCCTCGAATAATACTGGTGGCGCCGGCGATCATCGCCGGTCAGGTAGTGGCGATCATCGAACTGGCGTTGTTTCATCCGCTGACTGAGACCGAGCGCGGGCTACTGGATGCGCTGCTGCCGAATATCGGCATGGCGGTACTGACCCAGATGCGAACCCGACGCGCCACCGAGCTGCTCGAACAAAGTCGTGAACAAACCCGGCAACTCACCGGCTCCCAGGCACAGTTGTCGGCGCAGCAGGCCGATCTCAAGCAGGCCAACAGCGAACTGCATGCCAAGAGCGAAGAGCTTGCGGCTCAGACCGCAGAACTGCGTGCCTCCGAAGAAGAACTCAAATCCCAGGCCGACGAACTTCAGGCTGCGAATACCCATCTGCGAGAAAACCAGCAGGAGCTGGCGGCCCTGCATGCCGAGGCCGAAGAACGGGCCGAGGAGTTGGAGCGGGCGAGCGCCTATAAATCCGATTTCCTCGCCAATATGTCGCACGAGCTGCGTACGCCGCTCAACAGCCTGCTGATCCTGTCGCGCAGCCTGGCTGATAACGAGACCGGCAACCTCGACGACGAACAGGTCGAGGCCGCCCGCATTATCCACGATTCCGGTACCGGCCTGCTGTATCTGATCAACGACATACTCGATCTATCCAAGATCGAGGCCGGTAAGATGCGGATCCTGCCGGAACGCGTGGCGCTGGCCGATTTCGCCGAACGTATCCGCCGTCAGTTCAGCCATATGGCCGAGGCCCAGGATCTGGGCTTCGAAGTGTGTCTTGAAGACGCTGCGCCCGCGATGCTGGTAACCGACGGCGGTAAGCTGGAGCAGATCGTTCGCAACTTGGTGAGCAATGCCATCAAGTTCACGCGCCAGGGCTGTATCCGGGTCGTGTTCGAGCGGCCGAGCCCGGAGGTTGAATGGTCGATCGATGGGCTGACGGCCGACAATGCCTTGGCGATCCACGTCTGCGACGAGGGTATCGGTATCCCCCGCGAGCGGCTCGATGATGTTTTCAAGGCCTTCGAGCAGATCGATGGCAGTAGCACCCGCAACTACGGCGGCACCGGCCTGGGGCTATCAATCACGCGGGAACTGGCGCAGCTTCTCGGTGGCGAGGTACAGGCCGAAAGTACCCTTGGCCAGGGCAGTTGTTTCACGGTCTATGTGCGAACCGACTTAGCTGAACCGGCCGGGCATTCAGACAGCCCGTCCGCGTCGCAAGCCGAGCCGCTGGCCGTGGCGGCCAACGATGCCGTGCCGGTGCGTCGTCGTTCTGCGGCTTCTACGAACACGCGTCAGCCGCAGGATGCATTGCGCGTACTGGTCGTCGACGACGATGCCACCTTTGCCAATATCGTCTGTGAAACCGCCCGCCGACGGGGCTTTAATGCCCAAGCCGCCAGCGACGGCGAAACTGCGTTGCGCGCGATCGCCGACTGTGCGCCGGATGCGATCATCCTCGATCTCGGCCTGCCGGGCGGGCTCGATGGCTGGGCAGTGCTCGATCGGATCAAGGCCGAGCCGAATACTCGCGAGATTCCCGTACATATCGTATCGGCAGCCGACGATATCGGTCGTTCATCGAGTGCCGGGGCGGTCGGATATTTGTGCAAACCGGTCACCCGGGACAACCTCGAGACCCTGCTGGCTCGGGCCGAGGTGTTGTCCGGGCGCAAGACCCGGCGGGTACTGGTCGTCGATGACGACGCGGATGCTCATGCTGCGATTACCCAGATGCTGCGCAGGGAACAAGTCGACACGGTGTTGGCCGATTCCGGCGCGGCCGCGCTCGAGCAGCTCGAGGCTGCCACATTCGATTGTCTGATCCTGGATTTGAAGCTACCGGATATTTCCGGCTTCGATCTGCTCGACCGGATTGCCGAGCGGGCCGATGCGCCGCCGGTCGTGGTGTATTCGGGCCGCGACCTGTCGGCCGAGGAGACCCAACGGCTGCGCGGGCATACCGACAGCATCGTGATCAAGGGCCACCATGCCCATGATCGATTGCTCGACGAAGTCTCGCTGTTCATGCATCGCCTGGGCCCGCCGGCGGCGGTCGAAGCGCCCACCCCATCGGCGTCTGACAGCGCGGCCGACGACTCGATCCTGTCGGCCAAACGCGTGCTGCTGGTCGACGACGACATGCGCAACACGTTTGCACTATCGCGCATTCTGCGGGGCAAGGGCATGCAGGTGGTCATGGCTGCCGACGGCTTCAAGGCACTGGAGCGCATGGCGGCCGCCGAGACGCTCGATCTGGTGCTCATGGATATCATGATGCCGGAGATGGATGGGTTCGAAACGATTCGGCGTATTCGCGCCGGCCAGAATCATGGTCAGGTTCCGATTATCGCGCTGACCGCCAAAGCGATGAACGGTGATCGCGAAGCCTGTCTGGCAGCCGGCGCCGACGCTTACCTATCCAAACCGATCGATACCGATGCCTTGGTCGAACGCATGCAGGCAGTGCTGTCGTGAGCGGGCCGGCCGTCATCGAAGAGCGGGCCCTGGATCTATTCGTCCAGGCGCTGCATGCCTGTCATGGCTATGATTTTTCTGGCTATGCCCGTGCCTCGCTCAAGCGTCGTGTCGAGCAGCTGGCCGCCGATCTGGGGGTTGCCGGGGTGGGCCACCTGATTCCTCGGCTGATCTACGAGCCGGCCTTGCTCGGCGATGTGATCGCGCGTCTGTCGGTCCCGGTGTCCGAGATGTTCCGCGATCCGGAAGTGTTCGCTGCCATACGTGAACAGATCCTGCCGGTATTGTCGTCCCATCCGCGGATCAACGTCTGGCAGGCCGGCTGTGCACAGGGCGAAGAAGCCTATTCGATGGCGATTCTGGCCGAGGAAGCTGGACTGCTGTCGCGCTGTCGTTTCTATGCCACGGATATTAACGACCAGGCGCTGGCCCGGGCTGCCGAAGGTATCTTCACTGCGCCCCGGATCGCGGATTTTGCACGCAACTATGAGCGTGCGGGCGGCCAGGCCGAGTTCGCGGACTACTACCGTAGCCGCTATGACTTGGTATGCATGCGGCGAGCGCTGCGCGAACGCGTGGTCTTTGCACACCACAACCTCGTGACCGACGGGGTGTTCGCTGAGACTCATCTAATCATGTGTCGCAACGTGTTGATCTATTTTTCCCAAGACCTCAAGGAACGGGTATTGAGGCTGTTCGCCGACAGCCTAGTACGCGGCGGCTATCTAGTTCTGGGGACTCGGGAAACGCTGCAATTTTCTGCTGTCGCGGATCGTTTCGAGACGGTCAGCGAAGCGCATCGTATCTATCGACTCAAACCGTCCCGGGTGGCTCATCATGTGTGAATACTTCCAGTCCGTGTTGTTTCGCCCCGGGGCGTGTCGTGCGTCATGCCGACAGGCAGCGGCTGCAGGCCGAAAACGGCCGATGGGCTCGGGAGGCATCGGCGCGGCAGAGCACAACCCGGGAGCGGCCTGATGTCCGAGCCCGAGTTTGATGACAGTCGCGAGCGGCCAAAGCTGTTGGTCGTCGACGATCAATACGCCAATCGGGTTGCGATGCGGCGCCTGCTCAAGCCCCTGGATGTCGAGGTGGTCGAGGCCGCGAACGGCAACGATGCGCTGGCGGCCTGTCTGGACGACGAGTTCGCGCTCATCCTGCTCGATGTACAGATGCCTGATATGGACGGTATGGAGGTGGCCGAGCTGCTCGCCGGGGAGGAAACAGCGCGAGATACGGCGATTATTTTCGTGACCGCGAGCTCCGACGACGAGATGGATCATCTCAAGGGCTACGATCTGGGAGCGGTCGATTACATCACCAAGCCAATCAACGAACGGTTATTGCTGGCCAAGGTGCGTAATTTCGTCGAGTTCTACGACAGCCGCCGTGCATTGCGCCGGGCTCGCGACGAGGTGCACACGGTCAACGAACAGTTGCGCGGCGAAATCGAGATCCGGCGTCATGCTGAGGCGCGTGCCCAGCATCTGGCCACTCATGATGCGCTGACCGGGCTGCCGAACCGGCTGCTGTTCGTGGATCGTCTGACCAGCATGACCAAGCGCGCGCGCCGCCAAGCTGGACATTTCGCGATCGGTTATATGGATTTGGACGGTTTCAAGCCGGTCAACGATGCCTACGGCCATCGTGCCGGCGACTTGGTACTTGAGCACGTCGCTCGGCGCCTGGAGCAGGCGCTCCAGGATGTCGATACCGCCGCGCGGTTCGGTGGCGACGAATTCGCACTGTTGATCGAGGATATCGAAACCGAGCAGCGCTGCCTGGCGCGCTGTCACGAGATCCTGGCGACGCTTGCGGCGCCGATTCCGGTGCCGACCACCGACGGCGGCGAAGTCGAGATCGCGATCAGCGCCAGTCTGGGGGTAGCCTTCTATCCGGATCACGGTGACGACGCCGACGAATTGATGCATAACGCCGATTCGGCGCTCTATCGGGTCAAATATGAAGGCAAGGCGAGCGTGCGCCTGTTCGAGTCGGTCGACGATGCCCGCCCGATGCCGCTCATGCAGGGCCGACAGATGGTGCAATGAACCCGGGTGCAGACGGTCTCGGCTGGAGCCGTGGATATTCAGGCCGAGCCTTGCGCTGGCTTGTGCCTATGGCACCGGACAAGGCGTGGCGCGCCGAATAGGCTGCAGTCGAGCTACAAAAGACAGCTACAATGCCGAATCGCAGCAGAATAGCGCTGGGCGCGAACTCGCAGGCAAGCTCGATAGACCCTGGGACGATACCCTTTAGGGCTCAGTCGTTGTCTAATCCAGTAGTCGAAAATGCTTCGACGCGTTCGCCGGAGGTCTCGCCAACCAGTTGGTCGACCCGCAGCTCGGCGGTTTTGAGCATGCTCTGGCACTGGCGCGCTAGGGAGACGCCGCGTTCGAACTTAGCGAGCGCATCTTCTAGACTGATATCCCCGGTTTCCAGGCTTTCCACCAGCGCCTCGAGTTCGGTGACCGAACTTTCGAAGGCTGCCAAGGGTAGGGCGTCGTCTTCTGTCTGCGGAGCGTCGGTGCTGTTATCGGTCATAGCGTGGGCGTCGGCGAAGTGCTGCGCGAGTCTAACCCGGCTTCGTCAGTGGCGTCAGCGTATCTTGCCACGGCTACGCCAAACGCTTAACGTGCCGCCCGCAACGATTTGCCGATCATTTGAGGCGTAATGGCCAGTCAATACGATGCTGCTGATATCGAGGTTCTGTCCGGACTGGATCCAGTCCGCAAGCGGCCGGGCATGTTTACCGATACGGCTCGGCCGAACCATCTGGCCCAGGAAGTCATCGACAACAGTGTCGACGAGGCGCTGGCCGGGCATGCGAAATCGATCGAGGTACGGCTGGCCGCCGACGGCACGCTGTCGGTGACCGACGACGGGCGTGGCATGCCAGTCGACACCCATAGTCAGCACGGCGTGTCCGGGGTCGAACTGATCCTGACGCGATTGCATGCCGGCGGGAAATTCTCGAACAAGCAGTACCAGTTCTCGGGCGGCCTGCACGGGGTCGGTGTGTCGGTGGTCAATGCGCTGTCGACCGAGCTGGTGGTGCAGGTCTGGCGCGCCGGCAAGCATTACGAGATGCGTTTTGCCGGCGGTGAGAAGACCCAGGACCTGACCGAGATCGGGACCTGTGCCAAATCCAAGACCGGCACGATGCTCAAGTTCTCGCCGGATGAGTCGTATTTCGACAATCCGCGGTTCGCCACCGGCCGGCTCAAGCATCTGCTGCGCGCCAAGGCCGTGCTGTGCCCGAATCTCAAGGTGCGCTTCGTCGATGAAGCCGCCGAGGAAGATCTCGTCTGGCAATATGCCGACGGCCTGGCCGATTACATGGCTGATGCGCTGGACGGCGTGGAGACCATGATTTCGCCGGCCTTCACCGGCGGTGATACCGATGCCGGCCAGACCGTGGACTGGGCGCTGACCTGGTTGGCCCCGGAGCAGCCGGGCGTGGACGGCGTGGCCGAGTCCTATGTGAACCTGATTCCGACCGCCGGCGGCGGCACCCATGTCAACGGTCTCAGATCGGGGCTCACCGAGGCGGTGCGCGAGTTCTGCGAGTTTCGCAATCTACTGCCGCGTGGGGTCAAGATCGCGCCGGAGGACGTCTGGTCTGGCTGTGCGTTCGTATTGTCGGTCAAGATGCACGAGCCACAGTTCTCCGGTCAGACTAAAGAGCGGCTGTCCTCGCGCGATGTTAGCGGCTTCGTCTCGTCGGCGGTCAAGGATGCATTCTCGTTGTGGCTCAACCGGCATGCCGAGACCGGCGAAGCGCTGGCCGCCCAGATCATCGGTAATGCCCAGGCGCGCGCGCGTTCAGCCAAGAAGGTCAAGCGCAAGAAAGTCACCCAGGGCCCGGCACTACCTGGCAAGCTCACCGACTGCGTGACCGACGATCCAGCCCGCTCCGAGCTGTTTCTGGTCGAAGGCGATTCCGCCGGCGGCTCGGCTAAGCAGGCCCGGGATCGCAATTTCCAGGCGGTGATGCCGCTTCGAGGCAAGATTTTGAACGCCTGGGAAGTCGAGTCGGCCGACATCATGGCCTCGAACGAGATCCACGATATCTCGGTGGCCCTGGGCCTGGATCCGGGCTCTGACAATCTCGAGCGGCTGCGCTATCACAAGATCTGCATTCTGGCAGATGCCGATTCCGATGGTATGCATATCGCGACGCTGCTGTGTGCCTTGTTCGTCCGGCATTTCCGGGCGTTAGTCGAGCACGGCCATGTGTTCGTGGCCATGCCGCCGCTGTTTCGTATCGATGCCGGCAAGGAAGTTTTCTATGCCCTGGATCGCGACGAACGGGACTCGACCATCAAGCGGCTGGAAAACGAAAAGAAGAAACGCAAGATCAGCGTGACTCGCTTCAAGGGTTTGGGCGAGATGAGCGCGCTTCAGCTGCGTGAGACCACGATGGCCCCGGATACGCGCCGGCTGGTCCAGCTCGGGATTGAGCCTTCCGACGACGCTACTGCCAGCGTCGATGACCTGCTGGATATGCTTTTGGCCAAAAAGCGGGCGGCCGATCGCCGCGAATGGCTGGAAGCCCGCGGCCACGAAGCTGAAGTCGACTGATAAGGCCTGTCGACTGTTCAGGGGTGAACAGCCACGAGTGTTCAATTGAACACTCGTGGCGCTCAGTAACCCTGATAAGAGTTCAATAAAAACAAATAGTTAAAGGATTTTTCCTGCCTGGCACGCGCCTTGCCGCTTCTCTGTCACAACGACAAGAGGAGAGGACACGCGCGATGAAAGCAGCCGTACTCAAGGCCTACGACCCGGAGGTCAATGACCGCCACTGGGTCCACTATGAAGAGGTCGCCGACCCCGAGATCATGCACCCGCGCGAGGTGATCGTGCGGATCGGCGGGGCGGGGGTCTGTCGTACCGATCTGCATGTGATCGAAGGGCTTTGGCAAGAGATCTCGGAAGTCTCGCTGCCCTATATCATGGGCCATGAAAACGCCGGCTGGGTTGAAGCCGTCGGCGCCGGCGTGACCGGGTTCAAGCCGGGCGACGCCGTAATCTGTCATCCGCTGGTAACCTGCGGCCACGATCTGGCCTGTCGTCGTGGCCACGACATGCAGTGCGAGGACAATGCCTTTCCCGGGCTGACCCGCGACGGCGGCTATGCCGATCTGCTGCGCACCCACGAACGCACCCTGGTCCGTCTGCCCGATACGTTGGCGCCCAAGGATGTGGCGCCTTATTCGGATGCTGGGCTGACCGCCTATCGTGCTGCCAAGAAAGCCGCCAAGCAGCTCGAGCCCGGCCAGACCGCGGTCATGATCGGCGCCGGTGGGCTGGGGCATATCGGTATCCAGGTGCTGCGCTCGTTGTGTGCGGCCGACATTATCGTGGTCGACCGGGCCGAGGCCGCGCTCAAGCACGCCGAGAACTTCGGCATTGCCCACACGGTGCTGGCTGACGGCAACGAGGTCGAGAAGGTCAAGGAACTGACCGGCGGCTATGGCGCCGAGGCCGTGATCGATTTCGTGGGCGAGGGCAACGCGGTCGCCAACGGCCTGGCCATGACCCGGGACGCCGGCACCTACTACATCGTTGGCTACGGCGGGCGGCTGGAGATCCCGACCATGGAGATGATCGTCTCCGAGAAATCGATTGTCGGTAATCTCGTGGGCACCTATCCGGAACTGGTCGAACTGATGGAGTTGGCCCATCGCGGCCAAGTCGATCTGGCCACCCGAGAGTACAAGCTCTCGGAGGCCGATCAGGCCTTGCACGATCTGAACACCGGCCAGGTGCCCGGCCGGGCCGTGCTCATTCCTTGATGCCAAGCGTGCCCGGCCACCCCAGTCCATTCACCATTCGTTTATAGAACCAAGAAAAGATCCGCGGATCTAAATAGAAAAGCACGGGCCGCTCGCCGCACGTTGATCGCTATGGACGACGTACGGCGGTCGAGCTCGGCACCACGCAGTAGAGAGGAGAGTCCCATGTACACCGCACCCGACGGCGAGCAGTACTTCATCATCGACGGCCATATCCATTACTGGGATGCCAGCAAGGAAAACCAGCGCAATCGCCATGGTGAAGAGTTCATCAACTGCTTCCACGACTACCAGAAAGGCCTGAGCCCAGAGGAATACATCTGGGGCGACGATAAATTTCGCAAATACGGCCGCGAGACCATGCTCGACGATCTGTTCGTCGAAGGCTATGACGACATGGCCATCTTTCAGCCGACCTACCTCAAGGACTTCTACTACAAGGGGTTCAACACCACCGAAAGCAATGACGTGATCCGGCGGGAGTTTCCGGAACGCTTCATCCTGAACGGCTCGTTCGATCCTCGCGACGGCGAGGCCGCACTCGACTATATCGACCAGCTGGTCGACGAGTACGCGATCGACGGCATGAAGCTCTATACCGCGGAATGGAAAGGCGAATCGCGGGGCTGGAGCTTGAAAGACGACTGGGCCTATCGTTGTCTCGAACACTGCCAAAAGCGCGGTATCAAGAACGTACATATTCACAAAGGCCCGACCATCCTGCCGCTGGACCGGGACGCCTTCGACGTCCAGGACGTCGATCACGTCGCCACCGACTTCCCCGAGCTTAACTTCATCATCGAACATGTCGGCCTGCCGCGCCTGGATGATTTCTGCTGGATCGCGACCCAAGAGCCCAATGTCTATGGCGGCCTGGCAGTGGCGATGCCGTTCGTGCATGCCCGGCCGCGTTATTTCGGCAAGATCATGTCCGAGCTGCTGTTCTGGCTCGATGAAGACCGCATCCTGTTCGGCAGCGACTATGCCATCTGGCACCCGAAATGGCTGGTGGAGCAGTTCGTCGACTTCCAGATTCCGGAAGAAATGGCCGAGGACACCGGGGTTACGCTCACGCCGGACATTAAGCGCAAGATCCTTGGCGAGAATGCCGCCCGGTTATACGGCATCGATATCGAGGCCAAGAAGAAAGCCCTGGCCGGCGATGCCTTCGCCAAGGCCGAGGTGGCCTGATCATGGCCGGGCAAGAGATTTTGCGCGCCCGCTACGATGAAGCCTGGGCGGCGATCGGCACGGTGACCGACCCGGAGCTCGATCAGCCGGTCACCGATCTTGGCTTTATCGCGCGCTGCGACGTGAACGCGAGCACGGCCTCGGTCGTGGTCGACTATCGCCTGCCGACCTATTGGTGTGCCGCGAATTTCGCTTTCATGATGGGCCACGACATGCTCGAACGGCTCGAGGAACTGCCTTGGGTCAACACTGCGCGGGTCCGGCTGCTCGATCATTTCTACGCCGCCGAGATCAACCGCGGTCTGGCGGGGCATGCTTCGTTCCAGGACACCTGCGGCAGCCAGGCCAGCGGCGAGCTGGTCGAACTACGGGCAACTTTTCGGCACAAGGCATTCATGGCACGTCAGGAGCGGTTGCTGACCTGGCTGATTCGCAGTGGCATGCCCCGCGCAGCCGTTGTGGGCTGGACGGTCGCCGAGCTCGCCGATCAGCCCATACACGACACTCGGGGCCAGCGGTTGCGCGAACGGTATCTGGCCATGCGCCGCGAGGCCACACCTGGCGACTTCAGCGGCGCCGGTTATCGCGGCGATGCAACCGAGACCGCCTTCGTTACGGCCACCGGCGAGCCGATCGCACTCGACGCCCTCGATGCCCACCGCCGTAAGCTCCAGTCGATCCGCATGAACAGCGAGTTCAACGCCACGCTATGCAGTAGCGTCTTGGCCGCTCGCAAGCGCTCGAACCGGCCCGGCGACAAGGCTCATCCGGGCCCTTCGGCATCCGGACAGGCCAGCGGCCTGTTCGTTTAAAAGCATGATAACGCAATAAAAACTGAGGAGATAATGATGCAGCTTGATAATCAAACCGCGCTCGTCACCGGGGCTGGCCGTGGCATCGGTCAGGGGATCGCTATGGCGTTGGCCGAAGCAGGGGCGAACGTTGTCGCCGCCGATGTCGATATCGATATCGCCCGCGAGACCGAAGACAAGATCAAAGCCCTTGGCCGCAAGGCAGCCGCTCTGGAAGTCGATGTCACCGAGCCTGAGTCGATCGAAAAAATGGTGCGGGACGCCGAATCGGCGGTCGGGCCGCTGGATATCGCGGTCAACAACGCCGGTGTGATCAGCATCATGGGCGTGGAGCAGCTGGACGCTGAGCGCTGGGATTCGCTGATGGCGGTCAACGCACGCGGCGTATTTTTGTGCACTCGAGCCGAGATCGGCGTCATGCGGCCGCGCCGGTTCGGACGCATCATCAATACCGCCTCGATCTGCGGCAAGGTCGGCCTGCCGGACCTGTCCCACTACTGTGCGTCCAAGTTCGCGGTGGTCGGTTTCTCCAATGCCGTAGCCAAGGAGGTCGCCGCCGACGGCATCACCGTCAACGCGCTGTGCCCCGGCATCGTCGGCACCGGTATGTGGCGCGGTGAGAAAGGCCTGGCCTATGCCTGGCGCGAGGAGGGCGAGTCGGAAGATGAGTCCTGGGAACGCCACCAGAAAACCTTCCTGCCGCAGGGCGTCGCCCAGACGCCCGAAGATATGGGTGAGCTGGCGGTCTATCTGGCAACGGCCAAACACGTCACCGGCCAGGCGATCGCAGTAGACGGCGGGTTTTCTTTGTAATAAGAAGCTCATCGGGCGTGGTCGCCGTTTGGGGCCACGTCCGACGTTCAATTCGCAATCCTTCTACTGGAGTTTCCATGTCTGATTCTACGACTGCCCGCACGCCCATGGTGTTTGCCAGCCCAGCGCGCTATGTACAGGGCGCCGATGCCATCGACAGCGCGGGCGAGTCGATCCAGCGCCTGGGGCGCTCGGCGATGATCATCGCCGACGATTTCGTCTGGAATATGGCCGGTGCCCGACTGACCGACAGCCTCGCTCGGAATGGTATCGAACACGAATATGTACGCTTCAACGGCGAAGCCTCGGGTGCCGAGATCCAGCGCATCGCCGCACTAGCCAACGAGGCCGGTTACGACGTGGTGATCGGCTTTGGCGGCGGCAAGACGATGGACACCGCCAAAGGCGTGGCCGAACAGATCGCCGCGGCCTGTGCGATTCTGCCGACCACTGCCTCGACTGATGCACCGACCAGCGCGCTGTCGGTGATCTATACCGACGACGGGGCCTTTGAGTCCTATCGGTTCTACGATCGCAATCCCGAGCTGGTACTGGTCGATACCGCGTTGATTGCGCAGGCGCCACCTCGTTTTCTGGCCTCTGGCATCGCCGATGCGCTGGCGACTTGGGTTGAAGCACGTGCCGTGGCCCGGGCGGGCGCCAATAATATGACCGGCGGCAAACCGACCATCCTGGGTACCGCGATCGCGGAAAAATGCGAGGCCGTATTGTTCGAACATGCGTTGGCCGCCTATCGGGCTAATCAGGCTCAGGTGGTCACCCCGGCGCTGGAAGCCGTGGTCGAGGCCAATACGCTGTTGTCGGGCCTGGGTTTCGAAAGCGGCGGGTTGGCGATCGCCCATGCCGTGCACAATGGGTTCACGGCGTTGCATGGCCCAATCCACGAGCTGACCCACGGCGAGAAAGTCGCCTACGGCACTATGGTTCAGCTGGTCCTCGATCGGGCGCCAAGCGCCGAGATCGATCGCTATCTGAGGCTGTACCTGGCTCTTGATCTGCCGGTCACGCTCAAGGCGGCCCAGCTGGATGGCGTATCCGATGCCGACCTGCACCGGGTGGCCGAAACCGCGCTGGCCGCACCCGAGTCGAGCCACAACGTAGCTTATGCGTTGACGCCCACGGATGTGGTTTGGGCGATCAAGGCGGTCGACGGCTTGGCCCGTGCTTTGGATGCTTAGCCCATCGTCGGGTTGACCGGTGAGGCGTCATGGCCAAATGTGATGACACAGCGATGATCACGGTACGCGCTGCGGCGCATGCCGTGATCAATCGACAATCCGTCATGACGCCAGTCGCCGGTACGGCACACCGAGCGGTGGCGCGAGGAGGGCGGTCCATGTCGCAGACTTTGGTGACCGAATCGGACGACGATGATCGGTTGCTGGCGGCCTACCAGCCGTTGTTTCGACAGAATGCGCGAGCCATTCGCGATTCCTGGGCACGTTGTCGCTCGGCCGGGCTGGGCTGCTGTGATCGGCCCCGTCGGCGCCGCGTCTCGGCCGAACGTCTGGCCGGGATCTATACGGCCACGGCTGACGTGCGTGCCCTGGCCTTGGCTGAAATGCGGCTGCTGCACGGCCATCTTGGCGGTCGCGGTTTTACGCTCACGCTGGCCGACCCCGACAGCGTTATCCTCGACTGCTTGCCAGGCACTGGGATGCAGGCCGGCGATACCGCCGGTCTGGCACCGGGCCATTGCTGGCCCGAAAGCACCCACGGCACCAACGCGGTCGGCACCGCCGCGGCGGCCGGTCGGGTCGTTGTGGTCGCTGGCGAAGACCACTATTTGGAAACGTATCGCGGGCTGATCTGTGTGGCGGCACCGATCTTCGGGGCCGACGGCGAATTGCGCGCGATTATCGATGCCACGGCCGATCAGCCGATCGCCTCGCATACACTGGCCTATGCGCTGGGACTGATGCAGATGGCCGGCGGCCACGTCCAGACTGAGTTGTTTCGGCGCCGGCATGGCGAAAGCTATGTGGTGTTGCTGGACAACAGCGAAACCGTGGCCAGCCCGGCGGCGACGGCGCTGGCCTTCGATGCCGATGGCCGGCTACAGGCCACGACCGCCGGGGCACGCACGGTCTTCGCCCATGCCCTCATGGCCCCGGGCACGGCGTTTGGGGAACTGTTCGTCGAGCCGTTTGCTGCGGTCATCGATAGCCTTCGGCACCCGGCCGGTTTTGCCAGCCTCACTGGGCCGCAGGGACGCGCTTTCCAGGCCACAGTCTATTTTCCGGAACCGGCGCCCAGGCAGGCCGGCAACACAACGGCCTGCAGCGCGCCCAAATCGAGCGCTGCCTCGTGCGGCTCGAGCCCATATGTCGCCGATGATGCCCAGGTGCGCATCGCGCTCGATCTGGCGGCACGAGCGGCAGGCTACGGTGTGCCGATCCTCGTGCGTGGTGAAACCGGCAGCGGCAAGGAGCACGTCGCCCGGCATATCCACGCTGAGAGTGGGCGCACGGGCGAGTTCGTGGCCATCAACTGCGCTGGGTTGCCGACCGAATTGATCGAAGCCGAGTTGTTCGGCCATGTGCCCGGCGCCTTCACCGGGGCCCGCGCTGCCGGGGCCACGGGGCTGGTACGACGCGCCGATGGTGGCACGTTGTTTCTGGATGAAATTGGTGACATGCCGGGTCCGCTCCAGGCGCATCTGCTGCGTCTGATCGATACCTGGCATGTACGCCCGGTGGGGTCGGACGAAGAGATCGCGGTCGATGTTCAACTGGTGACTGCGACCCACCGTGACCTGGATGCGGCGGTCGAAGCCGGTGCGTTTCGGCGTGATCTGCTACACCGCATCGGCGTCTGTCCCGTACGGTTGCCACCGCTTCGCGAGCGAAGCGACGTGGCTGCGATTGCGCAAACTCTGCTGGCCACCATCGATGATCAGCGCCATTTCGAAGCGGATGCGATTCAGGCACTGCAAGCTGCTGATTGGCCGGGCAATATTCGCGAACTGCGCAATGTCATCATGCGCATCGTGCTCCAGACCCGCGACGTGCAAATCGCAGCCGGGGCGGTCAAGCAGGTGCTCGACGACGTCTTGGCGGGGCCGAATCCTACCGTGCGCCAAGGCGCCAGGGTCTCGGATGCTGCGGTCGAATCGGCCGTGGTGGCCGAAAACGGCAACGTTGCGGCTGCCGCCCGACGTCTCGGCATATCGCGCACCACCATCTACAAGCATCTGGCCAGTCGCCGCTGAACGGCCGCCTCGGCTTGCCGTAACGGGCACTGGCCGGGTACCTTGCCAGCGCGTCGGCATGCGGCCGGCGTTTCGCGCATGATCCGCCAGTGAGAGACGATGGCCACGACGACCTTCGAACACGACAGCGAGCGCTTGCCGCTCAACGCCTTTGCCGAAAAGGCGTATCTCGACTATGCCATGTACGTGATCCTGGATCGCGCCTTGCCGCATGTCGGCGACGGCCTGAAACCGGTCCAACGGCGTATCGTCTATGCCATGAGCGAGCTGGGGCTATCGGCGGCCTCGAAGCCGAAAAAAGCGGCGCGCACGGTCGGCGACGTGATCGGCAAATTCCATCCGCACGGCGATTCGGCCTGCTACGAAGCGATGGTGATCATGGCCCAGCCGTTCACCTATCGCTATCCGCTGGTCGATGGCCAGGGCAACTGGGGCACGGCCGACGATCCGAAGTCGTTCGCGGCCATGCGCTATACCGAATCCCGACTGACCGCCTATGCCGCGACGCTCTTGTCGGAACTCGACCAGGGCACGGTCGAATGGCAGCCCAACTTCGACGGCACCCTCAACGAGCCCGAGACGCTGCCGGCGCGGCTGCCCAATGTGCTGCTCAACGGCGGCACCGGGATCGCGGTGGGTATGGCCACCGATATTCCGCCGCACAACATCGGCGAGGTCGTAGCGGCCACCATCCATCTGCTGCACGAGCCGGAGGCCGATGTCGATGCCCTGATTACGCATCTACCGGCGCCGGATTTTCCGACCGGCGCCGAGATCATCACGCCGGCCGCCGAGATCCGGCAGATGTATGCCACCGGCAACGGCCAAGTCCGGGTACGCGCGACCTACACGGTCGAGGCCGGTGAAGTCGTGATCAACGAATTGCCGTACCAGACCTCCGGGGCCAAGGTGCTCGAGCAGATCGCTGCCCAGATGAGCGCCAAGAAGCTGCCCATGGTCTCGGATCTGCGCGACGAATCCGATCATGAAAACCCGACCCGGTTGGTGATCGTGCCGCGCAGCAATCGCGTGGATACCGAGGCGATGATGGCGCATCTGTTCGCCACCACCGGGCTTGAGAAGAACGTGCGCGTCAATCTCAACGTGATTGGGCTGGACGGCGCGCCGCGCGTCAAGAACCTGCGCGAGCTGCTCTCCGAATGGCTGACCTATCGCACAAACACGGTCACCCGGCGTTTGGAACACCGCCTAGACGCGGTCACCGATCGGTTGCATATCCTCGAAGGGCTGTTGGTTGCCTATCTCAATATCGATGAGGTCATCCACATCATCCGCACCGAGGACGAGCCCAAGCCGGTGATGATGGATCGGTTCTCGATTACCGATGTACAGGCCGACGCGATCCTGAATCTGCGCCTGCGGCACTTGATGAAGCTCGAGGAATTCAAGATCCGCGGCGAGCAAGAAGAGCTGGAAGCCGAGCGCGCCGAACTGGAGGCGACTCTGGGCTCGAAGACTAAGCTCAATCAGCTGATCACCGACGAGTTGCGCGCTGATGCCGAGCAGTATGGCGACGAGCGCCGCAGTGCGCTGGTCGAACGCGGCCAGGCCAAGGCCTTGTCGGAAGCCGATCTGATGCCCAGCGAAAACATCACCGTGGTGCTCTCGCGGGAAGGCTGGATCCGGGCTGCCAAGGGCCACGATGTCGACGCGACCGGCATGAACTACCGCACCGGCGACGAATACATGGCCCATGCGCCGGGCCGCTCGAACGACACGCTGATCGTGCTCGACTCGACCGGGCGCAGCTACAGCGTGGCCGCCCACAAACTGCCCTCAGCACGCGGCCAGGGCGAGCCGTTGACCGGCTCGTTGTCGCCGGCCGACGGGGCGCGATTTGTCGGCGTCGCGGTCGGCAGCGAGGCTCTGACCTGTGTGCTGGCCTCGACCGCGGGCAACGGTTTCGCGACCCGGCTTGCCGATATGGCCAGCAAGCAGAAATCTGGCAAGGCCACGCTCACGCCGGGCAAGGGCGCGACCGCACTGGCGCCAACCACGGTCGCAGGCGACGATCCAGAGGTTGCTGTGGTCACCAGCAGCGGCCATCTGCTGTGCCTGGCGATCGAGGAACTGCCGGCATTGAGCAAAGGCAAGGGCAACAAGCTGATCGCCCTGAAAAAAGACGAAACCGTCGTGGCGATCCAGGCGCTATCCGGCAACGACACGCTAGTCATTCATAGCGGCAAGCGACACATGACCCTCAAACCGGCCGAGCGCGATGCCTATCGCGGCCCACGGGCGTCGCGGGGCAAACAGCTGCCGCGTGGCTTTACCCAGGTCCAGCAACTGTCGCGGCAATAGTCGCGGCAGCAGCCTCTTGCGCTCGTTTCGTATCGCCTCGATAGACTATCGACACATGCGATCGGCAGGGCGGCTCGATAGGATGACGATAGCGTAGCCCATCGGCCACTAACGCAGCCGAGCAAGGCGAGGTTTCGTTTCAGCCTGTGCCGGGCTTACGGCAAGGGCGACAGATCCCGAGTGGCGCGCTGAAGGCTTGAGAAGCGTCGCAAGATCCTTGATCTGGAAGGCATCTATTCGCTTTGTTGCGACGCATCAAGCCCGCACTCGCGGCATTGTAGAGCGGCCGCGGCTACCGCGGGGCCCGGTCGTGCGCCCGGTTCGGGCGTGGCGAATACCGGGGCGGGCCTGGGGCGTATTGAGGTTTCGTGCGAGCCCGTGCCAAGAATTGTTGGGCTGCAAGCCGGCAAACCAGGGCCGCCTTGGATGCAGCGTAGTGGCGCTACCACAGTGAGCGGCAACGCTGGATTGCCGCCCAACAGCCGTTGTTTTCCGAAGCGTTGCACCTCAAATCGCGTCGGGTCGCGTTCTGGGCCCGATCGTAGCGCGCCTAGAACCGGCGGCTCGTGCCTCGCCCGCCACGATTTGGGACGGCAACCTGGCGCTCGGATGACACTTCTACACGCCCTAGTGAATGGCTGCGGTATCCGGTTCCTGAATGAAGTGGCCCTGCACGTAGTTGACGCCGGCCTGCCATAGCCGGGCCATGCTCGCGGCATCCTCGATATGTTCGGCGACCAGCGGCACCTGGTGTTCGCGGGCGTAGTCGATCACGCGCTGCAGCCTGGGGTCTTCGCTGTTCTGGTCGGCCAATTGGTGGGCGAAGGCCGGAGCGAGTTTGAGAAACGATAGGCTGAGGTTCTCGAGCAGGGCGGCATGGCTGCTGGCCTCGCCAAAGTGGGTCAGGGCGAACCGGAAACCGGCCTCGTCCAGACCCGAGGCCAGACGACGGGTAGCCGCCACATGCGAGCGAGCATCGCTTTCGCGCACGCAGAAGATCAACTGCTGACGATCGATCGGGGCCATACTCGGCTCGGCGTTCAGCCAGGCAGTAAAGCTTTCAGCCTGGTCGAGCGTGGCGGTCGAGACTTTGACGAACAGCGCGACTTCCATGCTGCGTGCCGCCTGATCGGCGACCACCTGGGCTGCGCGCTGGGCCACCCAGCGGTCGATATCTGGCATCAGGCCCGCCTGCTCGGCAGCCGGCAGGAAGTTGGCCGGCATCACCAGACCGTCGTGTTCGTCGAGATAGCGCAGCAGCACGTCGTAGTAGCGGCGATGGTCGCCGGCCAGGCTGGTCACGGTCTGGAAAGCCAGCCGGAAACGATCGCTGGCCAAGGCTTGTTCCAGCCGGTTCTGCCAGGCATCGGTGTTCGGTTCGGCATCGGCGATCGGATCGCCTTCGCACTCGCGGAAACCGTCGCCGCCGGCGCCGCGGATGCCGTAGGCAGTTTCGGCCAACTGCTGGAGCCGACGATCATTGGAGGTCGATTCCTGACCAAGCATGATCGCCGAGATACTGGCGGTGACGTGGACCGAACGTTGGCGGCTGCCGAATTCGGTCTCGCCGACGGCCCGTACCAGCGCGCGTGCCATGTCGGTCACATCCTCGGCTCTCGGCCGTTCGACCGACAGCACATATTCGCCGACCGAAAAGCGAAAACAGCGATCGGTATGCGACAGACGATCGATCAGATACATCCCGACGTCTTCAAGCAGTTCGTCGGTACTGGCCAGCCCGAATTGCTGCTGGAGCGCGGGCACGCTGTCGATCGCGACGAAGATCAGGCCGCGCAGCTGGCCGGCTTCTGCCCAACGGTTGATGCTGGCCAAGTGGCGGTGCAGCGACATGCGTGCATCGGTCACTGGAGCCCGGCCAATCAGCGGCACGCTGGTGGCCTCCAGCGGTGCCAGCGATAGCCACTGGCTTTGGTCGTCGCCGGTATACAGATGGGCCGATAGCGGCCGGGTGGCACCGGCTTCGGAGCGGCGCAGGATCAGGCCGCGCCCGCCGCTATTCGGGGTTTCTAGCAGTCTTGTCTGGGCGGCGCTCAGCCGAGCGGCATCGCTTTGGCTCAACCAGGCATCGAAGGCGAGGCCATCCAGACGCTGTGTCGACTCGGCGCCGAGCAACCCGGCAAAGGCCGGTGTGACTGCGCTGACCGTATGGCCGTCGAGACGAGCGCGTGCGTTGCCGTGGGGGCGTTCTAGTTCCTCCAAGCGTTTCTGGCGTGCGGCCTGTTCGATCGCGCGGCGTAGCCGCAGATCGATCAGCTCTTCGTCCTCGCCGAGGTCGATGCGTTGTACGATGCCGGCCCGGACACAGGCGCCCCGCGGCGGCAGGCGCTGTTCCTCGCCGACCACAGCGATCGGCACGCCGCCAGCTTTGCTGACTCGGCCGATCAGACTGGCCGAATCGAAACGGTCGTTATCGCCACAGAGCAGCAGGATCAGCGTGGTCTGCGGGCCATCGTGCCCGAAGGTCTGGTCGAAGTGGCCGAACTGGCGACATTGCCAGTCGGTGGGCACCAGCCGGGTCAGGCGCGCGGTCAGCCGATGTGCGGTCGTATCGATGTGGCCGATAATCGCAACCATCGCCGACGGTTCATGGGTCGGTGTTCGAACCGGATTGGCGCGCTCTGCAATAACCATGTTCATCCCTCTGGATTTTTTCTCCCCGCCGCGGCAGCCGGTCTGGCGCGGATGCCAAGCACACTCTTGGCCTCATCGCCTGCGCCCTCGCGTGCCAGCTTCGGCACCAGATAGCCGGGCAGCCGCCCGCTCACGGTCTGCATCAAGGCCACCGCATCGGTTTCGGCGACCTCGAAATGATGGGTGCCTCGAACCCGATCCAGTAGATGCAGGTAGTAGGGCATGACTCCGGCCTCGAACAGGGCTTCCGACAAACGCACTTGGGTATCGACGTCGTCATTTATATCGGCCAGAAGGACTGCTTGATTTAATAATAAGGCGCCGGTTTTGCGCATTGCCGCCAGCGCATCGATCGTGGCGGCCGACAACTCGTTCGGATGATTGACGTGTACCACCACCACGCAACGCGCGCGCCGGGCCGCCAGCCACTCGATCAGCCCGCTATCGATGCGCTCGGGCAATACGATCGCGGTGCGGGTATGCAGCCGTAGCCGCTGGACATGGTCGATCATGTCCAGGCGGCGACCGATGGCCTCCAGCCGCGCATTCGACAGCGACAACGGATCGCCGCCAGACAACAGCACTTCGGCAATGCTGTCGTCGGCGGCGATACGGGCCATGGCGGCCTCGGTATGCGAGCCGCCGGCGTGCTGGCCGGCGTAGTCGAAATGGCGCCGAAAGCAGTAGCGGCAATGCACGGCACAGGCGCCGGTGGTCACCAGCAGGGCCCGGCCGTGGTATTTGTGCAGCAGTCCGTCGCCGGCGGCACTGGCATTGTCGCCGACCGCATCGGCCACGAAATCCGGATGCGACTCGGTTTCGGCGCCGAGCGGCAGCACCTGGCGCAGCAGCGGATCGTCGATTGCACCGGGCTGCATGCGCCGGACATAGCTGCGCGGTACGCGCAGGCCGAACAACTCGGCGGCGCGGCGGGCCGCGGGCTTGTAGGCCTGCGGCAGCGACAGTTCGGCGAACAGGGTATCGATATCGGTAATGGCGTCACGCATCGCCTGCTGCCAGTCGCCGTCGCGATGCGATAGACTGCGCGGCTCGATCGGCGGCGTGATCCGCGAGGGCGCGGGGCGTGTACTCATGCCTGCCAGTGTAGAACCGGGCATCCGGTCCATGCCAGCGGCCGCCTTCGCCAATCCACTACAGGGCCCAGATTCGGAGTTTCGAAACTATGGCGCAGTTTTCTACCAACCAGTTCAAGGGCGGTCTGAAGATCATCCTGGACGGCGATCCCTATACCATCGTCGAGAATGAATTCGTCAAACCTGGCAAAGGGCAGGCGTTCAACCGCGTCAAGGTGCGCAATCTTAAGACCAACCGTACGGTCGAGCGCACGTTCAAGTCCGGTGATACCGTCGAAGCCGCAGACGTATTCAATCTGGATCTGCAGTTTCTCTACCACGACGGCGAGTTTTGGCACTTTATGGAGCCGAACTCCTTCGAGCAGTATCAAGCCAGCGAAGCCGCGGTCGGCGATGCGGCGAAGTGGATCAAGCCCGAAGACACCTGCAGCGTGACGCTCTGGAACGGGGTCCCGCTGCAGATCGATGCGCCGAACTTCGTCATCGTCAAGGTCACCGAGACCGACCCGGGCGTGCGCGGCAATACCTCCAGCGGCGGTACCAAACCGGCTACGGTGGAAACCGGCGCCGTGGTTCAGGTGCCGCTGTTCATCGAAGAAGGCGAAACGCTGCGCGTGGATACCCGCAAGGCCGAGTACGTCTCGCGCGCCAACGAAAGCTGATCGCGCCATCGGCCCGTCGATGAGCCAAGACCGATCGGACGCATGCGCCGCCAGTTGGCGTTCGGGCCTGGCCCCCGGCGCGCTGGCCGCCCGGGCACGGTTGTTCGCCGATATTCGGGCGTTCATGGCCGCTCGGGGCTTGATGGAAGTGGATACGCCTCTGCTGTCGGCGGCCGCGCCCAGCGAGCGCGCGCTCGACTGTTTGCGCGTGGCCGATCAAGGCTATCTGGTGCCTTCGCCCGAGCACGGCTTGAAGCGCCTGCTGGCCGAGGGGGCCGGCTCGCTGTACCAGCTCGGGCATGTATTCCGGGCCGGCGAAGTTGGACGCTGGCACAATCCCGAGTTCACGATGCTCGAGTGGTACGGCGTGGGCGACGATCTCGATACAGCCATCGATGGCGTCGATGCGTTACTTGGCGCGGTGGGTGCGCCGAGGCTGGCGGCGCGCCTGACGTACCGTGATGCGTTCATCGCGGCGACCGGACTTGACCCGTGGCGCGTGAAGGCCGCGGACTTGGCAGACTATGCGCAACGCCAGGGCTTGGCGCCCTCGGAGGGCGACGACAGCGATCGCGTGTTCTGGCTCGATCTGCTCATGGCCACCTGCGTACAGCCGGGGCTGGGCCAAGAGGGCCCGGTCGTGGTCACCCATTTTCCGGCCGACGACGCTGTACTGGTGGCACTGGATGCGGACGATTGGCGCCAGGCCCTGCGTTTCGAATGCTTTTGGCAGGGCGTGGAATTGGCCAACGGCGCTCAGGAGCTGACCGATGCAGCTGCGGCCCGCCAACGCATGGCCCGCGAGCAGACGGTCCGGGCTGAACGCGGCGGGCCGGTGCCGCCGGTCGACGAGCGTTTGCTGGCGGCGCTGGCATATGGTCTGCCGGACTGTGCCGGTGTGGCACTTGGGGTCGATCGACTGCTGACGCTGCTGCTCGGCCAGTCGACGATTGCCGCGGTTCTGCCGTTCGCCGCATTCGAGCCCGGCTAGCAGCCCCTACGAGCGAACGTCTAGCCGTGGGCCTTCGGCGTCGGGCGCCACTTCAGCTCAAGCGCCTGGGCGCAATTGGCCCAGCGATTGATTGAGCCAGACGTGCTGGCCGGTGGTCAGCCCGGGGGCGAATTCGAGCGCCTCTGGCCCGGTCAGCAGGATGACGCTGGAGCCGAGCATGAAGTGACCCATCTGCTCGCCACGGCGATAATCCACTTCTGCATCGTCGGCATCGATATAGCTGGTTTCGCGGCGTGCTTTCTGATGGGGCGGGCATATCCGGCCGGCCGCGCGGGTATGAATGCCGCCAACGATAAAGGCCCCGACCATGACCACGGCCACCGGCCCGACCGCGGTATCGAAGCAGCTCACCAGCCGTTCGTTGCGCGAGAAAAGCCGAGGAATGGCGCGCACACAGCGCGGGTTCACCCCGAACAGCCGGCCCGGCACATAGCGTGTTTCACGCAGTACACCGTCCAGCGGCATATGCACGCGATGATAGTTGTGGGGAGCCAAATACAGGGTGGCATAGCGCCCACCCAGAAAAGCCGCGGCCATGCTGTCGTCGCCGGCCAGCAACTCGCGCAGATCATAGGCCACGCCTTTGGTCTGGAATATGCGCCCGGCCGATATGTCGCCGAACATGCCGAGCTGGCCATCGACCGGGCATAGCGCCCGATCCGGCGCCTTGGGTAGCGGCCGCGTGCCGGTGGCGAGTTCGCGGGTGAAAAAATCGTTGAAACAGGCGTAGTGGGTCGGTTCCGGTTCGGCAGCCTCGCCCATGTCGATCGCTGGATAGGATTTGAGAAAGGTTCGGATCAGCAGGTTCTTGATCCGTACCACCCGGATTTCGGCGATCGCGAAGGCCAGATGCGAGATCGCGCGAGTCGGCAGCAGCCACAGGGCGAATGCGAACAGACGGTCGGTCAGAGAGGCAGAAGCGGCAGACATGGAACCGGGCGAAACACGAAGCGAAGCCGCCAAGCTTAGGCGCTGTGGGCGCGACGTGCACCCCGGTCGTCGCTGGATGATGACCACATCCCGGCGGCGCGGGATAATGTGGTTTATGCTACGCGGCTGACACACGCGCCGGTTACGGTGCGTGTTGGGTTTTCAATCAGCAATGCGGACTGACCGCCTCGAGCGAGCCTATGGCCATCGACACCAGCGACTCTTCTGAAATCGTCGATACCCTGACGCGGATCGTGGATTACATCCGGTGGGGCGCTTCGCGCTTCGTCGCGGCCGATTTGTCGTTCGGCCATGGCAGCGATAACGCCATCGACGAGGCCGCCCATTTGGTGCTGGATACGATCGATCTCGATCCCGGGTTGCCGGATGCCTATCTCGAGGGCGTGCTCACCCGCGCCGAGCGCCAGCGCGTGATCGAGATCATCGAACGCCGTATCGAGACGCGGCTGCCGGCTCCCTATATCACCGGCCGGGCCTGGTTTGCCGGCATGGAGTTCTATGTCGACGAGCGAGTGATCGTGCCGCGTTCGCCGATCGCCGAGCTGATCGAGAACGAATTCCAGCCCTGGCTCGGGCATCGCGAGCCGCTGTCGATCCTGGATCTATGCACCGGCGGCGGGGCGATCGCGGTGGCCTGTGCCCATGCTTTTCCCGACGCGCGGGTAGTGGCCACCGACGCCAGCGCCGAAGCCCTGGAAGTCGCGGCCATCAACTGCGATCGCCACGATACGGGCCCGCAGGTCGAGCTGATCAAGGCCGATCTGTTCGACGGTCTGGCCGAGCAGCGCTTCGATCTGATCGTGACCAACCCGCCGTATGTGACCCAGGAGGAGTGGTCGGGCCTGGATGCCGAGTTCCGCCACGAGCCGGGGTTTGCTTTTCACGGCAATTCCGACGACCTGTCGATCGTCGAGCGCATCCTGTTCGATGCGCCGCGCTATCTCGCCGAGGACGGGCTGCTGTTTATGGAAGTCGGGGCCTCGGCCTTCCTGCTCGAGCAGCGTTATCCGGATCTGCCGGTCACCTGGATCGAGCTCGAACGCGGCGGCATGGGCGTCGGCGTGGTCGAAGCCGAAGACCTGGCGGCCTGGGTCGACTCACAGCGCGCCCAGGGCTAGACCGCATGCCGGCTTTGGGCATACGGGCCTTTGCGCAGCGCACGATGACGCTGCGCGGTGCCGGCGTCGATGCGATGCATCGTCGGTCGGCTCTTGTTTTGCGAACCCACGTCACGGGGTACTGAGGATGGCAGGCAATACCTGGGGGCAGCACTTCACCGTCACCTCCTTCGGCGAATCGCACGGGCCGGCGATCGGCTGCGTCATCGATGGTTGCCCGCCGGGGGTGGCTGTGGATGAGGCCCTGTTGCAGCGCGATCTGGACCGGCGCAAGCCTGGCACATCGCGGTATGTGACCCAGCGCCGTGAAGCCGACGAAGCGCGGATCGTGTCTGGTGTGTTTGAAGGTGTGACCACCGGTACGCCGATCGCGATCATCATCGAAAACACCGATCAGCGCTCGCGCGACTATTCCAAGATCAAGGATGTGTTCCGCCCCAACCATGCCGACTACGCCTATCTGCAGAAATATGGCGTGCGCGATTATCGCGGCGGCGGGCGTTCTTCAGCGCGTGAAACGGCCGTGCGGGTCGCGGCCGGGGCCATTGCACGCAAGATCCTGGCCGAGCGCTGGGGTATCAAGATCCAAGGTTATCTGGCCCAGATGGGAGACATTCGGCTCGAATGCACAGATCTGGATGCGGCGAATACGAACCCGTTCTTCTGTGCCCAGCCGGAACGGCTGGACGAACTCGAGGACTATATCAACCAGCTGCGGCGCGACGGCGATTCCATCGGTGCGCGCATCGATGTGATCGCGACTGGCGCTCCGGCCGGCTGGGGTGAGCCGGTCTTCGATCGGCTGGACGCCGACATCGCCAAGGCGTTGATGAGCATCAATGCAGTCAAAGGCGTGGAAATCGGCGACGGGTTCGACGTGGTCGCGATGCGCGGCTCCCAGCATCGCGACGAAATGAAGCCGCAGGGTTTTGCCAGTAACCACTCCGGCGGCGTCCAGGGCGGTATTTCCACCGGCCAGGCGATTCACGCCAGCATGGCGCTCAAGCCGACCTCGAGCATCACCATCCCGGGCGATACCGTCGACACCGAGGGCAACGCCACCCAGATGCGTACCACCGGCCGACACGATCCCTGTGTCGGGTTGCGGGCAGCGCCGATCGCTGAAGCGATGCTCGCGATCACACTGCTCGATCATGCTTTGCGGCATCGTGGTCAGAACGCGGATGTGATCCCGCCGCTGGCACCGATCGGGGCCGGGCCGGGCTAGCCGGTTGCGCGAGTCCGGCGCCCGGGTAGGATAAGCCAAGGGCAGCGATAGGGGGATCGCGTGATACAGGCGAGATATTGGATCGCATCGGCCGCTTTGCTGGCTGTCAGCGCGGCCGCAGAGACGCCGACGACTGATGCCGCCCTGCAGGCGCTGGGCCGTGGTGCGCCACAGCAGGCGTTGTCGGCTCTTCAGGGCCACCTGGCTGAGCATCCGGAGGACCCGCGTGCTCGTTTTGTCCGGGCCATGGCGCTGGCTGACAGCGGCCGGCTCGATGAGGCCGTGGCGGTCTTCGAGACTTTATCGAGCCAGTATCCGCAGCGCGCCCGAATTTGGAACAATCTGGGCGTGCTGTATGCACGCCAAGGCCATCTCGACAAGGCCCTTGACCGCCTGCAGCAGGCACTCATGCTCGCGCCGGACGATGCCGATGCCCGGGAGAACCTAGGCGATGTCTATGTAGCCCTGGCCAGGGCGGCCTATCGCAAAGCCGGCCAGGGTGCCGATCCGCGCGCTGCGCTCGAGCGCAAGCGGCGCCGGCTCGATGATGGGCTGCCAGCGCTGGCCGACCGCGGCGCTGCGGCGAGCGAAAATGTCGTATCGGCGGCCGCGACAGACGAGGCCCCAGGCGCACCGACCCAATCGACGTCGCCCGCGGCAGCCGATCAAAGCCGGATCCAGGCCCAGTCCAATACCGGCGATGATGGCGTCGAGCAACAGATTGATCAGGCGCTGGCGCATTGGGCCCGGGCGCGCTCGGATCGGGATGTCTCGGCTTATCTGGCCAGCTACAGTGACGATTACCAGCCCGCGGGCGATCTCAGCCGTGCGGCATGGCTTCGGCGTCAGCGGGCCCGGTTACAGACGCCCGACACGGTCAGCGTGCGCGTCGACGATATCCGGATCGAACACGACAGCGACAGCCGGGCCCGCGCCACCTTCAGCGCGCACTATCAATCGGCCGATAGCCGCCGCGATGCCGAGCGGCATATGGTGTTCGTGCGCGAAGACGGTGCTTGGCGGATCGTGCGCGAAAGCTAGTCGGGCGATGCGGCTGCGGCCTCGAGCATGGCCAGTAGCGCCCGGGCGGCATTGGAGGGATTGCGCTGCGGATGGCGCATCACGCCGAGTTCGCGGTGCATGTCCAGCGACGGCAGGGCCAGCGGCACCAGCGCATGCGGCATGGCCCGCGGCAGCACCGTCCAGCCGAGGCCGATATCGGCGAGCATGCGCAGCGTCTCGAGGTAATGGCTGGTCATACGCGTTTGCAGGGTCGTGCCTTCGGCGGCCAGTGCGCGATCGATGATGTGGTAGGTATAGCTGTCCCGTGGTGGCAACACCGCGGCATAGTCGGATAGATCGGCGAACGTCACCGATTCACGACGCGCCAAGGGATGCTCGATGCCGGCATAGATCGCCAGCGGATCGTGCCAGATGGTGCGCGCCAGAAGCGTGGGGTGCGCCGCGACCGGCAGCGTGATCACGGCCAGTTCGGCCTCGCCGTTGACCACCCGCTGACAGGCGGCTTCGGAATCGGCGAATTCGATCTCTGGGGTGACATGCGGATAGCGCGCCACGAAGGCTCGCAGCACCTCTGGCATACGGTGCAGACCGACATGGTGCGAGATCGCCAGAGCCAATGTGCCTTCGACCCGGTCGGCGAGATTGTCGAGCGCGCGGTCGCCGTCGGCTAGGGCAGCCAGCGTTTCTCGAGCATGGGGCAGATAGGCCCGGCCGGCCTCGGTCAGCCCGACGCCGCGGCCGACGCGATCGAACAGCCGGTGTCCAAGGCGTGTTTCCAGGGCCGCCAGACGTTTACTCACTGCCGGCTGGCTCAGATGCAGACGTTGGCCGGCAGCTTGAAAAGAGCCGAGTTCGGCGACGGCAACGAAGGCCTGTAGGGCATCGATACGCATGGTGTGATTGTATTCCTTATTGGAATGAGTCACGTAAAAGATTCATTTGAGTAATCGATAGGGCGCCCCTAGACTCGCGGCACGGTCGTAACCGGGAAGGACAATGGCTCAAACGCTCTACGAAAAAATCTGGAACGAGCACTGTGTTCGTGAGGCAGCAGGCAATGCGCTGCTGTATATCGATCGGCAGATGGTGCACGAGGTGACATCGCCGCAGGCCTTTGAAGGTCTGCGACTGGCCCATCGCGATATCTGGCGTTCGAGCGCGAATCTCGCCGTACCGGATCACAACGTGCCGACTGCCAATCGCGACGGTGGCATCGCCGATCCGATTTCGCGGGCCCAGGTCGAGGCCCTGCAGAAAAACTGCAACGACTTCGGCATCCGACTGTTCGGCATGGGTGATCGCCGCCAGGGGATCGTGCATATCATCGGCCCGGAGCAGGGAGCGACTCAGCCCGGCATGACCATCGTCTGCGGCGATTCGCATACGGCCACCCACGGCGCCTTCGGCGCGCTGGCCTTCGGCATCGGCACCTCGGAAGTCGAGCATGTCTTGGCAACCCAGACCCTGCCGCAGGCCCGGTCCAAGACCATGCTAGTGCGGGTCGACGGCCAGACCGCGCCGGGTATTTCGGCCAAGGATATTATGCTGGCCATCATCGGCAAGATCGGCACCGCCGGTGGCACCGGTTATGTGATCGAATACGGCGGCCAGGCGATCCGCGATCTGTCCATGGAAGGACGGATGACGATCTGCAACATGACCATCGAAGCCGGGGCCCGGGCCGGCATGGTGGCGGTCGACGACACCACCATCGACTATATGCGCGGGCGAACCTATGCGCCGGAAGGTGAGCAATGGGCGGCCGCGGAAGCCTATTGGCGCACCCTGGTTTCGGACGAAGACGCCGAATACGATCAGGTGGTCGTGCTCGACGCGGCCGAGATCGCACCGCAGGTCACCTGGGGCACCTCGCCGGAAATGGTAGCGCCGGTCACCGAGCGTGTGCCGGATCCGGAAGCGGCGCCGCGCGCCGGCCAGGCCGACGGTTGGCGTGCGGCCCTGCAATACATGGATCTGAGCCCTGGCGTGCCGATCACCGAGATCATGCTCGACAAGATCTTCATTGGCTCCTGCACCAACGCCCGGATCGAGGACCTACGGGTGGCCGCGCAATATCTCGAAGGCCGCCGCATCGCACCGAACATCAAGCTGGCGATGGTCGTGCCCGGCTCGGGGCTGGTCAAAGCCCAGGCCGAAAAGGAAGGCCTGGACGCGGTCTTCAAGGCCGCCGGCTTCGAATGGCGCGACGCTGGCTGCTCGATGTGTCTGGGCATGAACGACGATAATCTGCTGCCCGGCGAGCGCTGTGCGTCGACTTCGAATCGCAACTTCGAAGGGCGCCAGGGTAAGGGCAGCCGGACCCATCTGGTGAGCCCGGCTATGGCTGCCGCGGCCTCGGTCTACGGCCACTTCGTGGATATCCGCGAGTTGGACGTCACGGCGTGACCCGCGCAGAGCAGGTCACGGCTGGCGACTGGCAGGCCGAAGACTATCAGCGCAACGCCCGATTCGTTGCCGACCTGGCCGTGGATCTGCTGGACTGGCTGGAGCCACGGCCCGGCGAACGCATTCTCGATCTGGGCTGCGGCGACGGTACCCTGAGCGAGCGGATCGCAGCCGCGGGCGCCGAAGTGATTGGCGTCGATGGCAGCCCGGCGATGGTCGAAGCCGCGAAACAGCGCGGTTTGCAGGCTGTCGAGGCCGACGCCCAGCGTCTCGCGCAGAGCCAGGTCGTGGGCCACGACTTCGATGCCGTGTTTTCCAATGCCGCGCTGCACTGGATGAGCGCCCACCCACAGGCCGTGGTCGAGGCCGTGTTCGCACGGCTCAAGCCAGGCGGTCGGTTCGTCGCCGAGATGGGCGCGGCCGGCAACGTGGCACCGATTCAGGCTGCGCTTCGGGCCGAGGCCGCCGAACGCGGGTTCGATCCGGATGCGCTCGATCCCTGGTATTTCCCGGCCGAGCGTGACTACTGCGACCGGCTCGTGGCCGCCGGCTTCAAGGTCGAGTGCACGGACTGCTTCGAACGGCCGACGCCGCTGCCGGGCGATGTCGCTGCCTGGCTGACCACGCTGGCCCGGCCATTCGTGACCGCGTTTGTCGAGGGCGAGGCCCGCGATCGCTATGTCGCGGCGGTTCGCGCCCGGCTCGCCGATACCCTGCAGGACGACGACGGCCGCTGGACAGCGCCGTATGTGCGCCTGCGTTTCATCGCCCGCAAGCCGACCGCCTGAGCGCGGCCGACTTCAAGACTGGAACCTACCTATGCAAGCTTTTACGATTCATCAGGGCTTGGTTGCGCCGCTGGACCGGGCTAATGTCGATACCGACGCGATCATTCCCAAGCAGTATCTGAAATCGATCCGGCGAACCGGTTTCGGCCCCCATCTGTTCGACGACTGGCGCTATCTGGACGCCGGCGGGCTGGATATCGATATCGCCAACCGGCGTGAAAACCCGGATTTCGTGCTCAATCAAGAACCGTTTCGCGATGCCTCGATCCTGCTGACGCGCGATAACTTCGGCTGTGGTTCCTCGCGCGAGCATGCAGTCTGGGCGCTGGCGGATTTCGGCATCCGCTGCGTAATCGCGCCCAGTTTTGCCGATATCTTCTACAACAACTGTTTCAAGAACGGTGTGTTGCCGGTCGCGCTGACAGCCGAGCAGGTCGATGAGCTGTTCGAGGCCGCGAAGATCGATGGCGGCCTGCAGGCGCGGGTCGATCTGTTCGAGCAGAACGTGCGCCTGGACGACGGCCGGGAGTATCGTTTCGATATCGAAGGCTATCGCCGCGACAACCTGCTGGAAGGGCTCGACGATATCGGCTTGACGCTGCAGCATGCCGACGACATTCGCGAGTTCGAACAGCAGCGCGCCCAGGATAAGCCGTGGCTATTCCGCGAGC
Source organism: Salinisphaera sp. SPP-AMP-43 (assembly GCF_049568105.1). Taxonomy (GTDB): domain Bacteria; phylum Pseudomonadota; class Gammaproteobacteria; order Nevskiales; family Salinisphaeraceae; genus Salinisphaera. The sequence goes on from NZ_CP145335.1 coordinate 1,931,262, forward strand.
TCTGATCGCAGGCCGATTCGACAGCAAGGACAACGAGGGAGCGTTATGACGGCACGTATTTTGGTCATGCCGGGGGATGGCGTCGGCCCCGAGATCTGCCGCGAGGCAGTACGGGTGCTTGAGGCTCTGGTGAACGACCACGGTCTGGATATCGAACTGCACGAAGCCCTGGTCGGCGGTGCGGCCATCGATGCCGAAGGCGATCCGTTGCCGGAATCCTCGCTGGCCGCGGCCCGCGAAGCCGATGCCATCGTTTTCGGTTCGATCGGCGGTCCGGCCTGGGACGGTCTCGAGCGCGCCAAACGGCCGGAATCGGGCCTACTGCGCCTGCGCAGCGAGCTCGGGCTGTTCGCCAATCTGCGGCCGGCAATTCTGTATCCACAGCTCGCCCACGCCTCGGCGCTCAAACCTGAAGTCGTGTCCGGCTTGGATATCATGATCGTGCGCGAACTGACCGGCGGCATCTATTTCGGTCAACCGGCCGGCCACGGCACCGACGAGGCCGGCCGGCGCGAAGCCTGGAATACGATGCGTTACAACGATGCCGAAATCGAGCGCATCGGCCGCACCGCTTTTAATATCGCCCGGGCCCGCGGTGGCCGGCTGTGCAGCGTTGACAAGGCCAACGTACTGGATGTTTCGCAGCTCTGGCGCGACGTAATGAACGAAACCGCGGTCGACTATCCAGACGTCGAACTGTCGCATATGTATGTCGACAACGCGGCCATGCAGCTGGTGCGGGCGCCGAAGCAATTCGATACTGTGGTCACCACCAATCTGTTCGGCGATATTCTCTCGGATGCCGCAGCCATGTTGACCGGTTCGATCGGCATGCTGCCCTCGGCGTCGATGGATGCCAACGGCAAGGGGTTGTACGAACCGGTCCACGGTAGCGCGCCGGATATTGCCGGCCAAGGGCTGGCCAATCCGCTGGCCGCGATTCTGTCGGTGGCGATGATGCTGCGCTATACGTTGGATCGCTCGGATCTGGCGGACAAGGTCGAGGCCGCGGTCGGCTATGCACTGGACCGGGGGCTGCGTACTCGCGACATCATGAACCAGGAAACCCAGGTCGCCAGCACCCAGGAGATGGGGGGCGCAATCGTCGATATGCTACGCTAAATTCGCCGGTCGACTGGGGCGATCGGCGATTCACCAACCGCTGCCGGTCGGCCTCGCGTGATCGAGGAAAAGCCGTTCGGCCCAGGATATCGGGCGGGTCGCGCTATCGGGCGACCAGTTGCGGGCGGCAGGGAAGCGGCATAGGGGGTTCGAACGGCGTGGCCGTGATCACTGAGCAAGGCTTACGAAAGACAGCGGTCGTCGCCGCCATGGTCGCGCTCGGCTATGCCGCGCCGGCTGCTGCAATGGAGTTCGGCGCGCTGTCCGTGCATTCTCGCCTCGACCAGCCTCTGGATGCCACGCTGGCACTAAAACGCCTGAGTGCCGCCGATCGCGCCAGCCTGCAGGTCGGGATCGCGCCGGCAGCAATGTTCGAGCGCTTTGGTATACGCCGCAGCAGCATCGTCGATCGGCTGCAGATAGATACCCGCTACGACGAACAGAGCGGCCGGGCCAATGTGCATCTGTCCACGCGCCGCCCGGTGGCCGAGCCGTTCGTCGATTTTCTGTTGCAGGTTCGCACCGGCGACGGTCGGGCGCTGCGCGAATACACGGCGATGCTCGATCCGGCCGGCATAGCACGCCCAGAGTCGTCGCCGGCCGCGACCCAGTCGCAGCCGGCGGCGTCGAAAACGCAGTCCAGCTCCGAGGTCGTATCCAGGGGCCAAGCAGGCGCTATGACCCATCGGGTACGCGCCGGCGAAACCCTCTGGTCGATCGCCGCCGCCAATACGCCGGCCGATGCCAGCGTGGCCCAGACCATGCAGGCGATCTATCGCGCCAATGCGTCGGCGTTCGGTCGCAACATGGCGCAACTGCGCGGCGGCGCAGTGCTCGACCTGCCGAGTGCGACTCGAATCCGTGCGATCGATGCGAGCCAGGCCAAAAACCGCGCCGCACAGCTAAGTCCAGCCACCGATCGGCCGGCCAATGAGCCAGACGTCCAGGCCAGCGGCCAGGCCCCACCGGCCAGCCTGGAACAACAGACAGCCGATGCCGAGCAGGCGGTGCCGGCAACCGCCGCCGAGTCGGCGCCAGAAGAGACACGGCAGGCGCGCTTGGGCCACCTGAGCCCGCCGGCCGATACGCCCTGGACGCCTAGCGAGCAGCGTGTCGGAGCTACTTCTGCAGCCCCTGCTGTGGCGGATGCCGTGGCAAACACGCAGCCCGGTCGTAACGAGAAGGCCGCCACCGCAGCAGCGCCGGGCTCACAAGCCAAAGCGAATGCGACCGCGGGCGCCGTGGCTACCGCGGCCGAGTCGGATACGACCGATGCCGCCACCAGCCCCCGTGGCACGAGCCGGTCTGAGCCGGTCACCTCGAGCATCGACGAAATGCCGCCGCCACGAGATGTCGCAGCGGGCGGTAGCGGGTTATCGCTGCGCACTCTGGGGCTGGTCGTATTGCTGCTGTTGTTGGCGCTGTTGGGCATTCGACGATGGCAGGCGCGTCGCTATCGACCGATTGAACTCGAATCTGCAGAAGCCGAACAGGTCAGCCAGCACCGCGAGGACAGCGCAGCGACCGTAACCGAGGCCCCTGTTGCCGAGACGGCGACCGGCCACGAGAGCGCGGCGACGCCGGGCGAGCATCAGAGCGCCCATACGCCCGCCGCCACAGCAGCAGGTTCTGGTCCGGGGGCCATAAGTCCGGATTCGACCCTGGATGCTGCAGCGGCCAGTCGGCTAGATCGTGCGCCGTTAGAAAGTCCGATACCCGATGAGCCAGGCCAAAGTAGCGCTTTCAGTGGGGCGCCTGCGGCCGACGCCGTAGCCGCTTTCCAGCCGGCATCGCCCCTGGCCACGCCGGGCGCCGAGCACAGCAGGACGGATACAGACACGATGCCGGCTATGCCGGACGTGGCCGCTCCCGAGACGCCGCGGGCAGACGACGCGAACAAAGACGTCGAGCACAGGCGACCGGCCTCTACCGAGCCGGGGGCCAGCGCCGCCGATGGGTCGCCAGCTGCGGTAGACGACCATGCCCCCGGTACGAACGCCGATCGGGCGGCCCCAGAAGCGCCGCCTGACCGGCCGCGACGGGCGGCAACCAACGAAGAGATCGAAGCCCTGGCGTTCGAATCCCATGCGTTGCCACAGGCTGCCGAGCGACAGCACGATTTGGGCGATCATGACCAGGAAGGCCTGAGCTTTAACGCTGAGACCGAGGAAGCGCAGGATGCGGCCCTGAGTGACGACGGACAGCTCGAAAACAGCGATATCGAGCGCTACGGACTCGAAATGATCGATCCTGGCGAGTTTGATCTGTACGATCCGCCTTCCGAAACCGCTGGGCAATCCGACGATGATCCCAATGACAGCATCGAGATCCGGCTCGATCTGGCCCGTATGTACATCGACATGGACGATCGGGCTGCAGCCCGAGAGCTGCTCGAGGACGTTCGCCAACGCGGCGACGAGCAGCAGCAGCACAGCGCGACTGAACTGCTGGAAACGCTTTAGCCAGCAGCTGGTTGCTGGTGACGGAGCGGTGGTCTGATGCGCTGGGCGGCTTGTATCGAATACGACGGCACGCACTACCACGGCTGGCAGAGCCAGCCGCACGCCAGCAGCGTTCAGGACAGTCTCGAAGCAGCGCTGTCCAAGGTAGCGAACGAGCCGATTCGTACCGTCTGTAGCGGGCGGACCGACAGCGGCGTGCATGCTCAGGGCCAAATCGTGCATTTCGACACCGCGGCGGTCCGCCGTGATCGAAGCTGGCTGCTCGGCACCAATCGTTGGCTGAACGACGACATCGCGCCGCAGTGGTTCGTACCGGTTCCCGAGACGTTTCATGCCCGTTTCCAGGCGGTTGCGCGCGACTATCGCTACTGGCTGCTGGATCGTGATGCGCCGTCGGCGCTGTGGCGATCACGGGCATGGCATGTTCATCGCCGGCTCGACGAAAAAGCTATGCACGAGGCCGCGCAGACGCTGGTCGGCACCCATGATTTCAGTGCTTTTCGCGCGGCCGGTTGCCAAGCCAAGACGCCGGTGCGCGATGTCCAGCATCTGAGCGTGACGCGGCAGGACGACTGGCTGCGGGTCGATGTACGGGCCAATGCGTTTTTGCACCATATGGTGCGCAACATTGTCGGTACGCTTGCAGTGATTGGCCGCGGCGAGGCAGGGACCGGCTGGGTCGGTGAGTTGCTGGCGGGCGGTGATCGCCGCTATGCCGGTATGACGGCGCCGGCGGCCGGTCTGTCGTTGCGTCGGGTCCACTATCCGCCGGATGTCGAACTGCCGTTGCCGGCGCTTGACGACGCGGGCTGGTAAAATAACTGGTCTATGATTTCAGCCCTGTCGTCATCGTCGATTGCCACCAACCGGGTGCGCACCAAAATCTGTGGTGTCACCACGGCTGCGGACGCACAGGCAGCCGCTGCGGCCGGTGCCGACGCCATTGGCCTGGTGTTCGCAGCAGGCAGTTCGCGCGCGATCTCGATCGCCCGAGCCGGCGAGATTACGGCCGCACTGCCGCCTTTCGTGGCACGGGTGGCGCTGTTTATGGATAACGAAGCACGTCTGGTCGAGCAGGTGTTAGCCAGCCTGCCGATCGATCTGCTGCAGTTCCACGGCAGCGAATCAGCGGCCTTTTGCGCGAGTTTCGATACGCCTTTCGCCAAGGCGGTACCGATGGGGGAGCCCGGGGTTCGGCTGGTCGAATGGGCCGAACGCTATGATCGGGCCGCGGCCCTGTTGCTGGACGCCAACCGGGTCGGCCAGGCCGGTGGCCAAGGCGAGACCTTCGACTGGCAGGCGAAGCTCGAGTCGGTGGCCCAGCCGATCATCATTGCCGGCGGTCTGAATCCAGATAATGTGAGCGAGGCGATCGCGTGTTTTTCGCCCTATGCCGTGGATGTAAGCAGCGGCGTGGAGCGCGAGCGTGGCGCCAAATGCAGTGCGAAGATGAAAGCTTTCGTCGACGCGGTAAACCAAGCAGGTAGAGCATGAGTACGACGCAAAAGGACAATCCGGAGACCTCTGCGGCCCACGGCGCTCATGCATGGCGCGATATGCCGGATGCGCGGGGCCATTTCGGGCCCTACGGCGGCCGGTTCGTGGCCGAGACGCTGATGGCACCGCTCGATGAGCTGGCTCGGGCCTATGAATCCGCGCGCCATGATCCGGAGTTCAAGGCGGCCCTGGATTCGGACATGACCGACTTCGTGGGGCGTCCAACGCCGATCTATCACGCCGAGCGGCTGTCCAAAGCTGCCGGTGGCGCCCGTATCTGGTTCAAGCGCGAAGACCTGAACCATACCGGCGCGCACAAGATCAACAACACCATCGGCCAGGCGCTACTCGCTGCACGCATGGGCAAGACCCGGATCATCGCCGAGACCGGCGCCGGCCAGCACGGCGTGGCGACGGCAACGGTCGCAGCCCGGCTTGGCCTGGAATGCGTGGTGTTCATGGGCAGCGAGGACATGCGTCGACAGGCGACCAACGTCTATCGCATGCGGCTTCTGGGCGCCGAGGTCCGGCCGGTCGAGTCCGGCTCGAAAACGCTCAAGGACGCGATGAACGAAGCGCTTCGCGACTGGGTCGCCAACGTCGACGATACCTTCTACATCATCGGCACGGTCGCCGGGCCAGCGCCGTACCCGGCGATGGTGCGCGATTTCCAGGCCGTGATCGGCCGCGAATCACGGCGCCAGATGATGGAACGCAACGGTCGCCTGCCGGATGCGCTGGTTGCCTGTGTCGGCGGCGGCTCGAACGCGATCGGTCTATTCTATCCGTTCCTGGACGACGAAGACGTCGCGATCTACGGCGTCGAAGCCGGGGGCGACGGGGTCGCCTCGGGGCGGCATGCCGCGCCATTGTCGGCCGGCCGCTCGGGCGTGCTGCATGGCAACCGGACCTATCTGATGCAGGACGACAACGGCCAGATTCAGGGCACGCACTCGATCTCGGCCGGTCTGGACTATCCGGGCGTCGGCCCCGAGCATTCTTGGCTCAAGGACATCGGCCGGGCGCGCTATGTCGATGTGACCGATGCCGATGCCCTGGATGCTTTTCATGAATGCACGCGAATCGAGGGCATCATGCCGGCGCTGGAGTCGGCTCATGCGGTGGCCTATGCCAAGAAACTGGCTGCCCAGATGCGCCCCGACCAGGATGTGTTGGTCAATCTATCCGGACGTGGCGACAAGGATATGAGCAGCGTGGCCGAAGCCGCAGGAGAATCGCTTTGAGTCGCTTGGCGAAACGTTTCGAGACATTGCGCAGCGCCGGCCGCACGGCGCTGATTCCGTATCTGACCGCCGGCGATCCGCATCCCGATGCGACCCCGGATTTCATGCATGCCCTGGTCGATGCCGGTGCCGACGTGATCGAACTAGGCGTACCGTTCACCGATCCGATGGCCGATGGCCCGGTGATCCAGGCCGCCTGCGAGCGGGCGCTGATGCATGGCACTAGCCTGCGTCAGGTACTGGATATGGTGGCACGTTTTCGTGAGCGCGATCGTGATACGCCGGTCGTGCTGATGGGCTATTTCAACCCGATCGATTCGATGGGCCTGGACACATTCGCTGCGCGCGCCAGCGAAGCCGGCGTCGACGGCGCGCTGATCGTGGATATGACTGCGGAAGAAGCGCCGGATATCGCGCCGAGCTTGAGTGCGGCCGGCATTGATCCGGTCTGCCTGATCGCGCCGACCACAGGCCGCGAACGGATCGCACGCATCTGCGAAAACGCGGCCGGTTTCATCTATTATGTATCGTTTAAGGGCGTTACCGGCGCGGCGAGCCTGGATACCGACCGCCTGGCAGGGCAGATCGCACCGATTCGCGAGGCCACATCCTTGCCGATCGGGGTAGGTTTCGGGGTGCGCACGCCGGACAATGCGGCAGCAGTGGCAGCGGTCGCTGATGCGGTCGTGGTCGGCAGTGCGCTGGTGCGTGAAATCGCCGAACACGGCGATGATCGGGACCTGACTGCCCAGCGCCTCGGACAAACGCTGTCGGCGATGCGCGTAGCGATCGACGACAGCGACCAAAGCCAACGGGACGAACGCGAACAGGAGGGCGAAGGCGCATGAGCTGGCTCGAGAAACTGATGCCGTCGCAGATGCGCAACGATGCATCGCGACAGAAAAACAGCGTGCCCGAGGGGTTGTGGGCGAAATGCAGCAGCTGTGGTGCAGTGCTGTACACCGCCGAGATGGAGCGCTCCCTGCACGTCTGCCCGAAGTGCAACACCCACCAGCGTCTGCGGGCGCGGCAGCGTCTGGATCTGTTCCTCGATCCAGACAATCGCCACGAAATCGCCGGCGGTCTTGAGCCGCGCGACCCGCTCAAGTTTCGCGATTCCAAGAAATATCGGGACCGTCTGTCGGCCGCCCAGAAGGACTCGGGCGAGCGCGAAGCCGTACTGATGATGAGCGGTACGCTCAAGTCGATGCCGATCGTGGCCGGCGCCATGGATTTCAAATTCATGGGCGGTTCGATGGGCAGCGTGGTCGGTGAGAGTTTCGTACGCGGCGTACATGCCGCGATCGATGCCAACTCGCCGTTCGTGTTCTTTTCGGCTTCGGGCGGTGCCCGTATGCAGGAAGGCCTGTTTTCACTGCTCCAGATGGGCAAGACCAGCACCGCGCTGACCCGGCTGGCCGATCGCGGTCTGCCGTTCGTATCGGTGTTGACCCATCCCACCATGGGGGGCGTGGCAGCCAGCTATGCGATGCTCGGTGACATCAACGTGGCCGAGCCGGAAGCCCTGGTCGGATTCGCCGGGCCGCGCGTGATCGAGCAGACCGTGAAACAGACCTTGCCGGAAGGCTTTCAGCGCAGCGAATTTCTGCTCGAGCATGGCGCGATCGATATGATCGTACAGCGCAGCGATCTGCGCGATCAGGTGTATCGTGTGGTATCGACGATGATGCACCGCCCGCCGGTGGCCGAAGAGGCTGCCGAGCCCGAAGCGCCGGCTGAGCAAGACTAGCGGCCTCGACAGCTTCGAGCGGTGCTGACCGAGCGCCCGAGGTACGTCGTGGGCCAACTATGGCCCGCGACGAATCAGGCTGTGTCTGCAGCCTGTTCGGCGCAGCGCATTGGGTTGTCTTCGATGCGGAATCGATCGCTTATCAAACGCGTTTGCCATGTTGATCCTGCTCGGCTGACAGCCTGAGCGACCGCCGGGTATGAATGTGCCATCGACCCTGGAACAGTGGCTGGACTACCAGCTTTCGCTTCACAGCCGCGAAATTGAACTCGGTTTGGATCGGGTGCGTACCGTGGCCGAACGCCTGGATTTGCTGGCGCCGCGTCATCGAACGATCACGGTCGCCGGCACCAATGGCAAGGGCAGCACGGTCGCTTTGATTGGCGGCCTGCTCGGACAGCGCTGCCGGGTCGGCGCCTATACCTCGCCGCATCTATGGCGCTACAACGAACGCGTGGCCGTCGACGGCGAGCCGGCTACCGATGCCGCGTTAGTGGCCGCGTTCGAAACGATCGAAAGGGCACGCGGGGATATCCCGCTGACGTTCTTTGAATTCGGCACGCTGGCTGCCCTTTGGGTCTTCGCGCAGGCCGGCGTTGATGTGGCGGTGCTGGAAGTCGGGCTGGGCGGTCGGCTTGATGCAGTCAATATCCTCGATGCAGATGTCGCCGTGATCACGCGCATCGGCCTGGATCATACCGACTGGCTCGGCGATACCCGCGAGGCAATCGGCGCCGAAAAGGCCGGGATCATGCGCGGCGACCAGTCCGTGTTCTGCAGCGATCGCGAGGCGCCGGCCAGTATTGCAGCCTCAGCCGCCGCCTGCGGAGCTCGGCTCTATTCGATCGGCTCGGAGTTTAATTTGTCGGCGGCGAACGGCCATTGGCAATGGACCGGCCCGAATGGCCGGTTGCTAAGCTGTGCGCCGCATGCCGAGGTCCACCCCGACAACCTAGCTGCGGCCGTGGCCACGGTGGCTGACCTGGGCTGGGAGCTCGCGGCTGAAGACATCGAACGGGCCTGTCGTGTTCAGGCGAAACTACCGGGCCGGCGAGAAGTTATCGACGGTCCCATACCGATCATCTACGATGTGGGCCACAACGACGACGCAGTGGCTTTGTTGGTCGACGAACTCGAACGTCGGCCGGCTGTCGGATGGACTCATGTGGTGATTGGCATGCTCGCGGACAAACCGGTCGAAGCCGTCGGCCAACGGCTGGCAGCGATCGCGGACCGGTTCTATCCCGCCGGGCTGGATACGGTTACCCCCCGGGGTTTGAGTGCTGAGGCACTGGCGGCGCGGCTCGGTCATGTCGGTCCGACGTTCGATGATCCGTCCGCGGCCTTGAACGAGGCCGGCCGGGTCGCGGCTCGCGGCGATCGAATCGTCGTTTGTGGTTCTTTTTTTACCGTGGCGCAGGCGCGGAGTCCTGAACATGAATGATGTGATGAAAAAACGCCTGATCGGCGTGGCCATCCTGGTGATCATCGGTGTATTAGCGCCGTTGCTGCTTTCGCGCTGTATGCACAGCGGTGGCGAGGACGACGGGCGTGGTTCAATGCGCGTCTATAATGTTCAGCCGGATGGTGAGGCCGAGCCCGCTGACGGATCGGGCAACGACGCCGGCGACACCGGTACCGATGGACAGGCACAGCAGGCCTCTGCAGCGAACCATACGCCGACGGCACAGTCCCGCCAGCCGAGCGCCGATGCGGTCTCGCCGCAGAGTGAGTCCGAATTCTCGACGCCCCCAGTGCATGGCAGTTCGAGCGACGAGCAGGCTGCAGCACAGACCCCGGCCGAGCCGGCCCCGAAAAAGCAGGCTCAGCCGAGCCAGTCCTCGGCATCGACCCGCCAGTCAAGTTCGAACGAGCCGCAGCCGAGCACCGAGCGTGATCGGGCCGAGAGCACGTCGAGCGATTATGGTTCGTCTACCGTCGGCAATAACGCCAAGAGCAACCGCAGCCAGGGCGGTAACGCGAGTGCGGCCGGTACCGGTCTGGAAAAACGCCAGCCGAAGGGTTGGGTAGTGCAGATTGCCAGCTTCGGCAAACAGGACAACGCTGAGGCTCTGGCGCGCCAGCTGCAAGGGCAGTTCAAGGCCTTCTATACGCCGGGCGATGTCGATGGCAAGACCTGGTATCGCGTCAACGTGGGCCCGTTCGACGGCGAGGACGCTGCGCGAGCGACGGCCGACCGGCTCAAGCAGCAGGGCCGCAAGACCTTGGTGCGGCATCTACGCTAGGACCGGCCGGGACCGGTTGATGTCGTTGAGCAGCGCTGCATCGCGGCCGCGGTTCGGCTCGCAAGGCGATCTGGCCGGCAGGACAGCGTTCGCGACTGAGACGTCAGAATATGATCACAACGCTACGGCCGGCTCGGGCCGTGGCTGGTGTGATGGGCGTTGCCGGAACGCGGGTTCCGGCGAGTGCCGCAACCCGCGAAACGCGACAGCCACGGCGTCTATGCCGTGCGTTCGTCCAGCGGTGTGCCGGTCCGCGCGGGGCTGGCCGCAGGCGATCGGCGTTGCGATCGTGGCCGCAGGGCCGCTCGCAGGCCATGAGTTTGCTATCATGTCACCGTCTTGCCCTGGCGGCCGGCTATCATGATCTGGATCGATGTCGCGATTGTCGTCGTCGTTGCTTTATCGGCGACTATCGGCTTTTTCCGAGGTTTCCTTCGGGAAGCCCTAGGACTGGCAACGTGGGTCCTGGCTTTTTATCTCGCATTCTTGCTTGCTGCCCCGGTCGCTGCCTATCTGCAGCGCTGGATCGATGTCGACTCGGCGCGCACGGCGGTGGCTTTTGCGCTTGTGTTCCTGGTCGTGCTCATCGCCGGCGCCATTCTGAATTACGTGCTTGGGCGCTTGATCAGTCAGACCGGCTTTGCCGGAACCGATCGCGCCGTCGGCATTGTGTTCGGGGTTGTGCGCGGCGTCGCCGTCCTTATTGTTCTGGTTCTGCTGGCCGGGGTCACCCCGGTGCCTCGGGATAGTTGGTGGCAGAACTCGGTATTCATCGGCCAACTGGAGTCGGGCGCGCTGTGGGTTCGCCAATATCTGCCGGACGATGTCGCCAACGCGATCACGTATCCCGATGCCCCGGCAACCTTGTCGGCCAGTAAGACGTCTTCCTCGACCTAGATTTCTTGGCCTCGGATACGATCATCTAAAGCCCTGAGATTCTTTACTCAACACGAGCGTTTGGCTTATGTGCGGCATAGTTGGGATGGTTTCGACCTCCCCGGTTAATCAGGATATCTACGATGCACTGACCGTGCTCCAACATCGGGGGCAGGATGCAGCCGGCATTGTGACTACGGACGGTAATCGGCTGTACTTGCGCAAGGAAAACGGCCTGGTGCGGGATGTGTTTCGTACCGACCACATGCTGCGCCTGGTTGGCAATGCCGGGGTGGGGCATGTGCGCTACCCAACCGCCGGTGTGGATTCCTCGGCCGAGGCTCAGCCGTTCTACGTCAACACGCCCTACGGCATCTGCCTGTCGCACAACGGCAATCTAACCAATGCCGAGCAGCTCAAGGACGAGTTGTTCCGTTCGGATCGCCGGCATCTGAATACCGACTCGGATACCGAAATCCTGCTCAATGTGTTCGCTCACGAGCTGATGCAGGGCAAGAATCTGGAACTGACGCCGGACGACGTGTTCCGGTCGGTCGGGGCTGTACATCGTCGTTGTCGCGGCGGTTATGCCGCGACCGCGCTGATCACCGGCTACGGGCTGGTCGGCTTTCGCGATCCGCACGGCATTCGCCCGGCGGTCTATGGCAAGCGTGAAACCGACGACGGCACCGATTACATGATCGCCTCCGAATCGGTGGCGCTGGACGCGCTGGGTTTTACACGGATCGGCGATATCGCCCCGGGTGAGGCCGTGGTGATCACCCTCGATGGCCAAATCTATGTCCGCCAGTGCGCCGATCAGCCGAAGCTCGCGCCGTGCATCTTCGAATATGTCTATCTGTCGCGCCCGGACTCGGTGATCGACGATGTCTATGTCTACAAGGCACGGCTGCGCATGGGCACGTATCTGGCCGAGAAGATCAAGCGGGTGTGGCCAGACCACGATATCGATGTCGTGATTCCCATTCCCTCGACCAGCCGGACCGCGGCCGTTGAACTGGCCAGTCAGCTCGACGTGAAATACCGCGAGGGCTTCATCAAGAACCGTTATATCGGCCGTACTTTCATCATGCCGGGTCAGCAGCAGCGAGTGAAATCGGTGCGTAAGAAGCTTAATCCGATCGACCTGGAATTCGCTGGCAAGAATGTGCTGCTCGTCGACGATTCGATCGTGCGGGGCACGACCTCTCGGCAAATTATCGAAATGGCCCGTGAAGCCGGTGCGAACAAGGTGTATTTCGCCTCGGCCGCGCCGCCGGTGCGCTATCCCAACGTCTATGGCATCGACATGCCGAGCGCGACCGAGCTGGTTGCCCATGGCCATACCGATGACGAAATCACCGACATCATCGGCGCCGACAAGTTGATCTACCAGGATATGGAAGATCTCAAGCGCGCCGTGTCGGTCGGCAACGACAGCATCCATGCCTACGAAGACTCGGTCTTCACCGGTCACTATGTCACGGCCGATGTCTCGACCGAATACCTCGAGCAGCTGGAATCGGCTCGAGCCGACGCGACCAAGGAAGCGCGTCGCAAAAAAGACAATGCCGTACTCGAGATCCACAACGACGCATAAGCATGTGTGGCGACGTCCTCGGGCGCTTGATGCGCCCGGGGGCGCCCGGCATACTCGCGTCACGCGCCGATTTGTCACAGCTTGCGGGCGCGGATCGCTGTCTTCGCGATCGAACATCAGCTAAGCGGGCGTCAAGAGGACACCGCCTGCTGCGTGCAGGCATTTTTGTTTGTGCCCGCCGTATCTCACAGGAGACGCCATGACCATCGACTATGATCCGGAATGGGGAACCGCTACCCGCGGCGTGCGGGCCGGTACCCTGCGCAGCCCCGAGGGCGAGCACAGCAGCGCTATTCATATGACGTCGAGCTTCGTGTTCGAGTCGGCCGAGGCCTGTGCCGCCCGCTTCGCTGGCGAGGACCCCGGCAATATCTATTCACGCTTCACTAATCCCACAGTAGATGCCTTTTGTCAGCGGCTGGCCGCGATGGAAGGTGGCGAGTGCTGCGTGGCGACCGGTTCGGGGATGGCCGCGATCCTGGCGACCTGTCTGGCCACGCTGCAATCCGGCGATCACATCGTGGCTGCGCATACCTTGTTCGGCTCGACCATTGGGTTGTTTAATAACTACCTGGGCAAGCTAGGTATCCGGACCACCTTCGTGGCTCCGGACGATCTGGACGCCTGGCAGGCAGCGATCGGCCCGGATACCCGGATGCTGTTCGTCGAGACCCCGTCCAACCCATTGACCGAGGTGGTGGATCTAGCCGGGCTGGCAGCGTTGGCCAACGCCAACAATGCGCGGCTGGTAGTCGACAACTGTTTCTGTACGCCGGCCTTGCAGCGCCCGCTGGAACACGGTGCCCATATCGTGATTCATTCGGCGACCAAGTACCTGGATGGCCAGGGCCGTGCGCTGGGCGGCGCCGTGGTCGGCGATGCCGAAACCGTGGGTGATCAGGTGTTTCGCTTTTTGCGCACCTGCGGGCCGAGCATGAGCCCGTTCAATGCCTGGATTTTCTACAAATCGCTGGAAACACTCGAGATTCGCATGCGGGCGCACTGCGAGTCCGCGACCCGGCTGGCCCAGTGGCTGGAGACCCAGCCCGGTATCGATCATGTCTATTACCCGGGTCTGAGCTCGCATGCCCAGCATGAACTGGCCACGCGGCAACAGCCGGGCGGTTTCGGCGGCATCGTGGCTTTCGATGTGGCCGGCGGCCGAGAGGCGGCGTTCAAGTTGATCAACGCCACCCAGATGTTGTCGATTACCGCCAATCTGGGCGATACCCGGACCACTATCGTGCATCCGGCCAGTACCACCCATGCCCGTATCTCGGCCGAGGATCGGGCCCGGGCTGGAATTGGCGAAGGGCTGGTTCGGGTATCGGTCGGCCTAGAAAATATCGACGACATCATCGCCGATCTATGGCGCGGGCTGTCGGGCTGATGCAGCCGGCTGACGTCTATGCAGCGTTGATGGAGGGCGATCCGGCGACCAAATGCCGCGCCGCCCAAGCCTTGCATGCCGCTAACTCAAGCGGCTTGAGCCAATCGACCGGAGTCGCCGAAGACGTGCCGATCCCCGGACGGCCCGAGCGCCCGGCGCTGGTGCATCCGTCCAAGCTCGCTCGCCGCGGGCTCGGCACCGACTACGGCCGGGCCGCGTTGATTCATGCGATCGCGCATATCGAGTTCAACGCCATCAATCTTGGTCTGGACGCGGCCTATCGCTATCGCGGTATGCCGGCCGACTATTATGCCGACTGGCTGTCGATGGCGGCCGACGAATCGAGACATTTCACGATGCTCAACGATCGTCTGGCCGACTTCGGCTATCGCTACGGCGATTTCGATGCCCACAACGGGCTATGGGAAATGGCGGTCAAGACCGCCCACGATCCGATGGTACGCATGGCGCTGGTGCCGCGCGTACTCGAAGCCCGTGGGTTAGACGTCACACCGGGCATGATCGCTAAGCTCAGGCAGGTTGGCGACGATAAAACCGTCGCGATTTTCGAGCAGATCCTCGAAGAGGAGGTACCGCACGTCGAAATCGGTACCCGCTGGTTCCGCTATTTCGCCGAGCCGCGTGGGCTCGATCCCGATGCCACCTTTTTCAAGCTGCTCGACGAGTATATGAACGGCGGACCGCCGGGACCGTACAATATCGACGCCCGGCGCGAGGCTCGATTCTCCGAGCCGGAGCTCGATGAGCTGCAGGCACGTGACGGCGGCTCGAATTCTTGAGCGTTTTGAGGTGTCGTACGAGCGCTGCGTTTGTATCACGAATCGTGTACCGCAGACGACGAGCCCCATACCGTATCAGCCACCGGGGCAAAACGTCTATGTTGCGGCGCGTGATGTGTAGTGTGGTGCTGGCTTAAAAGAGCAGGCCCAGCCGTGATGCCCATCCCGAGTTGTCGCCCAACTTAAATAGAGCGACTGCGCGGCGCACGCGACCTCGGGCCTCCAAGCAACGGCGCTTGGTACGGATTTACATCGCCCGTTACCAGGCGTTGGTCAATCGACGAACTCGCCGGCTGCGTTGAGTTGGCGCCGGCGAACGCCGGCGTCGTCGATACACAGCACCTCGGCTCGCTCGGGGCGCCAGTCGGCCAGCACGTAGCGATCGACATCGGTCCCCGGATGATCGGCCGGACGATGGGTGTGGCCGTGAATGATGCGCGCCACGTCGTACTCGGCGGCCATTCGAGCCACGGTGGCCGTATTCACGTCCATGATCGACGACGGCAGGCCGGCCTTGCGCTTGCTCGAACGACGTCGGGCACGCCGGGCAACAGCCCGACGAACCCATAACGGCAGCGCCAGACGTTTGTGGCGCCAGGCAGGGTCGGTATATTTCGCACGAAACGCCTGATGGGCTGTATCGTCGCTGCAGAAGATGTCGCCGTGGGCAAGCAAGGTGGGCACGCCGTACAGGATCACCCGGCTCGGATCATCAATAAGGGTCAGTCCGCTGAAGGTCTCGAAGGCCTGGCCGACCGCGAAATCCCGATTGCCGCGCATGAAATAGGCCGGCACCCCCGAAAGCACCAGTTCGCGAAGTGCATCGAGCGTGGCCGCATGCTCGCGAATCGAGCCGTCATCGCCGATCCAGACCTCGAACAGATCGCCCAGTACATAGAGGGCGGCCGCATCGCGCGCTGGGCCGGCCAGATAGCCGGCCAGCCGGCGTGCGGCAGGTTCGCAGTCATCGATCAGATGCAGATCGGCGATGACGTGGGTGGCGGCCACCGATCGACTCGACTAGGCGATTTCGGCGGATTCGATCTTGACCGTCTGCTGGGGCACGTCTTGGCGGAAGGGGCCCGCGGCGCCGGTGGGCACTTCAGCGATCGCATCCACCACGTCCATGCCTTCGACCACGCGGGCGAATACGGCGTACCCGGGGCGGGTGCCCATATGATTGAGTTGCTCGTTGTCTTCGAGGTTGATGAAGAACTGGGCCGTGGCCGAATCCGGATCTTGGGTACGAGCCATCGACAGCGTGCCGCGCTCGTTATCCAGGCCGTTATTGGATTCGTTGGCGATCGGCGGGTTGGTCGATTTCTGGTTCAGACTCTCGTCGAAACCGCCGCCCTGGACCACGAACCCGGGGATCACGCGGTGGAAGATGACGCCGTCGTAGAAGCCATCGCGAACATAGCTCAGAAAGTTCTCGGCCGTGATCGGCGCGTTGTGCTCGTCGACCTCGATATGGATATCGCCGAGGTTGGTTTTGAAGATCACCATGGTGGGGGCCTGTGGTTGGGTGAGGCGCGATTGTGCGTCAAGCAGGGCGGCTTGCCCAACCCGATTTAAGCGGGCACACCGGTATCCGCCGGGGCGACCCGTTCGAGGGCGGCTTCTAGAACCTCCAGACCAGCATCGTCGCGGCTGCCTTGTTCGGACAGAATACGCCGCCAGGCCCGGCCGCCGGGTTGGCCATGAAACAGGCCGAGCATATGCCGGGTAACCTGCTTGAGCGCGCCCCCGGTGGCTAGATGTCGGCCGATATAGTCGTACATGGATTCGACGACCTCGCGGCGGCTCGGTATTGGCGTGGCGTCGCCGAAAAACCGGCGATCGACGTCGGCCATGACATAGGGGTTGCGATAGGCTTCGCGGCCGATCATTACGCCGTCGAGATGCTCGAGCTGTGCTTCGGCAGTATCCAAATCGACGATGCCGCCGTTGATCGACATCGGCAGGTCGTTGAAATCGGTGGCCAGCCGGTACACGCGGTCATAGTCCAGCGGTGGAACCTCGCGATTTTCTTTCGGGCTCAGCCCCGACAGCCAAGCCTTGCGGGCATGCACAATCAGCCGGTCG